>NZ_JARUWZ010000004.1:0-279029 GCF_030433775.1 Erwinia sp. PsM31
GCAGCGTAAAAATCCAGGTTGGCGCCAACGACGCAACCGACGCTAACGTCATCAATATCGACCTGTCAGGTGCAGGCTTCCAGTCTTCTGGCCTGGGCGCAACCTTCAGCGTGACCGGCGGTAACCTGTCAGACCTCGACGCGCGTATCAAAGACGTTGATACCGCACGTAGCGGCCTGGGTGCGATTCAGAACCGTTTTGAATCCACCATCAACAACCTGAACACCTCTGTGACCAACCTGACCGCGTCACAGTCACGTATCCAGGATGCTGACTACGCAACTGAAGTTTCTAACATGTCGAAGGCGCAGATCCTTCAGCAGGCTGGTACCTCCGTGCTGTCAAAAGCCAACCAGGTTCCACAGGGCGTGCTGTCTCTGCTGCAGTAAGCCTCAGCTTTATCGGCAAAACTCCGCCCCGGCGGAGTTTTTTTTTGCCCTCTCCGCCTGCCCCGCCTTTATTTTCTGCGGCGGCTTCAAATCAAAACCTGCTTTAATGTGAATTCACTCACAAATCCCGCAACAACTTGTTTCTGACGCTATTCGGCGCGAGCGAGATTTAGCTCACAAAAATTAATCCATTAATAAACATATAGTTATATAAAAATCCCGAACTAACGCTGTTTTCCATGGTGATGTCCATCACAAAAATAAGTCATTTTTATTGCTGTCAATGACCGGCACGGGGCTATTTCATCCTTAAAGTGTGACCGGCTTCGAAAAATATAATTCAGGCATCTTTAACATCGATTCTCAGATTAACGATAAAAATTTAATTTGAGGTCGGCGATGAAAATAGGGCTGGTCATTAGCGGCGGTGATGTCAGCGGTATAAACAACGTCCTGTTTCAGATAAACAGAATGACGAATTATGAAATCGTTATTTTTGATGGTGGAATTAACGGCCTGCTTAAAAACAGCGCGAAGGATATAGCACGCCGCGATCTTGTTGATTTTTCCCTGTCGCCGGTACCGCTTATCGCCTCCGGTCGAAGAGAAGAAAAATGTAAAAAAGCTGAGTATGAAAAAATTGTAAAAAACATCCGTAAAAAGAAAATTGATTGTCTGGTTATGGGCGGCGGCGATGGTTCTTTCCAGTTTTTAAAAACCCTTAGCGGCTACGGTATTAACTGCTATGGCATAGGCATGACGATCGATAATGATATTATCGGCAATAGCTACACTATCGGCTTTTCCACCGCCTGCGAACAGGTTATCAGTGAGGTTGCCAAACTGCGCAATACCGGCCGCGGGCTTCCCGGCAGAATATTTATGATCGAATTACTGGGCGGCTACTGCGGTGAATTAACCCTACAGGCTGCCCTGAAAAGCAATGCGGATATTGCGCTTATTCCTGAATCGGTTTGGGATATCGATTTACTGGCAGAAACCATCAGGCAGAAAGCAGCGCAGCAGAACAGCGTTATTATCCTTTGCTCCGAAGGCTATACTAAAGAGTATACGCCCGGTTTCCAGGGTGCGATTGATACCATGATCGGCAAACTTGAGCACAAGGTTGGCATCAGGATCAGAAAAACCATTATGGGTTATGGTTTACGCAACGGTTTTCCAACAGGGGAGGAAATTATCCAGGGCGCGATCCTGGCTGAAGAAGTGGTCAGATGTATTAATAGCGGCCTGACCAATAAAATTATCGTCATCAACAACAATAACAAAGCCATCCCTATTGATCTGAATGACTCTGACAAACGTTTGCTAGATAAAGAGAGTAACTTCTACAAACTGGCTAAAGTAAATAATCTTATCTGAGGGTAATAACATGCTTAAAGTACTCTGCGTATGTGGCTGCGGCCTCGGCTCAAGCTTTGCTATTGAAATGAGCGCGAAGTCTGTTCTTCATAAATTATCTATTGATGCTGATATCGATCACACCACGGTATCGGAAGCTTCGTCATTTAAGTATGACATTATCCTCACACAAAAAATATTTGCTGACATTCTGAATTCCGACGCCAGTGAGGAAGAAAAAAAACGGGTCATCATCCTGAATAAGCTGACCGATAAAAAAGAACTGGAAGAGAAAATCCTGGCCTGGTTAGGCACCCAAAAAAAGTGAGGTGTTAAATGGACGCAATCATTCATTTTATTATTAAAGATTTTTTAGGCCAGGCTGCCATCTTAATCGCTTTAATTGCTATGACTGGCCTTATCCTGCAAAAAAAATCTTTCGGGAAAACGCTTGAGGGGACATTTAAAACCCTGCTCGGTTTTCTGATTATGATGGCGGGTATTAATATCATTGTAGAAACGCTGACCTTTCTCAATGATATCTTTACCAGCGGCTTTGGCATGAAAGGCTACATTACCGACGTGGCGGCCATCGCCGGCGTGGCTAACCGCGAATTGGGATCGGAAGTGGCGCTGACGCTGCTGGTCATTTTTGCCGTCAATATCCTGATTGCACGCCTTACGCCGTTTAAATATATCTTCCTTACCGGCCAGGCGCTGCTGTGGATGGCCACGATCGGCACGGTCATCGGCTACAAAGCCGGGCTGACCGGCCTCACGCTTATCCTTACCGGCGGCATATTTGGCGGCGTGATGGCCGTCCTGATGCCTGCTATCGCTCAGCCCGTAGTGCGGAAAATCACCGACTCGGACGATATTGCCCTTGGCCACTTTTGTACGCTTGGCTATCTGGTTCAGGCCGCCGTAGCGCGCGCTATCGGTAAGAACTCCCGTTCCACGGAAGATTTAGAGCTGCCCGATCACTTCAAATTTTTACAGGACACCTACCTGTCGATGGCCGTGGTGATGGTGCCGATGTACCTCATCCCCGCGTTTGTCGCCGGGCCGGAGTATATTGCCCGGTTCGCCGGGGGCACCAACTACCTTATGTATGCCTTTATGCAATCGATGCAGTTTGTCGCCGGGGTATTTGTGCTTTATAGCGGCGTACGCCTGCTGCTGAACGAGCTGGTTCCGGCATTCAGAGGTATTGCCATGCGCCTGGTGCCCGATGCCAAACCCGCGCTGGATTGTCCGGTGCTGTTCCCCTACGCGCCCAACGCGGTCATCGTCGGCTTTCTTGCCACTACCGTTGGTTCCCTTATTGGTATGATTGTTTTTCCCCTGTTTGGTCTGGCGATGATTTTGCCCGGCCTATTGACGAATTTCTTTGCCGGAGGAACGGCCGGCGTATTTGGCAACGCGCTGGGCGGCAGAAAAGGTGCCATTATTGGCGGCGTGGTGCATGGCTTATTTATCACTTTATTACCCGCCATTCTGGTGCCGCTGCTGGAAAACTTTGGTTTTCAAGGCGTCACCTTCAGTGATTCCGATGTTATCGGCGCAGGTCTGGTATTAGGGCACGCTCTGCAACATGACTGGCTGTTCGTGGCTGGCTTTATCGCCTTTGCCATTTTCATTACCTGGTTCGTTAATCGCAAACTGACCGGGCATTCCCTTCCTGACGTTGTTAAAACCGAAACGGATTAATAAAAAATGTGGAGAGGCTGATGTTTGCAAAATTGAAGAATATTTTTACATCATCGCACCAGCAGCAAAATAGTGAAGATGACGAAGAGGCATTAAGAACAGAAGACGAATTATCTCTACTGGAATCGGCGCTATCGAAAAACCCGACGGATAGCAACACGCAGAAAAAGCTAATGGTTAAATATAATCAGGCCATTAAGATTTTCTCTTCCCGGAAAAACTATCGTCACCGCGTCGATGACCTGTTTATAAGAATGGATGAACTGAGAAATACTATCCGCAGAAATATATGAGGTGATATGAGCATCCGACAGTTTCTTGCACAGAACCAGTATATTCAGATCGGCATAAACGTCGAAGCCTGGGAAGATTTAATAGCAATCGCCGCCGCGCCATTAATTAAAGGAGGATTCGTCACTGCTGAATATCCCCAGGCCGTTATCGATAACACCAGAAAATACGGCGCCTATTATGTGTTTGAAGAAGGCATAGCCATTCCTCATGCGCGACCGGAGTGTGGCGTTATTAAAAACGGTTTTAGTCTGCTCACTCTGGCGCGCCCTGTCTCAATCAGCGATAGCGAGCCAGTTGATATTATCGTGATGTTCAGCGGTATGGACAGCGACACGCATATTACGCAAGGGATTGCCTCTATTGTAGAACTACTGGACAAAGCGGAGACGCTGGCACAAATAAGACAAGCCACCACGGTTGATGAAATTATCAGGTTATTATGAAGAAAATAATTTTAGTCAATGGTATCCCGGCATCCGGGAAAAGCCGCATCGCGCAAATGCTTGCCGAACGCCTTAATGCGCCGGTATTAAGTATAGATGGGATTAAAGAGCCCTTTATGCTTCAGTTTGCGGACATTATCGACAGACCCTTAAACCGCAAGCTGGGCTATGCCGCCTATGAGGCCATGTTTAATATTGTGCGGATGGCACCGGAAAAAACGCTTTTCATTATGGACGCCTGGTTTGGCTTTCGTGAAAAAGAAATTTTAAAGCATTATCTGGCCGTCTCCGGCTGTCAGCACACTGTTGAAATATGGAATCAGATATCGCCGCAACTGGTCGCTCAACGTTATAAATCGCGCTGCGCCTGCCGGGTTAAAGGCCACCCGGGCGAAGACTATATTCCTGAATTAATGGATCTTGCAGGTAAAGCCCGGCCAATGCAATTGGGACATACCTTTATCGCCGATCAGGATAAAGGCATTAACGATAGCGAAATTATTTCCTGGATCGAATGTTTCCTCAGCCGCGTTTAGTTTATTTCCGATAATCAGCTCTATAAGGATCAGACTTATGAATAAAATGACAACAGCAGAACGTCGTGGTTATCAAATGATTTGTGATGCCACCGGTTCAATGATGGTCATCGCCTGCGATCAGCGGGGAGGAATGAGAACGCTGTTAGCCGCCACGCCCGAAGAGCAGGCAAAAATCAGCAACGAAACCTTAGGCAAAACTAAATATGACATTACCCGCTATCTGGCGGCAGAGGCAGGCTGCGTATTAGTCGATCCCATTTGTGCCGTGCCGGGAATTGTTGATGAAAACGTGGTGCCGCGTGATACCGCGCTGCTGGTTGGGCTGGATGCTTCCGGCTGGGATCTCTCCCCGCAGGGCTACCGTATTTCCAGAATGGTTGAAGGCATTAACGCGCGTAAGGTGCGTGAGCTGGGTGCCACGGGTGGAAAAATTATGATTTATTTACGTACGGATACGCCTGAGGCTAATACCGATAACCTTGCCACGCTGCGTGAGGTTATTGCCGACTTCGCGCGTGAAGATCTGCTTCTGGTAGTGGAGTTCCTGACTTATCAACTGGAAAATGAGAACAAGGAGACTTATCAGAATAAAATTCCTCAGCTTATTCAGGATGGCTGCCGTGCCTGTATTGACTGCGGCGCTAAGGTGCTGAAAATACCCTATCCGGGGACAGAAGCCGCCTGCGCCAGCGTCACCGAAATTTGCGGTTCCATTCCCTGGGCGGTGCTGTCTGCCGGCGTCGATCACCAGACCTTTCTGCAACAGGTGGAGATCTCCCTGCGCAACGGCGCTTCTGGCGTGATTGCCGGACGTTCACTCTGGAAAGACTGCATTTCCCTTGACCGCAACGTTTCCAGAGAGAAACTCACTTCGGTTGCGGTAGGCCGACTGCACGATATCCAGCAGCTTCTGCGTAAATATAAAAGGGCGATGGCTGACGCCTGACCGGAGGTGCCCTGGCCGCCGGATGCGATAAAAGGTAGCCAAATGTCCCCTGGCCACCGGATACGATAAACGGTGGCCAGGCGCCTCGGGACAGATTGCCCTCTGACTTGAGACTTTTCGTCAGCCGCCTGTCCGATTTTTATGTAACTAACTAATACTAATAGATAAATTATCTCATCTTTTTTTCCTTCGCCGGGTTTACCGCAGCCGATCTTCTACTATCCTTCTTTAAAACCTGCATTTTTCGTTATGGAGATACCCAATGAGCATGTATGCAACCCTGGAAGAGGCTATCGACGCTGCGCGTGAAGAGTTTCTGGCCGCTAATCCGGAGATGGAAGAGGACGATGCCGCGGTCAGCCAGTTCAACCTGCAAAAATATGTGATGCAGGATGGCGATATCATGTGGCAGGCGGAGTTCCTGGCGGATGATATCGAAGAGGGAGAGGTGC
Organism: Erwinia sp. PsM31; assembly: GCF_030433775.1. Classification (NCBI taxonomy): domain Bacteria; kingdom Pseudomonadati; phylum Pseudomonadota; class Gammaproteobacteria; order Enterobacterales; family Erwiniaceae; genus Erwinia; species Erwinia sp. PsM31. The sequence continues at coordinate 6,133 of NZ_JARUWZ010000004.1, forward strand.
TGGCGCTGCGCAGCGGTGAAGCGGCACAGGCCATTTTCGACGGTGATTTTGACGAGATCGAACTGCGTCAGGAGTGGCTGCCGGAAAATACGCTGCATGAGTGGGATGAAGGCGAATTTCAGCTGGAGCCGCCGGGCGATACCGAAGAAGGCAAAGCAGCGGCGGACGAGTGGGAAGACGATAACAGCGATTCCGACCGCGCAGACCGCTGGGAGTAATTTTACTCGTAGGGTCCGTGGTGCGCATCCACCGGCAGCAGCAACGTATCGAGAACCAGCGACAGCGGCAAATCGATAATCGTCAGAAAGCGCCAGGGCGTATCACGGACATCCCACTGCACGCCAGGATAGTATTGATTGCCGTGCCCCTGTCCGGGCAGGGTTCGACTGATGATGCTGCCGCAGCCGGTCAGCATCGTCAGGCAGCATGCCAGCAATAAAGCACGTAACAGTGTGGTCATTACCTTTCCCGATCCGTATAAAAAACGCGCCATTGTACAGCAACGGCTAAGGGCAGTAAGCCTGCGCAGCGCAAAATATCCGTAAAATCTTCCTTAATTTTAGCCTTCTCTTTGTCCGATGTTTGACCTTTCGGCTCGCCGCGCGCCCTGCGTTCGTTTTTCATGTTCTATGCTTGGTAAACGCAAATTTTTTTGCCTTGACGTGAGACTGAAAAAAATACCGGAGCAGAGACTATGAGAGCCCTTACCTACCACGGCCCGCATCGGGTCAGCGTTGATAACATGCCCGACCCGACGATTGAAGCCGCAGACGATATTATTCTGCGCGTAACGGCCACCGCTATCTGTGGTTCCGATCTGCATCTTTACCGCGGAAAAATTCCCAGCACGGAGCATGGCGACATTTTTGGCCACGAGTTTATGGGCGAAGTGGTGGAAGCAGGCAGTGGCGTGACCAAAGTCGCAAAAGGCGATCGGGTGGTTATTCCCTTTGTGATTGCCTGCGGCGATTGTTTTTTCTGTCATCTGCATCAGTATGCCGCCTGTGAAACCACTAACAGCGGCCGCGGTGCCATTCTGAACCCGAAAAAAATCACGCCGCCCGCCGCGCTGTTCGGCTTCAGCCACCTTTATGGCGGTATTCCCGGCGGACAGGCGGAATACGTGCGCGTGCCGAAAGCCAACGCCGGCCCTTTTAAAGTGCCGGACACGCTGTCGGATGAGAAAGTACTGTTTCTTTCCGATATTCTGCCCACGGCCTGGCAGGCGGTACAGAACGCTGAAGTCAAACAGGGTTCCAGCGTGGCTATCTTTGGCGCCGGCCCGGTTGGCTTACTCAGCGCCGCCTGCGCCAGACTGGCGGGCGCCGAGCAGATTTTTATGATTGACCATCATAATTACCGGCTGGCCTTTGCGCGCGAGCGCTATGGCGTTATCCCGATCAATTTTGATGAAAATGACGATCCGGCCGCCTGGATTATTGAAAATACCAAAGGCCATCGCGGTGTGGATGCGGTGATCGATGCGGTAGGGTTTGAGGCCAAAGGCAGCCTGACGGAAACCGTGCTCAGCAACCTGAAGCTGGAAGGCAGCAGCGGCAAAGCGCTACGCCAGTGCATTGCGGCCGTGCGCCGTGGCGGCATTGTCAGCGTACCGGGCGTTTATGCGGGCTTTATTCATGGCTTCCTGTTCGGCGATGCCTTTGATAAAGGGCTGACCTTTAAAATGGGTCAGACTCACGTTCACGCTTACCTTCCCGATCTGCTGAAACTGATCGAGCAGGGCCACCTGAAACCCGAAGAGATCGTTACCCACCATATGCCGCTGGAAGAGGCGGCACGTGGCTATGAGATCTTTGAAAAGCGTCAGGAAGACTGTCGCAAGATTATCCTGGTGCCGGGAATGGCAAGCGCCCAGGCAACGGTTTAATTAATCTTAAGCCCGCCACAGTATCTGTTGGCGGGCAAAACGAACCGTTTTTCCGTAAAGTACCGCCGCTATTTTTGGAAGTCTGACGTTTCCAGATGCTTTATCTCCGGCGACTTTTTAACAGCTCGCCAGCGTGGGTCGTTGATAACGTTCAGGAGTTAACTATTTGTTAATTATATTTTTTCCCCTCTGTCTGTGACCGCTGTCTCAGAATATTCCTTGAAAAGGATATTCTCCCCTTCTTGCCTTCCGAAATGCTCAGACCAGGCTAACCTTATTCCTGTAGCTTTACAGAGTGTGAATTTGCACTTTCTTTCCTGTTATTGAAATGGAGTGAAATATGACCATCAAGACGCTGGAAGATTTATTTATTCATGACCTGTCGGATGTGTATAGCGCAGAAAAACAAATCTCTCGCGCCCTGCCTAAAATGGCGCGTGCCGCTACCGATGAAAAACTGGTAGCCGCTTTCAAACAGCATCTTGAAGAGACTCAGGGCCAGATAGAGCGTCTGGACCAGCTGGTGGAAAGCACCGACGGCGTGCGCATTAAGCGAATGAAATGCCACGCGCTTGAAGGCCTGGTAGAAGAAGCCCAGGAAATTATTGATTCCGTGGAGGCTGGCCCGGTTCGTGACGCTGGCCTGATCGGCGCGGCGCAAAAAGTCGAGCACTATGAGATTGCCACTTACGGCACGCTGCGCGCGCTGGCTTTAAAGCTGGGCTATAAAGAGGCTGCTCGCCTGCTGGGCGAAACGCTGGAAGAAGAGAAGGCCACTGACGAGAAGCTTACCGTCATCGCTGAGCAGCAGTAACGCCAGAAGCTGGCCCCCGGAAAATAATTCAATCAAGAGGTACACCATGACAACGCATGAAGAGAACTATTTAGCCTGGGTGAAAGATGCGCACGCGATGGAAAAACAGGCGGAAAGCATGCTGGAAAAACAGGCAGAACGTCTTGAGCATTATCCCGATCTGAAAGCCCGTATCGTGCAGCATATTGAAGAAACTCGTCAGCAGCAGGCGCTGGTACAGTCGGTTATCGACCGCTACGATACTTCAAATTCCGTCTTTAAAGATACCATGGGTAAACTGACCGCTTTTGGTCAGGCGATGGGCGGCATGATGGCGGATGATGAAGTCGTGAAAGGCGCTATCAGCAGCTATGTGTTTGAGAACCTGGAAATTGCCAGCTACACCTCGCTGATTGCGGCGGCTGAACTGGTTGGCGATACCGAAGGCGCAAGAATTTTCGCGCAGATCCGCGAGCAGGAAGTGGCAATGGCCGACTGGGCGCTGAATCATCTGCCGGACGTTACCGAGCAGTTTATGACGCGCGACGCCGCGCCGGGCGTAGAAGCGAAAAAGTAACGCCTCTTCCTTAAGGCAAAAAAAATCCGGGAACCTGCGTTCCCGGATTTTTTATTTATGCCTGCATCAGATTTTCGTCGGCTGAATAGCCAGCGGATTCATGCGCAGCGACTGATAGTAATCGAACCAGTCGTGATACTTATCGGCGTTCTGCCACAGACGATAGTGCATTCTGGAAAGCGTCACCGGGTCGCTAATCAGCGCCAGACGACGATCGCGATCCAGTTTCGCCGGTGACTCGCTCAGCGCCTGCTCGACACGGCGATCGCGGGCGAATTCCAGAATATCGCTTTTCAGGTGGCGCGAAGTGGCCATCGCGCTGGCCAGTGCGTTGAACGACGGATTGAACAGCGCGTGCATAAAGCCATCTTTCAGCGCACGTTCACGGTTCAGCGCGTTGTAGCGATCGGTGTCGACCAGCTCTCTCGGCGGCTCAAACTCTTCCGGGATCAGGAACAGATTAGCGCGTTTCGACGCCATTCCGGTCGTGGAGCGGCTTGAATACACCGACACGAAAGGCGAGAGGATCAGCGAGAAGACGATCGGTGCCAGCCACCACAGGAAGTTCAGATCCAGCCAGCCCATGCCTGCCGCCCAGACGATGCCAAGCGCCATCTGAGAACCGTGACGTTTAAACGCCTCGCTCCATGGGGTCGCATCGTCATCGCGCTGCGGCGAGTTCCAGACCACTTCCCAGCCCAGGAAGGCGCTGACCACGAACACCGTATGGAACAGCATACGCACCGGCGCCAGCAGGACGGAGAACAGCACTTCCAGGAACAGCGAAACGGTTACGCGCACCACGCCGCCATAAGGCTTCGCTCCCTTGAACCACACCAGGATGATACTGAGCAGTTTAGGCAGGAACAAGAGCACCATAGTGGTGGAGAAGAGCGCTATCGCCAGTTCGGGACGCCACTGCGGCCAGACCGGGAAAAGCTGTCTTGGCTGCAGGAAGTACTGCGGCTCCATCAGCGTATGCACCACCTGAAGCGCCGTTGACAGCGCCAGGAACAGGAACCACAGCGGCGCCGACAGATAGGACATCACGCCGGTCAGGAACACCGCACGGTGTACCGGATGCATCCCTTTAACCAGGAACAGGCGGAAGTTCATCAGGTTGCCGTGACACCAGCGGCGGTCGCGTTTCAGCTCGTCCAGCAGGTTTGGCGGCAGCTCCTCATAGGAGCCGGGCAGATCGTAAGCGATCCACACGCCCCAGCCCGCACGGCGCATCAGCGCGGCTTCCACAAAGTCATGCGACAGGATAGAACCGGCGAATGAGCCTTCGCCCGGCAGCGGTGCCAGCGCGCAATGCTCGATAAACGGCTTCACGCGGATAATGGCGTTATGGCCCCAGTAGTGCGACTCGCCCAGCTGCCAGAAGTGCAGACCGGCAGTGAACAGCGGCCCGTAGACGCGCGTGGCGAACTGCTGGCAGCGCGCATAGAGCGTGTCCATACCGGAAGCTTTCGGCGAGGACTGGATGATCCCCGCGTTCGGGTTAGCTTCCATCATACGCACCAGGCCGGTCAGACATTCGCCGCTCATGACGCTGTCCGCATCCAGTACCACCATGTAGCTGTACTGGCTGCCCCAGCGGCGGCAGAAGTCATCGATGTTGCCGCTTTTACGCTTCACGCGGCGACGACGACGGCGATAGAAAATGCGCCCTTCCCCGCCCACGTCACGTACCAGCTCCATCCACGCTTTCTGCTCGGCCATCGCGATGTCCGGGTTGTAGCTGTCGCTGAGGATATAAACATCGAAATGCTGCTGTTCGCCCGTTCTGACCACGGACTCCCAGGTAGCCCGCAGGCCAGCGAAAACGCGTTCCACATCCTCATTACAGATCGGCATAATCAGCGCGGTACGATGTTCCGGGTTAATGGGATCGTTATCATTACTGTTGTACGAGATACTGTATTTGTCTTTGCCGATCAGCAGCTGTAAAAAGCCCATCAGCGCCGTCCAGAAGCCGGCGGAAACCCAGCAGAACAGCACGGCAAACAGGAACAGGATCCCGGTTTGCAGCACGTACGGCAGAATTTGCAGCACCGACTGCTGCCAGTTCTGGTTGATCATCTCCATAGGATCGATCAGCGCCCAGCCCTGATAAGGCAGAATGGTTTTCATGTACCAGGTGGCGATCACCGTTTGCGCGATGGTCAGCAGCAGCAGGATATAGCGGCGAATCGATCCGACGTGACGCCATTTATCTTCTGCACGCTGCTCTTCGGCATTGGCATAGCGCGGTTTGGTTTTATGCCCGCGCAGAGAATCCCACGCGCGTGACACCGGGTTAGTACGCCAGGCTTCCGGGTACATAGAAGAACGCGTGTGGGGCGGCATCGCCTTCAGCGTGGTGCGATGCAGCGCATCTTCGGCAAACTGTTCGCCTTTACCCACGGCATCCGGCCACGTCATCTCAATCCGCGATTTCACCGAAGCCAGCGGCGCGTCGTCCGCGCGCTCCGGCATTGGCGGCTCGCCCAGCGTCTGATGCAGCTGGCTAAAAGCCGCCTCAGACTGGTCAGGCAGCGCGTTCAGCAGCGCCTCTTTCCGCTCCGCGGGCAGAGGCAGCGCATCAATATAATCAGCGTTAGTCTTATTCATTGGCAGGCAACTGATAGCTCCAGGTTTCGGTCAGCGTTTTGTCGCCGTTAACCAGCGCAGCACGCATCTCTGTAGGCTGTTTGTTGTCCTTAACGCGTAGACGGATCACCAGACGCCAGCCTTTGGTGACCGGATTGTAGCGAACGCTGTTTTCCACCAGCTCGCCGTTATTACCGATGCTGACCTGAGGCGCAACCGGCGTATCGGCCGGCAGCTTGCTCATATCCTGACCGGCGAAGTCGACGATAAAGGCGACCGTGCCGTCCGGCTGACGAACAAGGTTAGACTGTTTCACATCGCCGGTTGAGCGCAGCGTATCTTTTACAAACGCCATATCCGGCGAGTGCAGCTGGCTTTCGTCGCGGGTAAAGTGCAGACGATACTTAAAGTTCATCTCTTTGCCCGGCTCCGGCAGACTTTCCGGCGTCCAGTAGGCCACGACGTTGTCGTTGGTTTCATCAGCCGTCGGGATCTCTACCAGTTCCACCCGTCCTTTGCCCCACTCGCCCTGCGGTTCAATCCAGCCGCTTGGGCGCAGATCGTAACGGTCGTCCAGATCCTGATACTGAGAGAAATCGCGGCCGCGCTGCAGCAGGCCGAAGCCTTTTGGATTCTCTACGGTAAAGGTGCTGACCGCGAGGTGTTTAGGGTTATTCAGCGGACGCCAGATCCATTCGCCGTTGCCGGCATGGATCGACAGGCCGTCGGAATCATGCAGAGCAGGACGATAGTTAACCTGCGAGGAAGGCTGGTTAGCGCCGAACAGGTACATGCTGGTCAGCGGCGCTACGCCCAGTTTGCCGACTTTATCGCGCAGGTAGACTTTCGACTGTACGTCGACAGTGGTTTCTTTACCTGGCGTGATAAGGAAGCGATAGGCGCCGGTCGCGCGTGGCGAATCAAGCAGCGCGTAGATCACCAGATGCTTGTCGGCCGGTTTTGGTCGTTCTACCCAAAACGTTTTAAAACGCGGGAATTCCTCGCCGGAAGGCAGCGCGGTATCAATAGCCAGCCCGCGCGACGAAAGACCGTAAACCTGACCAGCCCCGATAACGCGGAAATAGCTGGCACCCAGGAAACTGGTGATCTCATCGTCTTTTTTATTTTTACTGTTAAGCGGATAAAGCACTTTAAATCCGGCAAACCCAAGGTTTTTGACGGTTTCAGGATCGTGCTTAACATTGCCGAAATTAAAATAGTCCGGTGAATATTTAATCTCATGAACGGTAGACGCCGTCACTTCATTAATTTGCACCGGCGTGTCGAAGTACATGCCCTGGTGATAGAACTCCAGCTTGAACGGGGTTTTCAGCTTGCTCCACCAGGCTTTATCGCGATTGAACTGGATCTGCTGATAGTCAGCATATTTCATCTCGCGCAGTTGGGAAGGTAAATTGCTTTTGGGCGCTTCATACCCTTTCCCGGCCAAATCTTTCGCCTGTTTTGCTACATCATCAATGCTGAAAGCCCAGCCGGAGCTGGCATACATTGACAGCAAAACCGTTGCGCCAATCAGACGCAATTTCATCAGTTTTGGCTTATTTTTCATTTTAATCAGCACATCCCCCCCTTTCGTGTGCTTAAATCAATCCCATCCATCTTAATGGATAATTCGCAATTCCGACAGCTCAACAACATTTTTGTTCCTCGCATTTGTTGCTTTTAGCGCCCTGTTCTCAACTGCTTAGCGGATACGGATTCCCCTGATAGTATACCTGTGTTTTCTCCACTAGAGTAAGCGGTAAGCTTTAGCGTGGCTCAGGGTGAGCAAACGCTGTAACGTGTTGAATATGGGACGAATATGACAAAACAATCCGGGCAGCGAGAATATTTTTTTGACTCGATCAGAGCCTACCTGATGCTTTTAGGCGTACCTTTTCACGTCTCGTTGATTTATTCCAGCCAAAGCTGGTCAGTAAATAGTCCGCACGCTTCCGAATGGCTTACGCTGCTGAATGATTTTATTCACGCATTCAGGATGCAGGTATTCTTCGTTATTTCAGGTTATTTCTCTTATATGCTCTTTTTACGCTACAGCCCGCAGTACTGGCTGAAGGTGCGTCTGGAGCGTGTAGGCATTCCGATGCTGGCGGCCGTGCCGCTGCTGACGCTGCCGCAGTTTTTTATGCTAAAGGCCTGGACCGCGAGAATTGGCGACTGGAGCCAGCTAACGCTTTATCAGAAATTTAATGCGCTTAGCTGGGATCTTATCTCGCACCTGTGGTTTTTGCTGGTGTTGGTTATGCTGACCCTGACCGGCGCATGGCTGTTTAAAAAACTGCGTGACGGCAGACAATTAACGGACTATTCCGAGCTGAACTGGACACGTCTTAGCCTGGCTATCCTGCTTTGCAGCGTGATTTGGGGAGCGATTCGGCGATTGCTGTTTATTTTCGAGCCGCAGCTGTTAAGCAATGCCCTGTTTAATTTTGTGGTTATGCAAACCTTGTTCTTCCTGCCCTTCTTTATACTGGGCGCGATGGCGTGGAAATATCCGGCGATTAAGGCCCTTTTAATTAAACCTGTGCCCTGGACGTTTATCGGTTCCGCGCTCGCGTTTGTCGCCTATATTGCTAATCAGACATGGAGTAAAGGCGAAGGCTGGCTCTATGAGATTGACGCCGTGGTATCAATGATGATGGGGCTGTGGATGGTTAACGTGGTGTTTTCATTGGGACATCGCCTGCTGAACAGCCATTCGCCTCGCGTGACCTATCTGGTCAACGCCTCCCTGTTTATCTACCTGGTGCACCACCCGCTGACTATCCTTTACGGTATTTTCCTGGTGCCGCATATCGGCAGCAATACGCTGGGCTTTTTCGCCGGTCTGGTGTTCGTCTTCGGTATCGCGTTTATGCTTTACGAGATCCATTTGCGGATCCCGGTGCTGCGCTTTCTCTTTTCGGGCAAGCTGCCGCAAAAATAGCGCCTGAAAACTGGCCCGGCGACGCCGGGCCTTTTATAACAGCCACTCTATAGGCAAACGCCAGACCAGCCGCACCAGCAGCCGCTGAATAAAACGCGTACCCGGCTCGTGACGATGAACGATCTCCTTATCGCCTTCTCCGGGATATTCCACCCAGTTTACCCTGCCCCATTTATCCAGCCGCAGCGTCCAGGCGCGGTCGCGGATCCGGCTGATAAAACGCTGATGGATGCTGGTGGCTAACGGTTCGCTTTCAATCACAAAACCCATTTCGGTATTGAGCATGGCCGAGCGGGGATCGAAATTAAACGAGCCGATAAACACCTTTTCACTGTCGACGCTAAAAGTTTTGGCGTGCAGACTGGAACCGGAGTTCCCGGTCAGGCCGCGATCGTGCGGCTTTTCACGTAGCCCGGTGTTAGGTTTCAGCTCGTAAAGCGTGATGCCGTGCCGCAGCAGCTTTTTGCGCCACTTAGCATAGCCTGCATGAACCACCGACACATCGTTTGCCGCCAGCGAATTGGTCAAAATCGCTATTTTTACGCCTTTTCTGACCAGCCCTAACAGCTGTGCCACGCCCGCGCGAGTAGGTACAAAGTAGGCGGAGATAATATCGAACTGCCGCTGGGGCTGGCCAATCACTTCCAACATACGCTGTGGCAGCAGCGTCGACGCTTTGGCACGGCCCAATCCCTTACGAGGATCGTCGCTGAGCAGGCGCGTTTTAGCCCAGGTAAGCGGCAGATCGCCCGCGGCCAGCTGCGTAGTAAAGGAGGAGGCTTCAATACGTTGCAGATAGCGTTTCACCTGCGGGTTATTCAGCCACTCGGCGGGCAGCGACGCCGCTGCGCGTTCAGCTTCATGCTCAATATCCACCACTTTACTGAAGGGCTGCACGGCATGGCTTTCCCAGTAACGTTCAAAGTCATCCGTCACCTCGTTCACTACCGGGCCGATAGCCATCACATCCAGATCGGAAAAGAGCGGTTCGTCGCCGGCGCCAAAGTATTCATCGCCTACGTTACGGCCACCCACGATGGTGACTTCCCGATCGACGGTAAAACTCTTGTTGTGCATACGGCGGTTAAGCCGGGCGAAATCGGTGAGATAGCCCAGCGCGCGCAGCGTACGAAACGAGAAGGCATTAAACAGCCGAACCTGAATATTTTTATGGCGGCTCAGCTCGCTTAGCGTGTGGTCCAGCCCCATCGTATTGTTGTCATCCAGCAGCAGCCGCACCTGCACGCCGCGATCTGCTGCCGCCAACACGGCGCTGAACAGCAGACGGCCGGACATATCGTCCTGCCAGATATAGTACTGAATATCCAGCGTGCGTTCGGCGTTAGCCATCAGCTGATAGCGGGCGGCAAAGGCGTCCAGGCCCTCTTCCAGCGGATAAATGCCGCTGTGTTCAGGGTGACTCTCTACCAGAGAGGAAACGGCGCTCGTCAGCGACGCGCGCGCGGCTGGCTCATCTTCTGGCGCAAAAGCTTCAACCACGGTTCTTCCTTATTTTAACTTCCCGATATACAGGCGGTGAGGAACAATTCAGGCACTCTCTATTATTGTTCCAGTTATGGCAGATTGTCATGCGACTGTTCTGATAGCGGTGCGGCAGCAGTGATAAACATAGTCGTTAATACCAATTGGTCTAGACTTAGCGCATATCGCGCAGGTTTTGCTATGAGGAAAACGTCATGAGAGTAACGCATCCGCTGCCGTCTCAGAGGCGCGACCAGCCGCTGTTCAAAAGCTTTTTCCAGGGCAGTTTCGCCTGCTCCACCGCCTGTCGGGGCGAGGGAAAAAGAGTGGATCTGGTGATCAACAGCGGCCACGATATGCTGCTGGAGAAGGATTATGCACAGCTGGCGGCTAACCAGCTGCTCACCGCGCGCGACAGCGCCCGCTGGTATTTGATTGAAAAAACGCCGGGCAACTACGACTGGTCGACCTTTCTGCCTATGCTGCACGCCGCGGAAAACAACGGGCTGGAAATTATCTGGGAGCTGGCGCACTTTGGCTGGCCCGACGGCCTGGATATCTGGCAGCCGGCCTTTGTCGATCGCTTTGCCGCCTTTGCGCGTGCTATGGCTTGTCTGATGCGGGACGAAGGCTACGAGACGCCTTTTTTCACCCCGGTTAATCAGATTTCGTTCTGGGCCTGGGCAGGCGCCGAAGCCGCGCTGTTTAATCCCGGCGTGACGGGCCGTGGCAAGGCGCTGAAGCAGCAGCTGGTCAGGGCTTCGCTTGCCGCGATGCGCGCTATTCGCGAAGAGCTGCCGGGCGCAAGATTTGTGCTGACCGATCCGCTGGTACATATCGCCACCCACGAAGCGTCAGCGGCCGCTCGCGAAGAGGCTCAGCGCCAGCACGACGCGCAGTTTGAGGCCTGGGATATGCTAAGCGGGCGGCTGATGCCCGAGCTGGGCGGCGATCCTTCGCTGCTGGATATTATCGGCCTTAATTACTATCCCGATAACCAATGGTATTTAAACGGCGATCCGCTTACGCCCGAACAGGCTGAATATCGCGAGCTGTCCAGCCTGCTGCTGGAGGTCTGGCAGCGCTATCAACGACCGCTGCTGATAGCGGAAACGGGCGCGGAAGGCGATAAGCGCGCGCCGTGGCTGCGAAACGTCGTAGCACAGGTCATGCAGGCCAGGGATCAGGGTGCAGATGTGGAAGGCGTTTCGATTTTTCCGGTGGTGGACTACCCTTCATGGGCCGACGATCGCCGCTCGCCGGGCGGGCTGTTTGGCCTGCCTGATGCCAACGGCAACCGCACGATTTGCGAGCCCTATGCGCTGGAGCTGCGCAGCCAGCATATCAGGATGAAGTCTTTAGGGGGATAACGGACGAGGGCGGCGCGCACTCCTGCAGTGGGTAAGGCACCGGCGTGCGCCGCACGTCTGACAGCCAGGTCAGCACAAAGATAACCGCCACGGCAATCAGCCCGGCGGCCAGCAATCCTGTGAGCGCCAGCAGGCGATCTTCGCGAGTGTCCATGCTCTTTTACCTCCATCCTGACAACCATTACGTCATTAATAACGTAACCAGTAGCACAAAGATTATCAGCGTAAAGGAAGCGACTGCAAGCACCACAATAGCAAAATGGGCATCGTCAAGCTGGTGACGCGACTCGCCGGAAAGGCTTTCTTGCGTTGGTTCTGTCATGTTAATCACTGTCGGCTGGCCTGACACGCTGCCAGCCCTGCTCTGTTAAATACGCAAGGCACTCCGGGCAAAGCGTTATCGTTCTGACAAGGCAGCGCATAAATAAAATTTACGCTTTAGCGTCGCTGATTCCTTCAGTTATCGTACATCTGCCGCGCATAAAAAAGGGAGTGTATCATAATCCCTGCCTGGGGACGCAAAGATAAATAGCCTTATTTAATGCTACTATCGTCTCAATTTTGAACCCCGATTTTTATTTATCGATAATTAAGCTCACTTATAATGCAATCCGCACGATAGTTTCATATTCGTTTAATAATAACAGGCATGCGCAATACGCCCCTCACCAGCATTGAGACCTGAGTTTATTTTCAATGAAAATTAATAGCAGCAACAATAAATATCAACAGAGAAAGAAAGTCTTTATTTTCCCTGAGCGGCAACAGCGCCAGAAAAGCAAACGCATAAAGCATACGTAGTTATTATTGCAAATTCATTACTACTGGAATAATTTATAGATGGCAAAGATAGTGATAAAGCTCAGCGTCCTTTTTATCCAGGGTAAATTTGTTACACAGCCAGCTCTGATGGCAGGTTTTCTTGTATTCGGCCAGCAGGCCCAGCTCGTGTAATATCCTTATCCAGCCTCGGGTACCGTATTGCGGCTTTTCGTAAATTTTTTCCCGGATGGCCTTAACATCAACCCGTAGAAGACAGGTATGTATATTGCCGTAATCAGGATGGATTTTGGTTGCGCCAATCTGTTCAAACAGCAAGTTTCTGATATAAAAAGCAGCCACTTTTTCTCTGACCTGCACCACGATGTCGTCCACTTTATCCACAAAAATGGCGTACATCATCGTCTTCAGATAAAGCATAAACACCAGGTTTTCCGTGCCCGCATCGCTCTTAATGGAGAGCGCGCCGATTTCCGTCACCTGTCGATGCTGGAGATTAAGCGTCTGCAGCTCTTCGGCAAAAAGCTTACTGCACGGCAGTTTATTATTTTTCTCTCTGATAACGCCTATCGTGCCTAACACCCGATCGCCTTTACGAGCCAGCAACAGCGTACTGTTTTTATCGACCAGTCCTTCATTATAAAGAAACAGAGCGCGATTTTTTTTAACGAATCCTTTCTTTGCATACTCTTCTTTTATTACATCCATACCCTTAAGAAAATCAATAAAGCCGCCCGCAGGCGAGACATCAATGTCGTTATCCAGTGATTTACTAAAGTTACAGATCCTTAGCGTACCGCGATGGAGCACCCCATCGCGCACGGCCTTTTTCAGGATGGAATCCCTTATTAAAGTCATGTCTTACCTCTCAGAGCAGCAGCGTGTACTCATAAAATATAATAAAGTATTGGCGCATGAAAAGCTAAGAATAATCTGAAGTAAAACAGGAAGGAAATAAGACGGGCGTTTAAAAAAAGAGGAGAGTCGGCTTCCCTGCCGGCCAGATAATAAAGCTTTAAGACAGACGTATCTTATTTAGTCCGTAAACGTTTTTTTTAGCTCTGTGCAGCGTGACGGCGATTGCCCAAAGCGCCACGACCGCCAGGAACACGCCCAGCCCCAGCATCGCCACAAAGCCGGCGAATCTGAACAGCAGCAGGCCCACGATACAGCCGGTCAAAAAGGAAAAGACGGTGGTCAGATGGGTATAAAGCTGTTTCTGCTGAAAGCGGCGCTCGCTGTAAGAAACATGGCTGATAAAGGAAGAGACGAACGAGCCTAAGGCGATACCCGCATCCGTCAGCGTGCCGGTGATGTGCGTTGCCCTGACCCGCCCGTTGGAAAGCTGCGTGGACGTCGAGTTATGGATGCCCATCAGGAAACCCAGCAGCACCGATATTTCCTTGTTATTGCCCGGCGAATAGAAAGCCAGCTCAAAAACGGAGATCAAGGAGAGCACCACGCTTTCTGCCAGGATAATCAGGCAGAAAATGGTTCTGAAATTCTTTTTTAGTCCCGCCAGCACCATAAATCTTGCACAGACGGAGCCAATGACAAAAGCCGCGATCAGCACCGCCAGAAAAATCAGGCCTTGCATATCGGCGCTGAAAACTTCTGAGGAGATCTGCGAGGTGTTTCCTGTCATATGCGAGGGGAAAAAGCCAAACGCGCCCAGCGCCATAGCGTTCAAAATCCCTGCCGTGGTGGCCAATACTAACGCCAGGTAACGATCTTCCGTGTGGGACCTGACCTTCTTTTTCTTAATCAGCACATTGTTCACCATTGAGTTGCGTGGAAGGAAAAGAGATAACGTAGGGTCCTGACAGTAAAACAGAACAAGCTTTAGCTTTATATGGCGCTAAAAGACGTTACGGAGCCTGATAATTGTTCAGCCTCACTAAAGCTTAACGCACCTTTGTTAGACAAATGTAAATGTAGAGTAATGTTTCTTAATATTACCAGTAAGAACAATAAATTACAGATTAATCTGGAAAATTCAGCCGGGCTGCCGGTGAAAATTGAGACGGTTTAAAGCGAGACGCTCGTCCCTTTTTTGCAACGAACGCCTCGCGGATTTAGCAGGAAATAATCAGAAATCGTAGGCCATTGAAAGCTTAAGCTGGCGAGGGTTTCCCTGATAGATATAAGAGCCATAGCTTTCCACGCCCGACCAGTACTTCCTGTTGGTGACGTTTTCCACGCCCAGACGCCAGGTCATCTCGTTTTGCTGCACGCTTATGCGGTAGCGCAGCCCTAAGTCCAGCGTGGTGTAGCTGTTCAGCTTTTTGCTATTGGCGGCGTTGGCGTACTGCGAACCGGAATGCGTCACCCGCGCCAGCGCCGTCAGCCCTTCAACCGGTTTGATATCATATTCCGCGCCCAGCACCGTATAGAAGTTCGCCACGCCGATAGCGTTTTTCCCTTCGTAGAGGCCATCTTCCGTTTTGGTCATTTTTGGATCCAGCCAGGTGGCGCTACCGTTCAGCCGCACGCCGTAAACCGGTTCGCCGAAGAGATTCAGCTCCACGCCACGGTTGCGCTGCTCGCCGTAAAGCCCAAACATCTGCGTTTGCTGGTTAATAATGCCGGTTGGTTTTTTGATTTCAAACAGCGCCAGCGACCCGCCGAGACGACCGCTATCAAGCTTCACGCCCACTTCATTCTGTTTGGAAAGTGAAATACCGGTGACCTGTCCCGCGTTCTTTGCGTCGCTGGTGGCCGTGTCGCCCGGCTGCAGCGCTTCAATATGGTTAGCGTAAAGCGAAACCGTTTCCCAGGGTTTCACCACCAGCCCGTAGCCCGGCGTCCAGCGCGATTGGGTAAAGCGCGAGTCGGTATCTTCGATCGCCGTGCCGTAAGCATAGTTACGCACCACCACCTTCTGATGCCGTACGCCTGCCGTCAGCAAAATCTTATCATCCAGAAAGCCGAGCGTATCGGCCAGCAGAACGCCCTGCGTACGGATCCGACTGGTGGGGCGAGGATCGTCAAGATCGCCGCCGAAATAGGTGTTGGCTGGCGCCGGTACGGCGGAGGTCTGATAGATATTGGTCGCCTGCGGCGTCAGCGCCATGCCATAGGCGGTTTTTTCACGTTTGGTCTGTGCCGAATAGCCGATGTTGACGCTGTGGCTGACGAAACCGGTGTGGAAATTACCGCGAACGCCGCCCATGCCGCTGAAGGCGTCGACATATTTATTGGTATCCATACGGCTGATGGTCGCCGATCCGTCTTCATCAAGCAGTTTCGGCGTACCGTAAGCGCCCATTTCGTGAGAGTGCTGGCCGCCCACGGCACCGTAAGCTGTCCAGCTGTCGGTGAGATCGTATTCCGCGCGCGCCATGCCAAATTCGCTTTCCAGGTTGCTGTAAACCCAGTTCTGGCTGTAGTTGCTGGTTGCGCGCGGCACGGCGGGAATAAAATCGACGCCGCTGACGTTAACGCCAATGCGCCCGCCGTGGAACGCCTGCTTCTGATAGCCAAGATCCAGCGAAGTGCGCAGCCTGTCGCCGCGATAGTCCAGTCCCAGCGAGGCTAATGTGGTGCGGCGCTTTTCGTTATCAATCGCCGTTTCACCTTCACGATGCAATACGTTGGCGCGCACGCCCCACTGGTTGCTGTCACCGAAGCGGCGTCCTACGTCCAGCGATGTCCCTGCCTGGGAAGAAGAGGTATAATCTACGCCCAGTTGAGTCAACGGCGCGTCTTCGGCATGTTTAGGCTCCAGGTTAATCATGCCGCCGACGCCGCTGGTGGCGGCACCATTAATCAGCGCGTTAGATCCCTTAAAGATTTCCACGCGATCCACCATCTGGGTAGAAACGACCTGACGCGGCATCACGCCAGGCAGCCCGCCGAAGGTCATATCGTCGCCGTCCAGATCGAAACCGCGAATGCGATAAGTTTCCGCAAAGTTGCCGTAGCCCTGCACGTTCTGTACCGAGGCGTCATTAGCAACCACATCCTTCAGCGTTTGCGCCTGCCGATCCTGGATCATCTTGCTGGTGTAGCCGATCACGTTGAAAGGCACATCATGCGCATTCTGCTCGCCAAGCATGCCCAGGCGGCCGCCGTTGGCGACCTGCCCTTCCAGATAAGCGGGCACCAGCTGGTCGCCGCCCGATTTGAAATTATCCGCGCCTGTGGCAATAACGGTCATGGTCTTGTCGGCCGGGACGTTGGCGGCGGCAGAGACTGTTTTTGCGGCGGCAGGCGTTTCTGCCGACATAGCTGGCATACCGGCGGACGCGATAAACGTCGCCAGCAACGTAAAATTGAAGCGGCGGTGAAACAGGCGTGTATGGGCCATGGCGGTTCCCTGATAGCAAGCTGAGTGATAATCATTATTATTCGGATTGCGATTATCTTTATAGCTACCGGGAATGCAAGCGGTAAACTCCACTTTTACCGCCACTTTAAGAGAAGTAATCCATTAGTTGCGCAGGGTTTTATCCGCTGCCAGCGTCTCCCGCCTGCCAGCCGCCGCCCAGCGCCCGATACAGATCTATCTGCGCCTGCAGTAAATTATTTTTTACCTGCACCAGGTTCAGCTGGGTGCTGAACAGCGTTCGCTGCGCGTCCAGCGCCTCCAGATAAGATGCGTAACCGTTCTGATAACGATTATTGGCAATATGCAGCGCTTCGCTCACTACCTGCTCCTGGGTTTGCAGCTCCGCCAGCTGCTCTTTATAGCGAGCAATAGCATCCAGATCGTTGTTCACCTCGCTGAAAGCGTTGCGCACCACCTTCTCATAGTTAAACAGCGCCTGATTGCGGGCCGCCATAGAGACATCGACCTGCGCCGTCAGCGCCTCGCGGTTGAGGATGGGCGCCAGCACGCTGCCGCCGATGCTCCAGAGCCGGAACGGATTATCCGCCAGCTGATGCAGCGCGGCGCTTTGCAGCGTGCCGCTGGCCGTCAAATTCAGCGAAGGCAGCAGGCGCGCTTTCGAGGAGGCCAGCGTGGCGTCCGCCGCCAGCAGCAGGCGCTGGGCCTGAACGATGTCCGGACGCCGCTGCAAAAGTTCGGAAGGCAGCAGAGAAGGCAGCTGCTGTGGAGCGACCTGCTTAAAACGGCCCTGTCGGGCGATTTCGCGAGGATTCATCCCCACCAGGATGCTGAGCGCATTTTCCTGCTGCGCAATCTGATGCCGCAGCACCGGGATCTGCGCTTTTGCCGTCTGGTATTCCGACTGCGACTGCACCCATTCCAGCCTGGAGGTATAGCCGGTTTCAAACTGCCGTTGCGCCAGCCGCAGCGAATTCTCACGCGTGGCGAGCGTCGCCTCCGTTACGCGCAGCTGCTCGTCCAGCGCCAGCAGCGTCATATAGCCAGAGGCCACCGAGCTGGCTACGGTCAACTCTGCGGCAGAAGACGCGGCCTGGATTGCCGCCAGCGAGGACTCAGCGGCCGCAATGTTGCTGCTGCGTGCGCCCCATAAATCCACCTCATAATTGGCCTGGAGCAACCCTTGAAATACGGCAGATTCATGGGGCTGGCCGCTGACCGACGAGAGCGCTCTGGCGTGGCTGGCGGAGCCGCCTGCGCTCAGCGTGGGAAAGTTATCACCCTCGGCCGCCCGCAGCTCAGCACGGTATTGATCGACGCGGGAGCGAGCGGTAAGGATATCCAGATTATGCTTCAGCGCCTGCTCAACCAGTACGTTCAGATCGCGATCGCCAAAGGCGCGCCACCATCCGGCTTCTACGGGTGAGGAAGGCCCGGCCTGATGGCGCCACTGCGCCGGAACGGGCAGCGATCCCGGCGCCTTTTCGACTTTGGTGGCGCAGCCGACGGGCAGCAGGATAACGATCAGCAGCGCCAGCGCCCGAGGCCTCATTTCGACTCTCCGGCGGCGGTATCGATATTCACCTCAACGGACATGCCGGGTCGCAGACGCTCTACTTTTTCGCTGGTAATGGCTATCCGCACCGGAATACGCTGGGCGATTTTGACAAAGTTGCCGGTAGCGTTATCCGGCGAAATCGCGCTGAACTCCGAACCGGCCGCAGGCGAAATATATTCAACTTTGCCCTGATACGTTTCGCCGTTCAGTGCATCGACGGTAAAGGTCACGGGCAGGCCAGGCCGGATATGCGCCATCTGCGTTTCTTTCATATTGGCAACGACCCACTTCTGCGGCGGCACCAGCGAGGTAAGCCGGGTGCCTGCCGCCACGTAAGCGCCCAGGCGAACGGCAATCTGCCCCAGCTGGCCGTCGCGCGGTGCGATAATGCGGGTATTGTCCAGATCGATCTGCGCCAGCTCCAGCGCGGCCTGCACATTCGCCACATCCGCCTCCATTGAGGCATGGTTAACAATCGCGGTTTGCAGATCCTGACGGGAAACTTCCAGCGTGGCTTTCGCCTGCTGTACTTCGGCCAGCGTCTGGGCATTGCTGGCGCGGGAGGCGTCGCGCTCGCGCACGGACAGCGAGCCGTCAGACACCAGATTCTCGACGCGCTTTAAATCCAGCCCGCTTTTAAGCGCCTGAGCTTTGGCATTTTCCAGCACGGCCTGGTTGCGGGCGATCACCGCCTGCGCGCTGCGCCGCTGCTGGACGTTGTTCTCCAGCGCCGCCTTTTTGATCGCCAGCTGCGCCTGCGCCTGATGCACCCGCTGCCGGTAAATACGATCGTCAATGGTCATCATCACCTCGCCCTTACGCACCGGCTGGTAATCCAGCACGTTGACGGCGGTGACGTAGCCGCTGACCTGCGGACTGATAAACGTGACCTGGCCGCGCACGTAGGCGTTTTCCGTAGACTGAACTGAACTGGTGAAAGGCGGCAGCTGCCAGGCATAAAGGATCACCAGCACCCCGACCAGGGCAATGCCTGCGCCCGTCACTATAGAGATGATCCGTAGCCTGTTATTGCGTTCACGCTCGGCGAGCTGGCTCTGTTCCTGCTGACTCATTCATTCCTCATTATTTTATTCGCCTGCAGCATCTGCCTTTCCGCTTCCGCTTCGCGTTTGGCCTGCTGCCAGTTGAGATAGCGCAGCCGCGACAGACGCCACAGTACCCAGATTAATGTGACAAAGGCCATGCCGGCCGTAAGAAGATAGGTATCGTTGTAAGCCAGCACGTTTGCCTGCAGCGTAGCTACCGTCTGTAGCTGCGCCGTACTCTGCGCGCTGAGCTGAGCGGGATCGCCGATCAGGCTGTTGAACAGCCCTGAATATTGCGACAGCCGCTCGGTGACGTTGGGATCCAGCAGGGAGAGCTGGTCGCCCAGCAGGCTGGAGTGATATTTTTCCCGCCACACCTGAAACGTTCCCAGCAGCGCCGATCCGATCAGGCCGCCCAGATTCTGGCTCATGCCGAACAGCACCACCAGGCTGACCAGGTTTTTCGGCTGGGTCACTACGCTGCCGATATTCAGCAGCAGCGCGGGCGCAATAAAGAAGGTGCTGCTGAAACCCAGCAGGAACTGGCTGAAATACATATTGTTGCCGCGGGTCAAAGGGCTTGACTGTGCGTCCATCAACGAGGCTACGATAATCAACAGCAGCGACACCACGATTGGCCAGCTAAGATGTTTAACATTGATGGTCAGCGCGCTGGTGGCGATGCCGGCAATCACCCCCAGCAGGATAGCCAGCGCCAGGCCCTGCATCTGATCGTTCAGCAGCCCGACCTGCTGTAAATAGCCAATAGCGCCGGTATTCTGCTCGGCCAGCGTGACGCGCAGCATCACCATCACGATGCCAAGACGGAAAATGGCACCGGTACGCAGCCAGCGCGTATTGATTAAGGGATTGCTGCGGTTATGTTCAAGCACCACGGCGGCAATCACCAGCACCAGCCCGAGCGCCAGACATACGCCCAGCCACGGCGTGCTGGTCCACCACTCAATGCGGCCCAGCGACAGCACGGCGCAAAACAGCGCCATACCCGGCGCCATCAGCATAAAGGTCAGAAAATCCTTCTTTTCAAACACCTTCATCCGATCGCCCGGCGGCAGCTTCAGGATCAGCACTGCCCCCAGGCAGATCATCGCCAGTCCCAGCTCAAACAGGTAAAGACCACGCCACTGCTCCAGCTGCAGCAGCTCGCTGGAAAAGAGGCGCGCCAGCGGGATAGCCAGCTGTGAAGCGCCCAGGCCGATAGCCATCGCTTTTAAGCGATGCTTTGCCGGCCAGGCCTGCACCTGATAATAAATGCCCAGCGAGCTAAGGGCCGCACCTACCATGCCGTGGGCGGCGCGCACGATAATCGCCGAGCTAAGATCGTTAACCAGCAGATGAAAGAAAGACACCAGCGCGTAAAGCACCAGGAAGGCTTCGGTAAAGGCGCGCAGACCATACTGCTGGCGGAATTTCACCAGCAGCAGGTTAATAGAAATGTTGCCCATCACGTAAACCGAAGGCAGCCAGGCTATTTCATTGCTGTAGGCGCCAAACACGCCCTGTAAATTGCTCAGGTTCGCCGTGACCAGCGCATTACTCAGCGCGCCGGTAACGGAAATCAGCAGTCCGATCAGACCAAAGGCGATGCGTTTTGGCGTGGGATGGAGAGGTGTTGAGGGCGATCCGGGCAGCATCGGCTTTTCGCCTGGCGCCCATTCGCGCGGCGCGAAAGGATCGGGACGGTTAGCGCGCACGCTATTTCGCCTCGGTCGCTTTCAACAGTTTTTGCAGCACTCGCTGTGCGACGATTAATTCGTCGCGGCTGATGGTCGCCAGCAGCTCGTTACGCAGCTTTTCTATCTCGCCCGCCAGCTGCTGATGCAGGGCCGTTCCCGCTGGCGTAATGGCGACCAGACGTTTGCGGCGATCTTCCGGCGGCTGCGTTCGCACCACCAGCTGCTGTTTAACCAGCCGATCCACCAGCGGCACTATCGTCGCCTCTTCCAGGCCCAGCGCCAGCGCCAGCTCTTTTTGGCTGACGGGCGCGGTTTGCGTTGCCAGCGTCGCTATCGCCATCCAGCTGCTGGTGGTTAAACCATCTTCTTTCACACGACGATCGATCGCCTGCCGCCAAGCCTGAGCAGTCAGGTGAAGCAGCCGGGAAAAGGTGAGATCCTGAATATTCAATATATAGAAGCCTGATAATTAGGTTGCTAACAAAAAACAGAGCATGATTATAATCAAGGATCATAGTCGACAGAAAGCGGTTTGCCGTGGTCCTGGGAAAATTATCGCAAAACAGGCTCTGCGCCTGCACGGCAAGCCAGCAGCCCGCGATAAAGGTTTTTTATTCCTGAAAAGCATTGACAGAATATAAAGCGAGGCGGCAGCGCCCCACCATACCAGAGCGGTTTAAATAGTTGCGGTGCCGGATAGTCAGGAAAAAGGGGTAACCATGTACGCATCATGATTTCAGACGGGGAATTTCAGGCGCAAAATATCGAACAAACTATGCGCTATGACAGAAAGGTTAAAATAGTTCCAGTGCCAGGTAATCAGGAAAAATGAATAGTCATTCACACACAAAAAAATGATGTCAGGCGGCATGTCAGGCGGGGAATTTCAGGCACAAAAAAACCGCCTTGCGGCGGCTTCACGACATTGCACAAAGTGCTTGTTTTTATTTGTTTTAATCGGTAGTCAAAGCGTGGTGCCCGGGGCGGGACTTGAACCCGCACAGCCATAAGCCGAGGGATTTTAAATCCCTTGTGTCTACCGATTTCACCACCCGGGCATGGGTGTAAAGTGGAGGCGCGTCCCGGAGTCGAACCGAGGTAGGCGGATTTGCAATCCGCTGCATGGCCACTCTGCCAACGCGCCTTTATTCTGCTTTGCTGCCAGCGCTACGCTGACCGCTAAATCTGGAGCGGGAAACGAGACTCGAACTCGCGACCCCGACCTTGGCAAGGTCGTGCTCTACCAACTGAGCTATTCCCGCATTTTTCAGCGTTCTTAACAGAACTTGCTGATTTACTTTATCTTCTGGCGACTCAGCTGCCTTTCGATGCGTTGCATTCTACTGACTGGACGAAATGAGTCAACACAAATATCCGCACTTTTTTCTCGTTTGCTGCTTTTTAAATCGCATTGATCATCGTTCGAGCAGATCGCCGCGTGCCGCGCTCAAATACTGATACATCGACCAGAAAGTGAGGACGGCGGCCACGTAGAGCGCCGCCACGCCGATGCCTTCTACCAGGCGATCCGGACGCCACAGCAGCGCAAACAGCGCCAGCATCTGTGCCGTGGTTTTCACTTTGCCGATCCAGGAGACGGCCACGCTGCTGCGCTTGCCGATTTCCGCCATCCACTCACGCAGCGCCGAGATAATAATTTCCCGCGCGATCATCGTAGCCGCCGGTAGCGTAATCCACCATTCGTGGTAATGCCCGGCCACCAGAACCAGCGCAATAGCCACCATCACTTTGTCCGCAACCGGATCGAGAAACGCGCCAAAACGCGTGGTTTGTTTCCAGCGACGCGCCAGCCAGCCGTCGAACCAGTCGGTGATCGCCGCCACGATAAAGATCAGTGCGCAAACCAGCGGCGCCCATTCAAACGGCAGATAAAAAGCCAATACAAAGAAAGGGATCAACACGACACGAAGCAGAGTAAGTAAGGTCGGAATATTAAAATGCATAGGTACGCTAACTGTCTGGGCAGAGTAGAATTTGTCCCTATGTTCCTACAATGCCTTAGCCAACGCAATGCTTAGTGTTTCAGCGAATAAAAGATTTTCTCCGCCAGCGCCTGCGAAATGCCGGGCACCCGAGCAATCTCCTCGACCGAAGCGTTCATCAGCGGCTGCAGGCCGCCCATATATTTAAGCAGCATTTGACGACGTTTAGGCCCTATGCCTTCGATGCTTTCCAGGGCGCTGGTATTTTTAACTTTCGCCCGTTTATTGCGATGGCCGGTAATTGCATGATTGTGAGAGTCGTCACGAATATGCTGGATGACATGCAGCGCTGGCGAGTCGGACGGCAGAGAGAATCCCTCCCCTTCCGGCTCGAAGAACAGCGTTTCCAGCCCGGCTTTGCGATCGCTGCCTTTGGCCACGCCCAGCAGGATCGGCCGATCTTTATCCCAGCCGACATCCAGTTCCGCAAACACGGCTTTCGCCTGCGCCAGCTGGCCTTTGCCGCCGTCGATCAGGATCAGGTCTGGAATTTTACTCTCTTCCAGCTCTTTGCCATAGCGACGGCGCAGCACCTGATTCATGGCCGCATAGTCATCGCCCGGCGTAATGCCGGTAATGTTATAGCGCCGATATTCAGAACGCAGTGGGCCATTGCTGTCGAAAACCACACAGGAAGCCACCGTCTGCTCGCCCATCGTATGGCTGATATCAAAGCATTCCATCCGTTTGATTTCCGGCAGATCCAGCACTTCACTTAACGCCTGTAAGCGTTGGTGAATAGTGGACTGCTGCGAAAGACGGCTAACCAGCGCGGTGCTGGCATTCGTTCTTGCCAGCTTCAGGTAGCGAGCGCGATCGCCGCGCGGATTGCTCTGAATGGAAACTTTTCTGCCGGCCATTTCGCTCAGCGACGCGGCTAACAGATCTTTTTCCGGCAGCGCGAAGTCCAGCAGAATATCAGCAGGCAGCGTGCGCGCCTGGCTGCCCTGTAGGTAGAACTGCCCGACAAACGTCTGCACCACTTCGGCGATATCGGTGCCGCCCGGCACTTTAGGGAAGTAGCTGCGGCTGCCCAGCACTTTGCCCTGACGGATAAACAGCACGTGCAGGCAGGCCATCCCGGCATCGAAAGCGACGCCGATAACATCCAGATCGTCGCCATTATTGGAAACGAACTGCCGTTCGGTTACGCGCCGTACCGCCTGGATCTGGTCGCGCAGCCGCCCTGCTTCCTCAAACTTCAGCGCCTGGCTGGCTTCCTCCATACGGCTAATCAGCTGCTTCAGCACCTGATCGTCTTTGCCGGACAGGAACAGCCGTACATAGTCCGTCTGTTGCGCATACTCTTCTTCGCTGACTAACCCCGCCACGCACGGCCCAAGGCAGCGCCCGATCTGATATTGCAGGCACGGGCGGGAGCGGTTGCGGTATACGCTGTTTTCGCACTGGCGGATCGGGAATATTTTCTGCAACAGCGACAGCGTTTCCCGCACCGCATAGCCGTTAGGGAAAGGCCCGAAATATTCGCCTTTGGCATGCTTGGCGCCGCGATGGCTGGCCAGACGAGGATGCTCATCCGCGCTGAGGAATATATAGGGATATGATTTGTCGTCGCGCAGCAGGACGTTATAGCGCGGCTGATACAGCTTGATGTAGTTATGCTCAAGCAGCAGCGCTTCGGTTTCGGTATGGGTGACCGTCACGTCTATCTGATGAATGCTGGCGACCAGCGCTTCGGTTTTTCGGCTGCCCAGATTGCCACGAAAGTAGCTGGACAGGCGTTTTTTTAAATCTTTGGCTTTACCGACGTAGATAACAGTGCCGCCAGCATCATACATGCGATAGACGCCTGGCTGGCTGGTGACCGTTTTCAGGAAAGATTTGGCATCAAAAACATCATTCACTACTGGTTAACGACTCCGCATTGAACAGCCCGTGCCGGATAGCCAGATGCGTTAACTCGACGTCGCCGCTAATGTTCAGCTTGCTGAACATACGGTAGCGATAGCTGTTAACGGTCTTCGGACTCAGGCTAAGCTGTTCGGAAATATCTGCCACTTTCTGGCCCCTGGTGATCATCAGCATAATCTGTAATTCGCGTTCCGACAAACAATCAAAAGGCGACTCCGTTTTTTGCGGCTCGATCTGGCTGAGGGCCATCTGCTGGGCGATATCCGAGGCAATGTAGCGTTGTCCGGCGTTAACCTGGCGAATCGCGCTGACCACTTCCTGCGGCGCGGCGCCCTTGCTGAGATAGCCGGCCGCCCCCGCCTGCATTACCCTGGCGGGCAGCGGATTTTCAGTGTGGATGGTCAGCATAATGATTTTCACATCCGGGCTGTAGCGCACGATTTTCCGCGTTGCCTCAAGCCCGCCGATGCCGGGCATGTTCATATCCATCAGCACGACGTCGACATCATTGCTGCGGCACCACTTCACTGCGTCTTCGCCGCAGCAGGCTTCACCGACAACCTGAAAGCCTTTGATGTCTTCCAGAATGCGTCGAATGCCGGCCCGCACCAGTTCATGGTCGTCAACAAGAAGAACGCGTATCAAAAGGCCTCTCCAAATGGGTATTAACGGGGGGAAGGATCATTAACAGACCGTCGATTTTACCTCTTTTTGATTGCCGTTAGAACATAAATAAACGCCTGTTCCGCCGGGTGTTATTGCACGCCGTGCGCGCCAGGTGCCTGTATAGATGGGGTAAATATGATATACTCGTTACTTAATTGTATTATCAGCACCAAAAATCGCGCAGCCGATCCGTTAATAAAAAAACCAGGAGAAAACATGAGCGACACTGATTTTTCAACCAGTAAAGATACGCAAACTTTGGCCGAAGAGATGGCCTGCATGAAAGCGCTGGTTACATTTATGTTGAAAGGTATGGGCCAGGCCGATGCCGGTAAGGTAATTATTAACATGGAAAAATATATTGCTCAGCTGACGGATCGCCAGCAGGCGGACGTGTTCAGTAGCACGATTAGTCAAATTAAGCAGGCTTACCGCCAGTAATTGCCCGCAGCAAAGTAGCCCATTGTCTGCCGGTCAGCGTGGGGCTCGCTTAACTCACCAATGACTTAAGGGAACAATGGGCTTAATTTTTAAAGCTGTTTTGGGTGCGCTGGTTGTCGTTTTGATTGGTATTTTATCTAAAACGCGCAGCTATTATCTGGCTGGCCTGCTGCCGCTCTTCCCTACCTTCGCGCTGATTGCCCACTATATCGTAGCCAGCGAACGCGGCATTGAGGCCCTCCGCACCACCATCATTTTTGGTATGTGGGCCATCATCCCCTATTTTATCTATCTGCTGACGCTCTGGTATTTTGTCGGCATGATGCGGCTCCCCCTGGCGCTTGGTGGCGCCGTGGGGTGCTGGTGTCTGGCCGCATGGCTGTTGATTACGCTGTGGGCGCGCAGTCAGGCTTAAGCCTGACGTCCTCTGCCGCTCCAGCTGACGGAAACACCCAGCGTCGGCAGCACCTCTTCAGGGCTGAAACGGCGCGCGCCACGGAATTTTTCCGCCAGATTAGGCTGGTTAACCGGGATCCTGACGGCGAAAAGATTATCTTCAGACTGAATGACGCCTGCCGTTAACGGTTCATAGACCACCAGATGCTGTTCGAACATTCTTTCCAGCATTGGCGTAGCCGCGCTATAAAGGTATTCCACGCCCGACTGTTCGGCCAGCTGCACGCTGTGCCAGAGAATGCTAAGCGGTAGCTCGGGGTCAACATCCAGACGGGCAGAAAAACGCGACATTTCCCAGATAGCCTGCTGGCGCTTCTCTCCGCTTTCCCTGTCGTTCCACTCCATCAGGCGAGCGCAGCCGCAAATGCCTTGCTGTGCGGTCCAGGCGATTAACCAGACCACGTCCGAGCGGTCAAAGCGATCGTACTCCTGGCCAGGCGTACTTAACCGCGATGGAATCGACCATCCTTCGCCCCGCGCGAAAACGCTGTAGCGATAACTTCCTAATTCTGCCAGCAAAGACGAGGGCATGTCCCTTAGCTTGGTCTGGATAATCTTCATCATTAATCCTCTGTTGCATTCACCGCTGAATGCCTTTCCATGTGGCTCAGGCCTGGCAACCCCAGGCGCAGGGTAGACAACCGACCGGCAATACGAAACTACTAAAATTGGTAGCTATGATTCGTTTAAAGTAGCCCAATCGCAGCGGCATAAGAGGCCACCTGCGTTTTATTTGGCGCGTTGAACTTTCTTTGCATATTTTTCTGATGAAAATTCACAGTATGTGTTGAAATGGACAGGATCAGTGAGATTTCCGCTGCGGTTTTGCCTTCTGCTGTCCATTTGAGTATTTCTCGTTCCCGCTGGCTTAAAGGCATCGTCATTACGCTGAGCGAACGATCCTTTACGCGCTGTAAAGCATCAAGTATCCGGTCCGACAAAAACTGGAGTTTAAGTTGTTTTTCAGCGCATAACGCTGTCTTTTCAAAAGATTTACCCGAGGCCATCGACAAAATGCCCACAACGCGGTTGCTGGCTATCCTGGAGCAGGAAAACCCGGAACGAATACCAAACTCTTTAGCGGCATCGAACACTTTTCGTCCTTCCTTGACCACCGGATCGTTCCACAGCAGCAAAGTGCCCGGTACCTGGCAATAGCGAATGATCGGATCAACTTCCGAAAAATTTTCTTCCTGCCATTTCCGCACCCACCTTTCAGGATAGTTGGAAAAAACAAATATTTTAGGGCGAGTAAAAGGAACAGGATGGCGTATATATAGCGCATAGAAATTTAGCCCCAGATCCAGCGTGTGTTGGGCAAGCAGTCGCATTATTTCAGTCGTATCTGTGACCTCAAGGAAAGCCGCCTCGGTTTCCTTACACCAGCTGAAATAATTTCCAGTAGCCATTGCTGCCTCGGATGGATGAGGCATCAGCCCGCATCCTGCTGTAAATTTAGGGTCAATTCTGAATACCAGGTAATATAGGGGGAGAATTAACGCCCACTACTTATCCTTATGTCGCGGGATAATAACAAGAAAAGGTGCTCCTGATTGTCCGAAAATCGCAGGCATAGCAGTAACCTTTTAAATTAACAGAAAAATGCAGCGTGATTGCGCCTGGTGACGCCGGTAGCCGTAGCTATCCACTATCCACTATCAGCCATCAGCCATCAGCCATCAGCCATCAGCCATCAGCCATCAGCCATCAGCCATCAGCCAAAAGGTTACCTTGTACCCGCCCGATGCCTCTTTTAAGAAACAAGAATAAGATTTTTCCTGGAAATATTCAATCATGCGCTTTTAAGGGTCGATTTTAAAGCCTGCTAAAAATTTATTGCTTAAAAGGAGGCACTTGCGGAAAATCAATTTGATACGACAGTATCAAATATTATAACCATCTGATTTACAGCAAATTAAAGCATTAAAGATAGAAATTTGTCTTTAGGATAATTATTAATTACGGCTGTAGTACGCCTTTTCTCCGCCCTCAATTGGCGACGACGCGCTTTTACCCGATCTGGAAATATGGCGCCGGCAGGTTACCGACAGACGCCAAATCCTCGCATGCCCAGATGAAAGTGCGAGGCGTGGGCGCGGTTGTAATCCGGGCCCAGTGAATTACCATACCAGGCGCAGCTTTGCTGGAAAACTTGCCGTAGCCAGAGCGCCTCGGGGCGCTGCTGTCCCCACGTCTTCTGCACGGTAATTTGTCTGCCATCCTGTAAGCGGAAACCCGCCACGTCCAGCGCTTCCGCCGTGGCATGTTCGCTTAGCCTGCCTGTGGCACGGTGATAAATATTTCTACAGGCGTAGCTGCCGACATGATCGATACGTGCCAGCGGTGAGCCGAGCTGCGCAGCCGCCAGTGGTTTTGCCGCCGTGATAAACATCGTGGTTGAGAGCGCCAGCGAGCAGCTGGCCAGAAACGAGGCGCTGAGACGCACATCGCCGAACCCCTGTACGCGCACCGGATCGGCAAGCGGACAATTTCCCCCAACGGGCCGGACGCGGCTGAAGCGGATATAGCCGCCTTCCTGCGCTCGCCGTAGTGCCGCCATACAGGCTTCGGGATCGTTTTGCAGCCGCTTTAGCTTATAGCGGGTGATCCAGCCCGGCGCGTCGGTGACGTTCAGCGGCGTAAAGGGGTTCCAGGCCGACGGCAGTTTTTTTTGCAGCCACGGCGTTATCAGCAACGTCAGCAGAATAATGATGCCTGCGCCAATCAGTGCTTTCATCATCTCCTCCCGTTCATGCCGCTCCGCCGGCCCGTTTTGTCGAATAATGAGTGTAGCGGCGTTTTTGTGCGATCGAACCAACTGTGAATAACTTTACCTGCCAGCCACGCGCTTTTACGTTAAGATTTGCGCCCTTAAGCGGAAAAACGATGTCGGCCTTATGCCGTTTTTTCCCGGAGAGCGCGGTAATACAACGAGTTGCCGACGCGCATTGACTAAATAACAGCCCTCAGAGCTGACACAACATCTACAGGATAACTTCTCGTTATGGTTGACCAATTGAAAAAGCCTCTTCAGGAGGAGGCGCCCGGCGAGCTGCGGCGCAACTTACATAACCGGCATATCCAGCTTATTGCAATCGGCGGCGCTATCGGCACCGGCCTGTTTATGGGGTCCGGGAAAACTATCAGTCTTGCCGGCCCGTCGATTGTTTTCGTCTATATGATCATCGGCTTTATGCTGTTCTTCGTGATGAGGGCGATGGGCGAGCTGCTGCTCTCCAACCTTGAATATAAATCTTTCGGCGATTTTGCCGCCGATCTGCTGGGCCCCTGGGCGGGTTACTTTACCGGCTGGACCTACTGGTTCTGCTGGGTGGTCACCGGTATTGCGGACGTGGTCGCCATCAGCTCTTATTTCCAGTTATGGTTCCCCAGCTTCTCGGTCGGCATGAGCGCCCTGCTCTGCATCGCCGTTTTCCTGACGCTGAATATCGCTACGGTGAAACTGTTCGGCGAGCTGGAGTTCTGGTTCGCCATCATCAAGATAGTGGCTATTGTCGCGCTGATCGTTACCGGCATTGTGCTGGTCGCTATGCACTACCCTTCACCGGGCGGCGGCACGGCGGCGCTGAGCAATATCTGGGATCATGGCGGCCTGTTTCCAAAAGGAATGAGCGGCTTTTTTGCCGGCTTCCAGATTGCGGTGTTCGCCTTTGTCGGTATTGAGCTGGTAGGCACGGCGGCTGCGGAAACACACGATCCGAAGAAAGTCCTGCCGCGCGCTATTAACGCTATCCCGCTGCGCATCATTATGTTTTATGTTTTTGCGCTGCTGGTGATCATGGCCGTTACGCCGTGGACGCAGGTCGTGGCCGACCGCAGTCCTTTTGTGGAAATGTTTATGCTGATTGGCCTGCCGGCGGCCGCCAGCATCGTTAACTTTGTGGTGCTGACCTCCGCCGCCTCTTCGGCCAACAGCGGTATTTTCTCCACCAGCCGTATGCTCTACGGCCTGGCGCAGCAGGGCGTCGCCCATCCACGCTTCGGCAAGCTGTCACGGCGCGCGGTGCCGACTACCGGCCTTTTCTTCTCCTGCTTCTGCCTGCTGGGCGGCGTAGCGCTGATTTACCTGATCCCGAACGTGATGAAGGTCTTTACGCTGGTGACCACCGTCTCCGCGATCCTGTTTATGTTCGTCTGGTCAATTATCCTTTGCTCTTATCTGGCCTACCGCAAGCAGCGCCCGCAGCTGCATGCCGAATCCGTCTATAAGATGCCGCTGGGCAAGGTGATGTGCTGGATATGTCTGGCCTTCTTCGTCTTTGTGCTGGTGCTGCTCTCGCTACAGGAAGATACCCGCCAGGCGCTGATGGTGACGCCGCTGTGGTTTGTGATGCTCGGCATCGGCTGGTGGCTACGTCAGCGCAAACAGCGTTAATACCAAGAACGGGCCTTTACGGCCCGTTCTGACTGCTGACAAATCTAAATAGCGCATGCATCCTGGTGTTTTTTTACAGCAATCTGGCTGTTTCACAGCGGCAGAGGCTGAGCGGATAAGCGGACCGTTTTGGCGCATGGACGCGCCAAACGAGCCTACAGGGACGTGCGCGTCCGTGTTCCGATCTGCCTCTGCCGCTTTTCACCAATCTGCAAGCGACCTGTTAGTTAAGGATAAGTTTGTCAACAATCTCAACGGGCCTTTACGGCCCGTTTTTTTTAGCGGACGCGGATACCTTCAATCACCATTCGCTGCACGTTTTCTACCGTTTCCAGGAAAAAAGCCTCGTCGTTGAGCGTACGTCCCGTGACGGCCTCGACCTGGCTGGCGAAATCCGCATAGTGCTGCGTGGTTGCCCACAGCATAAAAATCAGATGATGCGGCTCTACCGCCGCCAGCCTGCCCGCTTCTATCCAGCCTTTCACGATTTGTGATTTCTCATCCACCAGCGCTTTCAGATCGCCTTCCAGCTCCGCTTTCAGCAGCGGCGCGCCCTGTAGCATCTCCAGACAGAACAGCCGCGAGGCCTGCGGATGGTCCCGCGAGACTTCCAGCTTCAGCCGGATATAGTCACGTATAGCCACCAGCGGCTCCTGATCGCTGCGCAGCGCGCGCAGGGGCGCCAGCCAGACGTCCAGGATCTCCTTAAGCACGGCAATATAGAGCGCTTCTTTTGAAGGAAAGTAGTAAAGCAGATTGGTTTTTGAAACGTCTGCCCCTTCCGCCACCTTGTCCAGGCTGGTGCCGTGCAGACCATAAAGAGAAAACAGCTCAAGCGCCGCCGCCAGGATAGCCGTTCGCTTGGCGGCAACGGCTTTAGAACGCCGGGTCGGCGCGGGGGATTTTGCAGAATTCACCGTAACTCCATCCTTTAACCGGCGGGCGTCTTGCCACCGTGCACTTTTTTCGCTCACGTCCGCCTGCTTTTTGTGCATGAATTTTTACCAAATGGTCTGTTTCGGACCATATGCTCCACAACATTTTAACACAAATATCTCAACTGATTGAATCATAGCCTTTTTTATAAAGTGGCACAGCCTTTGCAATCTTTCTTTTGCGCCGCTCAACAGGGAGCAGGGAAGCAACGCAGCGCGGACCGTCACCGTTAACTATGAGGTATTCCCATGAAAGTTGGTGTTTTTATCCCTATCGGCAACAACGGCTGGTTGATCTCTACCACGGCTCCGCAGTACAAGCCGACTTTTGAACTGAACAAGGCTATCGTTCTCAAGGCGGAGCATTATCAGTTTGATTTCGCGCTGTCGATGATCAAACTGCGCGGCTTTGGCGGCAAAACCGAGTTCTGGGACCATAACATGGAGTCCTTCACCCTGATGGCCGGCCTGGCCGCCGTGACTTCCCGCATCGAAATTTATGCTACGGCCGCCACCCTGACGCTGCCGCCCGCCATAGTAGCAAGAATGGCTGCGACCGTGGATTCGATTTCCGGCGGCCGCTTCGGCGTCAACCTGGTGACCGGCTGGCAGAAGCCTGAATATGAGCAGATGGGCATCTGGCCCGGCGACGACTACTTCGCGCGCCGCTACGACTACCTGACCGAATACGTCACCGTGCTGCGCGATTTATGGGGCACCGGCAAATCCGACCTGAAAGGCGAATTCTTTACCATGAACGACTGCCGCGTCAGCCCGCAGCCGCAAAGCCCGATGAAGGTGATTTGCGCAGGCCAGAGCGACGCCGGCATGGCTTTCTCCGCGCAGCATGCCGATTACAACTTCTGCTTCGGTAAAGGCGTCAACACGCCGACTGCCTTTGCCCCAACCGCCGCCCGTATGAAAAGCGCAGCGGACCTTGCCGGTCGCGACGTCGGCTCCTACGTGCTGTTTATGGTCATCGCCGATGAAACCGACGAGGCTGCCCGCGAGAAATGGGAGCGCTACAAAGACGGCGCAGATGAAGAGGCGCTGGCCTGGCTTACCACGCAAAGCCAGCAGGACAAGCGCTCCGGCAGCGATACCAACGTGCGGCAGATGGCCGATCCTACCTCGGCGGTCAATATCAATATGGGCACGCTGGTTGGTTCTTACGCCAACGTGGCGCGCATGTTGGATGAAGTGGCTACCGTACCCGGCACCCAGGGCGTGCTGCTGACCTTCGATGATTTCCTGCAGGGAATTGAGAATTTCGGCGAGCGTATTCAGCCGCTGATGTCCTGCCGCAGCCATATTGCCCTGTCCGCTAAAGAGGTAGCCTGATGAGCCTGCAAGAAACCGTGATCTGCACCACCGCCGCCACTAAAAACAGCGTTACCCTGCCCGCGCGCCCGGAAGCCATCGCTTTCCCGCCGGAGCAGACCGCGCTGATCGTGGTGGATATGCAAAATGCCTATGCCACCACCGGCGGCTATCTGGATCTGGCCGGGTTTGACGTTTCCGCCACCGCGCCGGTTATTGAAAAAATCGCCGTCGCCGTGAAGGCGGCGCGGGATGCCGGGATCCAGATTATCTGGTTTCAGAACGGCTGGGACGACCAGTACGTCGAGGCGGGCGGCCCCGGCTCGCCAAACTGGCATAAATCCAACGCGCTGAAAACGATGCGCAACCGGCCCGAGCTGGCGGGCACGCTGCTGGCGAAAGGCGGCTGGGACTATGAGCTGGTTGACCAGCTTCAGCCGCAGCCCGGCGATATCGTGCTGCCGAAACCGCGCTACAGCGGCTTCTTTAATACGCCGCTGGACAGCATGTTGCGCAGCCGCGGCATTCGCCATCTGATCTTTACCGGCATTGCCACCAACGTCTGCGTGGAATCGACGCTGCGCGACGGGTTTTTCCTGGAATATTTCGGCGTGGTGCTGGAAGACGCCACCTATCAGGCCGGCCCGCTTTTCGCCCAGCAGGCCGCCATTTTTAACATCGAAACCTTTTTTGGCTGGGTAAGCAACGTAGAAACTTTCTGCACCGCGCTGCAAACCGCCAGCGTTGCGCAAACACAAACGGCCTGAGGCAGGAGAAAACGATGCCAAAAACGATTATTACTCCGCCGGGCACCGGCGTGCCCATTGCGCCTTTTGTGCCCGGCACGCTGGCCGATGGCGTGGTCTATGTCTCCGGCACCTTGCCTTTCGATCGGGACAACAACGTGGTGCACGTCGGCGATGCGGCGGCACAAACGCGGCACGTGCTGGAGACGATCAAAAGCGTTATCGAAACCGCAGGCGGCACCATGGCTGACGTCACGTTTAACTCCATATTCCTGACCGACTGGAGCAACTATGGCGAGATCAACCGGGTTTACGCCGACTATTTCCCCGGCGAAAAACCCGCACGCTTCTGTATTCAGTGCGGGCTGGTAAAGCCGGACGCGCTGGTGGAAATCGCGTCAATCGCGCATATCGGCAGCTAACGGAGGCGCCATGCATCTTGACATTTCCGGCCTGGCGCAGCCTTCTGCGCCCACGCTGGTGCTCTCTGCCGGTTTGGGCGGGCTGGGCAGCTTCTGGCAGCCGCAGCTCGCCGAACTGCGCAAGGCGTACCGCGTGGTCACTTACGATCAGCGCGGCACCGGACGCAGCCCGGATACGCTGCCCGCTGGCTACAGCATGCGCGATATGGCCGAAGAGCTGGCCTCGGCGCTGGCGGCGCGCGACATCGTCCGCTTCGACATTATAGGCCACGCGCTGGGCGGCATGGTGGCGATGCAGCTGGCGCTCGACTACCCCGAACGCGTGGCGCGGCTGGCGATCGTTAACGGCTGGCTGCGGCTTGACGCCCATACCCGCCGCTGCTTTCAGGTTCGTCAGGATCTGCTGCTGAACGTCGGCGTGGAAGCTTACGTTCGCGCGCAGCCGCTGTTTCTCTATCCTGCCGACTGGCTGGCGGAAAACGAAGCGCGTATCGAAGCGGAAGACGCGCTGCATAACGCGCATTTTCAGGGTACTGAAAATTTGCTTCGCCGCCTGCACGCGCTGATGAGCTGCGACTTTACGCAACAGGCCGGGCAGATTACCCAGTCAGCGCTGCTGATCTGTTCGCAGGACGATCTGCTGGTGCCGTCGATCTGCTCGCAAAAACTGTACGAGGCGCTGCCAAACGCCACGCTGGAGGCGATGCCTCGCGGCGGTCATGCCATGAGCGTGACGGAAAGCGCCGCCTTTAACGCCCTTTTACTGACCTGGCTGGACGAAACCGCGCCCGCCCACTTTTCCCCGGAGCCGCTATGGCAGAAGCCCTGAATTCCACCGCGCTGGCGACGCTGTTCACCGCCGCGCGCACCTACAATGGCTGGCAGGATCGTCCCGTCAGCGACCAGCAGCTTGCTGAACTTTATGATTTGATCAAGATGGGGCCGACCTCGGCCAACTGTAGCCCGGCCCGCTTCTGTTTTGTGCGTAGCGCGGAAGGCAAAGCGAAGCTGAAGCCTGCCCTTTCCAGCGGCAATCTGGAAAAAACCCTGACCGCGCCGGTGACGGCTATCGTCGCCTGGGATCCGTCTTTTTACGAGCAGCTGCCCACGCTATTTCCTCATGCCGACGCCAAAGCCTGGTTTACCAGCAGCCCGGCGCTGGCGGAGGAGACGGCCTTTCGCAACAGTTCGCTTCAGGCGGCTTATCTGATTAGCGCCTGCCGCGCGCTCGGTCTGGATACCGGCCCGATGTCCGGCTTTGACCGGGCGATGGTCGATACCACCTTCTTCGCCGACAGCGGCTGGAAAAGTAATTTATTAGTCAATATCGGCTATGGCGACGCGAGCAAAGTCTATGCGCGGCTGCCAAGACTGGCTTTTGCCGATGCCTGCACGCTTGTATAAGGGGAAAATTATGTCTGTGGATACGTTAATGCCTGAAGTCGTGTCGGGCGTGGAAAAACAGTCGTTTCGCAACGCAATGGCGCGCCTGGGCGCGGCGGTCAACATCATTACTACCGACGGCCCTGCGGGACGCGCCGGTTTTACCGCTTCCGCCGTTTGCAGCGTGACCGATTCGCCGCCAACGCTGCTGGTGTGCCTGAATCGCTCCGCCTCCGTTTATGAGGTTTTCAACGCTAACCGCCAGCTTTGCGTTAATACGCTGGCCGCCGGACATGAGGAACTCTCCGGCCTGTTTGGCGGCAAAACGCCGATGGAGGCGCGCTTCCAGGCCGCCGACTGGTCAACCCTGACCACAGGTTCGCCGGTGCTTGCGGGCGCGGTAGCCTCGTTTGACTGTCACGTTACGCAAATCGCCAGCGTCGGTACGCACGACGTGTTGATCTGCGAAATCCACGCGCTGGTCTGCAACGACCAGACTCACGGCCTGATCTGGTTCGATCGCGGCTACCACCACCTGGCGCGGCGGGATGCCTGATCCCCGCTCCGGCGGCTACTGATTCACTTCTCTGGAGAAGACGATGGCTGATTCCTGGTTCCCCCAATGGCGGCAGTCGGTGTCCGCCACGGGCCTTGTGGCCCCTGATGAAACGCTGCCGCCGGGCCAGACGATTATTATGGGACTGCAGCACGCGGTCGCGATGTTCGGCGCCACGGTGCTGATGCCGCTGCTGATGGGGCTCGATCCCAACCTTTCGGTGATGATGTCCGGCATCGGCACCCTGCTGTTCTTTCTGATTACCGGCGGGCGCGTGCCCAGCTATCTTGGCTCCAGCGCCGCTTTTGTCGGCGTGGTGATCGCGGTCACCGGCTTTAACGGCCAGGGCGTCAATCAGCATCTTGGCGTCGCGCTGGGCGGCATTATCGCCTGTGGCCTGCTGTATACGCTTATCGGCGTGGTGGTGATGAAGGTCGGTACGCGCTGGATTGAGAAACTCATGCCGCCGGTGGTGACGGGCGCGGTGGTGATGGCGATCGGCCTGAACCTGGCGCCGATTGCGGTTCGCAGCGTCTCCTCTTCCATGTTCGACAGCTGGATAGCCGTGATGACCGTGATCTGCATTGGTCTGACGGCCGTCTTTACGCGCGGCATGGTGCAGCGGCTGCTGCTGCTGGTTGGGCTGATAGCGGCCTGGGCGATTTATGCGCTGCTGACCAACGGTTTCGGCCTGGGTAAACCGGTGGACTTCGGCCTTATCGCCAGCGCGCCCTGGTTTGGTCTGCCGACCACGACCGCGCCGATTTTTAACAGCCAGGCAATGTTTACCATCGCGCCGGTGGCGATCATTCTGGTAGCGGAAAACCTGGGGCATCTTAAAGCGGTTGCGGGCATGACAGGTAAAAACCTCGATCCGTGGATGGGCAGAGCCTTTGTCGGCGACGGGCTGGCGACCATGTTGTCAGGCGGCCTGGGCGGCAGCGGCGTGACCACCTATGCAGAAAATATCGGCGTGATGGCGGTGACGAAAGTCTATTCGACGCTGGTGTTTGTGGCGGCGGCGGTTATCGCCATTCTGCTGGGCTTTTCGCCCAAGTTCGGCGCGCTGATCCATACCATTCCCGCACCCGTGATCGGCGGCGCGTCTATCGTAGTATTCGGCCTGATTGCCGTGGCCGGCGCGCGTATCTGGGTGCAGAATAACGTCGATTTGGGCCAGAACGGCAATCTGATTATGGTTGCCGTTACGCTGGTGCTGGGCGCAGGCGATTTTGCGCTGAAAATTGGCAGCTTTACCATGGGCGGGATCGGCACGGCGACCTTCGGCGCCATCATCCTTAACGCTATTCTCAGCCGACGCCGCGCCGCCGCGCTGAACGATGTGGCAAGGCAGCAAAGCTAGCTTTGTCTCTCAGCGGGCGAAGGCCGCTTCGCCCGCTTTTTCAGCTTGAGCTCGCTAATCAGCACGCCAGCGACAATCAGCGCGCCGCCGAGTAGCGCAACGCCAGGCAACCGCTCGCCCGCCACCCTTCCAACAATGCCCGCCCAAACCGGTTCACCCGCGTAGATAACCGTCGCGCGAGTAGGCGACACGCTGCGCTGCGCCCAGTTCATGGTGACCTGAATCAATGCGCTGGCCGCGCCCAGCCCCAGCGCGCTATACCATAAATAAGGGGAAGAAGCCGGTACGGCTTCGCCGTTGGGCACCATCAGCATAAACGAGCAAAGCGAGGCCGCTGCCAGCTGCACAACGGTGACTCTTTTGACGTCCACTTTGCCCGCGCTGGCGCTGATTAAAATAATTTCGCCTGCGATAGCCAGCGTGCTGAGCAGCGTCGCCGTTTCCCCGGCGCTGAACGAAAGCGAGCCGCTTTTCGGCCCGGCAAGCAGCATCAGGCCGCTAAACGCCAGCACGATACCGACCCAGGCCATCACGCCCGGCATGCGCCGCAGAAAAAGCCACTGCAGCAGCGGCACCAGCGGCACATACAGGGCGGTGATAAAGGCTGACTGGCTGCTCTCGATGGTTTGCATTCCCCAGGTTTGCAGGCCGTAGCCGCCGCTGATAGCGACGCCGATAGCCGCTCCGGCCCTGCATTCCGCCAGCGTCAGGCCGCGCAGCGACTTCCGCGCAACCAGGGCCAACAGCAGCGCCGCCGTGGCAAAACGCAGGCCAACGAAAAAGAAAGGGCCGCTGACGGTCATGGCATGGTGCACGGCCAAAAAGGTGCTGCCCCAGACCATGGTAATCAGCATCAGCACCAGCTCCTGCGAGCTGAGGGAAAATTTGTAGCGGGAAAGGAAAGACATAGCGCGCTCGTATAAATTTTTGGCGCAGTGTGGCAAGGGTTGTTGTGGGAATCAATCAGAAAAAGTTAAACGACGATCACGCCGCCGGGTGGCCCCGGCGGCGTAAGGATGGACTAACCGGATGTCTTGTCACGACTGCCCCGGCTGTTGCGTCCTCCTTTTTCCCCGGCCTGTGAAGCGCGCTGCGGGTCATTTTTAAAATTACCGCCGCTGGCCTTGCCGCCTTTACGGCCTGCTTCTGATGCTCTTTTACGGTCTTCAGCGAAATTTCCAGATCCACCACGATGTTCTGCCATTTCTTACCTCCGAATAGTTAAGCCATCATACTGCATTCATACGGTGAGCCTGTGGCTTCACCCTGGCGACGGTGGCCGCTCTTTCTGTGCACCGTCCCGTTATTAAGCATAGATTATCGACGCGAAGCGCGAATTATTTTATCAAAAAGCAGGTTTACCAGGCGCTTTTACGGCTAAAAATTGCTGAAAATCATATTATTAAATCTAATATTTATTTTAAGCATTTTCTGGAATGTACCCGTTTTTATCCCTCGCTTTTTGCGTTTCTGCAAGCTGGAGCAGCCTCATCTATACTTTTCTATCGAACGCTGTTTAAAACCACCTACTCAGGGAGTGAACGATGGCTAAAATTTTAGTGCTTTACTATTCGATGTACGGACATGTGGAAACCATGGCGAAGGCGGTAGCAGAAGGCGCACGACGCGTCAGCGGCGCGGAAGTGACCCTGAAACGCGTGCCTGAAACCATGAACGCTGAGCGTTTTGCTCAGGTCGGCGGCAAAACCGATCAGGATGCGGCCGAAGCCACGCCGGATGAACTGCCGCAGTACGACGCTATTCTGTTCGGCACGCCGACGCGCTTTGGCAATATGTCCGGACAAATGCGCACCTTCCTTGACCGCACCGGCGGCCTTTGGGCATCCGGCGCCCTGTTCGGCAAAATCGCCAGCGTTTTCGCTTCTACCGGCACCGGCGGCGGCCAGGAACAGACGATTACCTCAACCTGGACTACACTTGCTCATCACGGCATGGTTATCGTACCTATTGGGTACGGTGCGAAAGAGCTGTTTGATATTTCACAGGTTCGTGGCGGCACGCCCTACGGCGCCACCACGTTCGCTGGCGGTGACGGCTCGCGTCAGCCCAGCGAAGATGAACTGAATATTGCCCGCTATCAGGGTGAATATGTCGCCGGACTGGCGGTAAAACTGAACGGATAACCTCAACTCACAGGAGAACAGTATGGCTACGCAACAATCTAAAGAACATCGAGTGGGAGAATGGGCAAGTATTCGTTCCACCTCGCCTGAAATTGCCGAAGCCATTTTTGAAGTGGCGAACTACGATGAGAAGCTCGCCGAGGGGATTTGGGAGCAACAGGGTAATGATGAAGTTCTGATCCGCGCGTTTGAAAAAACCGATCAGGACGTGCTGACCTGGGATAACGTCCCGGTCGAGCGTAAAAACGTCTGACCTCCACTGCGACGAAACAGCAGTGCATTCTGCTGTTTCGTCGCGTTGCACAGCACAAACTGACACCCTTCCGCCTTGTTAAATCAATAAATCCTCTACTACGCTTATTCTCACCATTTAGCCTGACGGCCTTGAGAAGGAGCCACCATGTCCTATAAAACCATCAATCCTGCCAATAACGAACTGATTAAATCCTGGCCGGAGCATGACGATCGGCAGGTGGAAGCCGCGCTGAAAACCGCCGACGACCTTTATCATTCTTCCTGGTCCAAAGGTCCAATCCAGCCGCGCCTTCAGGTGCTGGCAAAGCTGGCCGATCTGATCGACAGCCGCGTGGACGAACTGGCAAAAACCGCCAGTATTGAAATGGGTAAACTGATTGAGCAGAGCCGTGGCGAAGTGCAGCTTTGTGCGAAGATTGCTCGCTACTATGCGGAAAACGCTGAGCGTTTCCTTGCCCCAACCTCTTATCCCACCGATCTGGGCGAAGCCTGGGTGGAAAATCACCCAATCGGCGTGCTGGTGGCCGTAGAGCCGTGGAACTTCCCTTACTATCAGCTGATGCGCGTGCTGGCGCCTAACCTTGCTGCCGGTAACCCGGTGCTGGCGAAACATGCCGCCAACGTGCCGCATTGCGCCACGCTGTTTGAAGAGCTGGTAACGGAAGCCGGCGCGCCAAAAGGCGCCTGGACTAACCTTTTCGTCAGCAACGATCAGATCGCCTCGCTGATTGCTGACGATCGCGTTCAGGGTGCGGCCCTGACCGGTTCCGAGCGCGCAGGCAGCGCCGTAGCGCAGCAGGCCGGTAAATACCTGAAAAAAACCACGCTGGAGCTGGGCGGCAACGACGTCTTCGTAGTGCTGGACGACTGCGATTTGGATAAAGCCGTGAAGGCTGGCGTTGGCGCGCGTCTGAGCAACTGCGGCCAGGTTTGCACCG
Source organism: Erwinia sp. PsM31 (assembly GCF_030433775.1). Classification (NCBI taxonomy): domain Bacteria; kingdom Pseudomonadati; phylum Pseudomonadota; class Gammaproteobacteria; order Enterobacterales; family Erwiniaceae; genus Erwinia; species Erwinia sp. PsM31. The sequence goes on from NZ_JARUWZ010000004.1 coordinate 47,050, forward strand.
CCGCTAAACGCTTTATCGTGCAGGAAAAAGTGGCCGATGCCTTTATCGAAAAATTCACTCAGGCCTTCCGCGAAGTGAAGATCGGCGATCCGCTGGATAAAAGCACCACGCTTGGCCCACTCTCTTCCGCCAGCGCGCGCGATACGCTGGTTAAGCAGGTAGAGAACGCGGTAGCCAAAGGCGCGAAGCTGCACCTGGGCGGCAAGGCGGTAGAAGGCGAAGGCTGTTTCTATGAGCCGACAATCCTTTCCGGCATTACCCGCGACAACCCGGCTTACTTTGAAGAGTTTTTCGGCCCGGTTGCGCAAATCTATGTGGTAAAAGATGACGAGGAAGTGGTGAAACTGGCCAACGATTCGCATTACGGCCTTGGCGGCTCGGTCTTTACCAGCAATATCGAGCGCGGCAAAACTTTGGCCTCGCGCATTGAAACCGGTATGGTTTATATCAACTCCGCCAGCGATACCGCACCAGAACTGCCGTTTGGCGGCGTGAAACGCTCAGGCTACGGCCGCGAGCTTTCCGATCTGGGCATCAAAGAGTTTGTAAACCAGAAACTGGTTGTGGTCAGCAAAGGCTGATCGCCAGACGTAAAAAAGGCCGACAGCGTCGGCCTGAAATCAGGTTCTGACAGAGCATGATAAGACCGGCAATCAGCCGGTCTTTTTTTCGCCCGCCGTCAGGAAGATTTGTTTTCCGTCTGCGCTGCCGGAGCCGCTTTGTCGTCCGCAGGCTTGCTGGCGGTATCGGCCGCGTTGTTATCCACCGGCGCGGCGTTAGCTGATGCCTTTTTGGCATCAGCTTTATCAGCAGCGGCTTTATTGGCCGCAGCTTTCTCCTCAGCGGCCTGTTTTGCCGCGGCGTTGTCCGCTACGGCTTTGTCAGACGCCTGCTTTGCTGCCGCTTTATCAGCAGCCGCTTTATCGGCGGCGGCCTTATCCGCTGCGGCTTTCTCCGCCGAGGCTTTCGCTTTCGCGGCTTTGTCCGCTGCCGCTTTATCCGCTGCGGCCTTATCGGCGGCCGCTTTGTCGCTGGCGGCTTTCTCCTGCGCGGCTTTTTCATTCGCTACTTTTTCGGCCGCGGCTTTATCCGCCTCGGCTTTGTCCGCTGCCGCTTTATCCGCAGAGACTTTGGCCTGCGCCGCTTTTTCGGCCGCCGCTTTATCCGCTGCTGCTTTATCGGCTGCGGCCTTATCGCTGGCGGCTGTTGCCTGGGCTGCCGCCATCGGCGTACCGGCAATGGCTTTATTCAATACCTGAGTAAACTGATCCCACGGGCAAAAGCCGTTGGCATCGGTCTTACAGCCGTTCATCTCAAGCGTCACGCGTTTTGGCGGCGTATCCAGAGAAAGTGGCGTCGCGTCGCGCAGCTGATCGCTGCTCTGGTAAACGTATTCCACCTTCACCAGCTCCTGATTGTTTTTCTTGTCGTGCCAGCGCTGGAACTGGATCATACCGCCGATTGGCGTACGTTCAAACTGGCCGGGCAGCGTGTAGGCTTTAAAATCCAGCGCGCTCAGCAGCGAAGCGATATTGGAATCGTGCCCCACCATCAGGGTCACCTTTGGCGCACTGGCTTTATCTTCATCCACCAACAGGCTGCGGATATAGTCGACCAGCGGCGCCGCTACGTCGCGCGCCACTTGCGGCGAGGTAAACAGCGTATCCTGATAGCCATTTTTGATCGCCGACAGCTCTTTCCACTGCTCAGGGGTTTTAATCTGTCCCCAGGCGACCTGGTCGGTCGGCAGACCTTCATAATATTGCAGGGTAAAGGCGTCAACCAGCGAGTTGCCCACCTTCAATGGGCCGCTTACCGTTGGCTCTTTACCGTTTTCCGCAAAGAATTTGTTCTGGTTAGTGCTGCTCAGGTCGCACTGTTTTTTGCCATCGCAGGCCGGCGAGTTTTTATAATCAATGATTTTTTCCAGCCGCTGGAACGCTGGCTTCAGCGTCAGCTTTTCGGCGGTGCTGTTCATCGCGGTCAGCGCCTGCTGGTTAAAGGCTTCACTGCCGTCGGTAATAATCGGATTAAAGACGGGATCCATGGTTCCCATTTCATCCTGATGGGAAACCGCGACGTCGCAGCCGGGGAAAGCGCCGGTAATAAAGTACTGTGCCGTAGCAACGGTACGCTGCAGGCTATTGGCATAAGCGTAAATTTCATCGCTGCCCGGACACTGGTCCTGTTTGATCAACCCTTGCTGCGCCAGCCACTCGCGGGTATAGCGTCCCATATAAACTTCCAGCACGCCGCCTTTCGTCGTGAGCTGGCCGCCCGGTACGTCCCACTGCGGCCACTTCTTCTTCGTCGACTGCGCCAGCACGCTGCCGTTGTCGGCCAGCGGCGCCCGAAGATTATGGCGGCTCATCATTAACACCTGTTCAAGCTGATAGTTATCGTCGGCGGCGAAAGCGGAGAGGCTGGTCAGAGCCGAGCAGACCGCCAGCGCGCAAAGACTATACTTTTTAATCATGTGTTTTTTCCATTGATCCAAGGGTAAATCACCCGGCCAGCAAAGCGATACGTCCGGCAAAAGGCGGGCGTCGGAAAAGCTCGCCGCCGCACGGCAAAATGGGGCCGGGACCGGGCATTATTCGTGTTGAGAATATAGCAGACTATCGCCTTTGCCGTTACGGCGCATCAGGAGATTGAAAAGAAACGGGATGTTTTTCGTAAGCAGGATAATCGTCCGGCAGAACAGGGCCAGTGAGCAGGTAGAAAATAAAAAGCAGAACGCAGAAAGCAGAAAGCAGAAAGCAGGAAGCAAAACGGGCCGGCAATTGCCGACCCGTTAAATTTGATGGCGGAGGAGGAGAGATTCGAACTCTCGAACGGTTTCCCGTCGCCGGTTTTCAAGACCGGTGCCTTCAGCCACTCGGCCACCCCTCCGCACTTTTACCATCTGCACCTGAAGTGCATCTGATGGCGCGCAGTATAGGAGAAAGCCCAAAGGCTGCCAAGCATTTTTTTAGCTATTTTGTTGAATTTATGCGCTTTTATACATCTTTTTTTTGGTTGCTCAGGAAATGCGCCGCAGTGGTTCAAAAAGCCGCCAACAACGGGCCTGGAATAGCTAACAGCGATGCCGTAATAAGATAAGGTAGTTGAGAGTGGTTGAGTGGTTGAGTGGTTGAGTGGTTGAGTGGTTGAGTGGTTGAGTAGTTGGGCTGTTGGGCTGTTGGGCTGTTGGGCTGTTGGGCTGTTGGGCTGTTGGGGAAGCAGGGATCCTAAATCAGGCAGCTATGCCATATCACGCGCAAAGCAAAACGGGCCAGCTTTCGCTGACCCGTTGAATTTGATGGCGGAGGAGGAGAGATTCGAACTCTCGAACGGTTTCCCGTCGCCGGTTTTCAAGACCGGTGCCTTCAGCCACTCGGCCACCCCTCCGCAATGACCCGAACTATAAACATCCTCCGCGCCGATGTAAAGCAGGGCCTGATTCAACTGCCGCAAAAACAGCCAGTTTTGGTTTTTTTGTTGTTATTAGCGCCAGCCTGCTCACAGAAACGCCGCCTTAACGAGTAAAGAAGGGTAAAACGTCTTCCCCCCTTCAGGCGCGGTCCTTATTCTCACTGCAATCTAATGACCTTAAGAGGCATTTCTATGGATCGCATCGTTACTCATACCAGGCAAAGCTCGCTGCTTGCCACGCATAAAGTTTTGCGTAACACCTATTTTCTGCTGGGGCTGACGCTGGCTTTTTCAGCGGTCACCGCCACGCTCAGCACCGTCTTCGCCCTGCCCGCGCCGGGCTTAATCATTATGCTGGCTGGCTTTTATGGCCTGATGTTTCTGACTTACCGCCTGGCGGACAGCCCAACCGGCATTCTGGCTGCCTTCGCCTTTACCGGCTTTCTCGGCTATTGCCTGGGGCCGATGCTGAATACCCTGCTGTCGGCGGGCATGGGCGATGTTATCGGCCTGGCGCTCGGCGGCACCGCGCTGGTGTTCTTCTGCTGTTCAGCCTACGTGCTGACCACACGCAAGGATATGTCGTTCCTGGGCGGCATGATGATGGCCGGTTTTGTGGTGCTGCTGGTGGCCGTTCTGGCTAATCTGTTTTTGCAGATCCCTGCCCTGCATCTGGCGATTAGCGTGATGTTCGTACTGTTTTCTTCAGGCGCTATCCTGTGGGAAACCAGCAATATCATCCACGGTGGCGAAACCAACTATATTCGCGCCACCGTCAGCCTGTATGTTTCCATCTACAACATTTTTGTCAGCCTGCTGAGTATCCTTGGTATGTCCCGCAGCAACTGATGCGCTGAACAAAGACAACAAGCCCCGCAGCGCGGGGCTTTTTTTTGCTCATCCGCGCCGGAAAATTTTTGGTAAACTGCATCCCGGTTATCACTACAGAGGCAAAACGGTGTTTTTTGACGGTAAAGAAATTTCGCGCGACGCGCAGGGGTATCTGACTAAAACTTCGGACTGGAGCGAGGCGCTGGCTCCGCTGTTGGCGGAGGAAGAAGGCATTGAGCTGAGCGAAGCCCACTGGGAAGTCGTGCGCTTTGTACGGGAGTTCTATCTGGAATTTAATACTTCTCCAGCCGTGCGCATGCTTGTTAAAGCCATGGCGAAAAAATATGGCGAAGAGAAAGGCAACAGCCGCTACCTGTTCCGCCTTTTCCCTAAGGGCCCGGCAAAACAGGCAACTAAAATTGCCGGCCTGCCTAAACCGGCTAAATGCCTGTAGCGGCGGTCTTTATCCGGTGGTGAAACCCGCAGGCTGCTCCTGAAGCGCACAGGGTTCCGTCAGCACTTTGTCGACCCTGGCCGAACGCGGCCCGCCCGCCTTCAGCCAGGCAATCAGCGCCTCAACCTCTTTTTCCTCCCCACAGGCCAGTACCTCCACGCTGCCATCGTCAAGATTGCGGGCATAGCCATTCAGCCCGCGCGCGCGGGCTTCGTGCTGGGTTGTATAGCGAAATCCCACGCCCTGTACGCTGCCGTGGACCCACGCTCGTTTACAGATTGCCGTCATATTTCCCCCTGAAGAGACAGTTTGCTTTTTGTGGCCAGGCACCGGACAATGACGCCTGTTTTTCTGACTGTAAGCATAGCAAATATGACCGTTCGTTTGATTCTCGCTAAAGGACGTGAAAAGTCCTTACTCCGCCGCCATCCCTGGGTTTTCTCCGGTGCCGTAGCCCGTATGGAAGGCAAAGCCCAGTCGGGCGAAACCATTGACGTTTGCGACAGCCAGGGTAAATGGCTGGCCCGCGCCGCCTGGTCGCCCGCTTCGCAAATCCGCGCCCGCGTCTGGAGCTGGGAACAGGATGAAGCGATCGATATCGCTTTCTTTACCCGCCGTTTGCAGGCAGCTCAGCAGCTGCGCGACTGGCTGGCGGAGCGCGACGATCTCGACAGCTATCGCCTGATAGCCGGCGAGTCTGACGGCCTGCCGGGCATCACCATCGATCGCTTTGGCAATTTCCTGGTGCTGCAGCTGCTTTCCGCCGGTGCCGAATACCAGCGCGCCGCCCTGATTACCGCACTACAGCACTGCTATCCGCAATGCGCCATCTACGATCGCTCTGACGTATCGGTACGTAAAAAAGAGGGTCTTGAGCTGACGCAGGGCGTGGTGCTGGGCGAAACGCCGCCTGAACTGCTGCCGATTACCGAACACGGTATGAAACTACTGGTCGATATTCAGACCGGCCATAAAACCGGCTACTACCTCGACCAGCGCGACAGCCGGCTGGCTACGCGCCGCTACGCAAAAGATCGCCGCGTGCTGAACTGCTTCTCCTATACCGGCGGCTTTGCCGTTTCGGCACTGATGGGCGGCTGCCAGCAGGTGATCAGCGTCGATACCTCACAGGCGGCGCTGGATGTGGCTCGCCAGAACGTAGAGCTGAACGGTCTGGATCTCAGCAAAGCGGAGTTTCTGCGCGATGACGTATTTAAATTGCTGCGTCGCTATCGCGAAAGCGGAGAAAAATTCGATCTGATCGTGATGGATCCGCCAAAGTTTGTTGAGAATAAAAACCAGCTGGCCGGCGCCTGCCGTGGCTATAAAGATATCAACATGCTGGCAATGCAGCTGCTAAATCCTGGCGGGATGTTGATGACGTTCTCCTGCTCCGGCCTGATGCCTACCGAGCTGTTCCAGAAAATTATTGCTGATGCTGCGCTCGATGCACAGCGTGATGTACAATTTATAGAACAGTTCAGGCAGGCAGCCGATCACCCGGTGATCGCCAGCTATCCGGAAGGTCTCTATCTGAAAGGATTTGCCTGCCGCGTGCTGTGACTTGAAAACGCTAACGCTGCCCCCATAAAGGATGACAGGGTTATGTTTCTCGGGAGGTCACGATGATTGCCAGCAAATTTGGACTTGGCCAGCAGGTACGACACAAGCTGCTGGGTTTTTTAGGGGTGGTGGTTGATGTGGATCCGGAATACTCGTTAGAGGATCCTAAAATTGACGATATCGCCGACGGCGCGCTGCGTAATGCCCCGTGGTATCACGTTGTGATGGAAGACGATAACGGCGAAACGGTGCACACCTATCTGGCGGAAGCGCAGCTGGGCTGGGAGATACCGGGCGAGCACCCCGAGCATCCTTCAATGGATGAACTCGCCGCTTCCATTCGCAAACAGCTGCAGGCGCCACGCCTCAGAAACTGACAAAGACCCCGCTTGCGGGGTTTTTTATTATCTGCCCAACCCCAGACGAGGAATTTCTATCATTGGGCAACGATCCATCACCACTTTCAAACCCGCATCGGCAGCCAGCACCGCAGCCTGCTCATTGATGACGCCCTGCTGCAGCCACAGCGATTTGGCACCTATCGCTATCGCCTCCTGCGCCACGCCCCAGGCCGCTTCCGAATTACGGAACACGTCAACCATATCCACCGGCTCGGGGATCTCTTCCAGCTTTGCATAAACCCGCTGTCCCAGCAGCGTTTGCCCGGCCAGTTTAGGGCTGACCGGCGTCACCTTGTAACCCTGCCCAAGCAGATACGCCATCACGTAATGGCTGGCCCTGGTGGGTTTCTCGCTGGCGCCTACCAGTGCGATATGGCGAGTCGTTGTCAAAACTTCAGTAATAATGTTGTCGTCCATAGCGGCTCCGTTAACTATTTCTGTTTTGCAAGACGATCGTATTTTGCGCTTATAATCATAGCCGCAAAAGATTTAGCATGAATAAATATGTAAAAATGTTAATATGCTGTCATACTGAAAGACTTTGATACATTCGCTCTTTTTTATATTTCGGGCATCTGGAGAAACAATGAAGCTGGGTCTGCTCCTGACAGGGTTGATGGCAATGTGGGTTGCGGCTGCGGCCCATGCAACCACCTTAAAACTCGCGCCTGAGATCGATCTGCTGGTGCTCGACGGTCATAAAATTTCCGGTTCACTGCTGAAAGGCGCCGATGGGCTTGAACTGGAGCAAGGACAGCACCAGCTGCTGTTCCGCGTAGAAAAAAGGCTGGAAAACAGCCATACCTCGTCCTGGCGTTCGCCGCCGCTGATCGTGACTTTTACTACCAACGTTAAATCAATTGCTATCGCGTTGCCCGCTATCCGCACGTCTGCCCAGGCACGTGCGTTTGCCCATCACCCCGATTTTCAGCTGCATGACGAGCACGGCAAGGTTGTGCAGAGCGAGCAGGACACACTGACCGGCACCGCTGGCGAAAATTATGAACGGGAAATGGCGGCTTATAATATGCAGGGCCATTCGGCTTCGGTGCCTCGCTTTGCGCAGCCGCATACTACCGGCAGCCCGACCGACGATACGCTGACTTTCGCCAGCAGCCATTATCCGGCTGGCCGGGTACTGCAGTTATGGTATCAACAGGTTGACGCCGCTACCCGCCAACGTTTTGTTCTGCTGATGAAAGCCTTCCGCACAGGTTAAGCCTGCCCTGCTGGCATCCCGGGATCGGAAGCCGTATAGTTTGCTTTTCAACGAAACAGGATATCGCCATGGAGCAGACTACCCGCACCCTCGGGGAAAAAAAACATATTGCGCTGGTCGCGCACGATCACTGTAAAGCCTCAATGATGGCGTGGGTCGACAGCCATAAAGCGCTGTTGCAGCACCATACGCTGTACGCAACCGGCACCACCGGCAATCTGATCCAGCGCGCCACCGGCCTGCCGGTTACCGCTATGCTAAGCGGCCCAATGGGCGGCGACCAGCAGGTAGGCGCACTGATTTCGGAAGGCAAAATCGACGTGCTGATTTTCTTCTGGGATCCGCTGAACGCGGTACCGCACGATCCTGACGTCAAAGCGCTGCTGCGCCTGGCAACGGTCTGGAATATCCCTGTTGCGACCAATCGCACCACCGCCGACTTTATTATTCATTCTCCGCTGTTCGCACAGCCGCTTGATATTTCTATTCCTGACTATCAACGTTATTTGCAGGCGCGCCTGCAGTAGACGCCACGGGCGTGCCGGATTACGGCTTGCGTAACAGCGGCACGCCCATGCGTTTAAATTCTGCTACAAAGCCTGACGGCGCATCGCTGTCAAACAGCAGCCAAACCTGTTTTTTCGCCCGCGTAATGGCGACATAGGCCAAACGCCGCTCTTCGGCGTCGGGAAAATCTTCCGGCTGCGGCAGCAGCGCCTGCTCGATAACCGACTCTCTGGCAGCGGCCGGAAACCCATCCTCGCCGCTTTTTAATCCCAGCACCAGTACGTAATCTGCTTCCTGCCCCTTGCTGGCGTGTATCGTTGCAAAAGAAATATTCAGGCCCGGCCAGCGCGTCTTCGCTTTAGCCAGCAGCGTCGGTTGCTGGTAGTGGTAGCGCGCGAGGATCAGGATTTCTTCTTCCTGCGTGACGTAGCCGCTGAGCTTATTCAGCAGCGCTTCCAGCTGTGACTCAGGCAGCAACGAGAGCGCTTTTTTAGTGGCTTTGCTCAGGCTGTTCAGCGGCTTTTTCAGCTGGGACGGGTTGCGCTGGATAAAGTCATTGGCTATTTCGCCAATACGCTCGTTGAATCGCCAGGTCGTGTCCAGCACGCAGCGTTCGCCTTCGCCAAAATAATGATGAAAGGCGGTAGTGAGCGCCATTTCCGCGCCGCTAAAGCGATAAATCGCCTGCCAGTCATCGCCCACGGCGAACAGCGAAGTCTGACTGTTTTGCCTGCGCAGCGCCGCCAGCAGAGCCGCTCGCTGCGGCGACATATCCTGAAATTCATCGACCAGAATGTGCTTCCACGGGCTGATAAAGCGTCCTTTTTCCAACACGGCGATCGCCTGATGGATCAGCCCGGCGAAATCTACCGCGCCTTCTTCTTTCAGTGCGCTTTTCCAGGCTTTTAACAGCGGCGCCATCAGTTTAACTCGTTTGCTGAACAGCTCGCGAACCGCTTCCGGCGCGGATTCGATCATCGCGGCCTGCGCGCCGCCGTGCATCCGCATGAGCTCCAGCCAGCGCTCCAGACGCTCGCCGACTCTGTTGGCCAACGTCTCATCCTGCCAGTAAGCGCCTTCGTCCAGCTCCCAGCCCAAATCCTCATGAAGCCACTGCCGCCAGCCGCTGGCCTGCGCTTTTTTCTCGCTGCACTGTTGCTGCCAGGTTTCTGTCAGCAGCCTGCGCCTCAGCGCGCCGTCGGTTTCCAGCTTGCTAATCACTGGCGACCTGTTGCTGCCCTGCTGAATAATGTGCAGCGCCAGGGAATGAAAAGTGCGCGCTTCAACGTCATCACTACCGAGGCGCGTTTTAAGCCGGTGGTTCATTTCTTCCGCGGCCCGACGGCCAAATGACAACAGCAGAATTTGCTCTGCGGCAGCCGCTTTACGCATCAGCAGCCAGCCTGCACGTGCCACCAGCACCGAGGTTTTCCCGCTGCCCGCCCCGGCCAGCACCAGCACCGCTTCCTCGCCGTTGACTACTGCGCTGGCCTGGAAGGCGCTAAGCGGTGAACTTTCGACGCCGGCAAAAAAATCGGCATACTGCGCCAGCATTTTTTCCGTCCAGCGCCTGTTGCGCTGCTGACGCTGCGCCTCGCTGTTTTCCAGCCAGCGCTGACAGAAAAGGTATGCTTCGCGACAGGATTCAAACTCTTCAAGACGGCTGACGGGCAAAGGCTGAGAGGAGAAAGCATCCCGGATTTTTTCGCCCCAGTTCGCCACTTCCTGACGTTTCAGCCAGCGATCCTGCTGCTCAAACTCGCTCAGGCTGGCAACCTGCTGCTGTAAAACTTCGGCGGCGATCGGGCTCATCTGCTGGCTCCACGCCTGCCACGCCTGATTAAGGTAGTGATAAAAACGCTGCGTTTCCTGCCACTCCGTGCCGTGCAAACGCACCACTTTATTATCGGGCAGCGAAAACTCCAGCTCTCCCCAGACCAGTCCGCGCTTGCAGCGGATCGCCAACAGCTGGTTAAAAGGGATCAGGTATTCATGCTTCTGACCACTGACTTCGACGCCGGCTGCGAGCAGACGCACCCGATTATAGGGATGCTGCGCCAGATGCTTACCCAGCGAGGTTGCTTTCAGTTCCATAGAGGCTCTCGGGCTGCGGTTAATCTGCCGGACAGTTTACCCGGCAAGGATGTACCGCTCCAGCGTTAAAACACGGTATAATCAACGTATTGAATTTTCTTTTTTCGCGCAGCGCGAGGACCCTATCTGATGCGTACCGTTTTAAATATTTTAAATTTCTTTCTGGGCGGTTTTGTCACGACTTTCGGCTGGCTTGTTGCCACGCTGCTCAGCATCGTTTTCATTATTACGCTACCGTTAACCCGTTCCTGCTGGGAAATCACCAAGCTTTCGCTACTGCCGTTTGGCAACGAAGCGGTGCATGTGGATGAGCTTAATCCCGGCAAAAAAAATGTTTTGCTGAACTCCGGCGGCACCGTATTAAATATCGTCTGGTTTATTTTCTGCGGCTGGTGGCTTTGCGTCACCCATATCCTGGTAGGCATCGCGCAGTGTATTACGCTTATCGGTATCCCTACGGGCATCGCACACTTTAAGATCGCCGCTATCGCACTCTGGCCGGTCGGACGCCGCGTAGTCAGCGTTGAAGTCGCCAAAGCCGCCCGTGAAGCCAACGCCCGCAGCCGGTATAACTAACTATGCGTCTGTCGCTGTCGCCACGCCTGCGCCGCTATGCCTATAACAGCGCCCTGCTCTACAACCTGCGCATCTTTTTTGCGCTGGCCGGCACGGCGGGCGTGCCTTTATGGCTGGGCCAGATAACCTGGACTATCCCGCTAACGCTGGGCGTTGTGGCGGCAGCGCTGGCCGATCTTGACGATCGCCTCAGCGGCAGGCTGCGCAATTTATTGATCACCCTGGTTTGCTTTTGCGTGGCCTCCGTCTCGGTGGAGCTGCTTTCTCCTTTTCCCTGGCTGTTTACCCTTGGGCTGGCGCTGTCTACCTGGGGGTTTATCCTGCTCGGCGCGCTGGGTCAGCGTTACGCGACGATTGCTTTCGGCGCGCTGCTGATCGCTGTCTATACGCTGCTGGGGCTTGGTCTGTTTCCCCAGTGGTATTTGCAGCCCTCGCTGCTGTTGACGGGAGCTATCTGGTACAACCTGCTGACGCTGATCGGTCATCTGATTTTTCCCGTACGTCCGTTACAGGAGAATATTGCGCGCTGCTTTGAAGGCCTGGCGCGCTACCTGGAGGCGAAAGCAGGTCTCTTCGATCCAGACATCGAAGAGAATGACGACGCTTCGCTGATTGAAGCGGCAATGACCAATAGCCAGCTGGTCGCCACGCTGAATCAAACCAAGATTTCCATCCAGTCCCGGCTGCGTGGCGATCGCGGGCAGCGCAGCACGCGCCGCACGCTGCACTATTATTTCGTGGCGCAGGATATTCACGAGCGCGCCAGCTCTTCCCACGCGCAATATCACGCCTTACGCAAAGAGTATCGCTACAGCGATATTCTGTTCCGCTTTCAGCGGCTGTTAACCATGCAGGCGCGCGCCTGCCAGCAGCTCTCCAACGCTATCTTGCTGCGCGAACCCTGGCAGCACGATCCGCGTTTTGAGCGCGCTTTTGTGCACCTTCAGGCCGCGCTGGAGCGCCTGAGTGCAAACCAACCCGCCAGCAGCGAACTTAAGGCCATGCACTACCTGCTGCATAACCTTAAGGCTATCGACGCCCAGCTGGCGACCATCGAGTCCGAGCAGGTTTTGCAGGACAACAGCGATGGACGTCTTTCCAGTGAAGGCCTGACCGGCTGGGCAGATATCCGTCTGCGCCTGAGTCGCCATCTTTCGCCGCAGTCGCCGCTTTTCCGTCACGCCGTGCGCATGTCGCTGCTGCTCTGTACCGGCTACGCTTTTATCCAGATCACCGGGCTGGAACACGGCTACTGGATCCTGCTGACCAGCCTGTTTGTCTGCCAGCCCAACTATAACGCGACGAAAAGGCGCCTGGCGCTGCGTATTGTCGGCACGCTGGCCGGTATAGCGATTGGTCTGCCGCTACTCTGGCTGATCCCCTCTGTTGAGGGACAGCTGATACTCATTGTGCTCACCGGCGTGCTGTTTTTCGCCTTCCGACAGTCGCAATATGCCTACGCCACGCTTTTTATCACCCTGCTGGTACTTTGCTGCTTTAACCTGCTTGGTGAGGGGTTCGAGATCGCGCTGCCGCGTATTATCGATACGCTGCTGGGCTGCGGCATAGCCTGGATCGCCGTGGCCTTTATCTGGCCCGACTGGCGTTTCCGCCAGCTTTCCGCCGTCGCGGATCGCACGCTTAATGCCAACTGCCGCTATCTGGACGCCATTCTGGTGCAGTATCACCAGGGCAAAGATAATCGCCTGGATTACCGCATTGCCCGGCGCGATGCGCACAACTGCGACGCCGAGCTGGCCTCAGTAGTGTCTAATATTTCGGCCGAAAAAAACGCCAGCGCGGGCCTGCGTGAAGACGCTTTCCGACTACTGTGCCTGAACCACTCTTTTCTCAGCTATATTTCCGCGCTGGGCGCCCATCGCGAGAAAATCACCAACCCGGCCATGCTGCAACTGATGGATGATGCGGTCTGCTACGTCGACGACGTGCTGCATATTGATATTGTTGATGAAGACAAAGCGGCCAGGCTGCTGGGCAATCTTTCCGCCCGCCTGGCAGCGGCGGAAGCGGCGCCGGACACAAAGGAGCCGCTGGTCTTACAGCAGGTTGGCCTGCTGGTTGCACTGCTGCCGGAAATTGTTCGGTTGAAAAAAAAGGGGCTGGCCTAAGACTTTTGCTGCCTGGCCCAGCGCCGCAGCGTTTCCTTATGCCACTGCCGAAGCTCGGTTTTGACGCTTTCCGGCAGCGCTTCGTAATGGCGGCCCGCGATCGCGCCTTCCAGCGCGAAAAGGACGTTGATGCCCAAATTATTGTTGCTGGCGTACAGCTTGAGCCAACAGCGTCTGGCGCCCTGCTCTTTGAGCATGGCGATAGTGCTGATGCCGACCTGACGTAGCAGCGTCTCGATGCGGATAGTCAAATTGGGCAAATCTTTCAGGCGCTGATTTTGCTGCTTTTGCGTTCGCTGCTGGCGTGCGCCCTGCAGGCAAAGCCGGGAGAGCGCCACCAGCTGCCCGTGCTCTTTCCACAGCGGGTCGTCCACCCGATAATAATCCAGCGCGACCGGCATCCCTCTTTTAGTAAAATGCAGAGGCTGCATCTTCCGCTCCACGATATAGGGCTTTACCTGCTCGCAGGCCCGCAGATAAAGCTCCCCTTCCGCTACCAGCGCGAACACCACGTTCTCTATCGACAGGCTGTAGCCGCCGAACTGGCTGCGGCATTCGATTTCGCCCAGTTCGGCAAGCTGGCGTCTGGCTTTTTCAATCTGTTTTTTTGACTGGCTCATCCTTTTCTCCCTGTATACAGAACACCCTCGTCCCTGTGAGAAATGAAAAGTATGCAATCGTGGTAACAGGTTCAATTACTAATTGCCGTTACAGCCGGTTTCATTGTGATTTTGCGAGACGTTATCAAAATTTAGGGTTGATCTTTGTTCACCACCCTTATACTGTATATCCATACAGTGACCTGCGAGCAAAGCCGATATGCGTACTCATTCCATGAAATCTCATTCTGTTAACAGCCGTTTTCCTCAGCCCCGCTCTTCATCCCATAGCGAAGCGACTGGCCTGATCAGCGAACTGATCTACAGCGAGAATCAGCCGGGCATGACGCAAATGCTACTGCTCCCTTTGCTGCAACAGCTGGGCACGCAGTCCCGCTGGCAGCTATGGCTGACGCCGCAGCAAAAGCTGAGCCGCAGCTGGCTTGCGCGTTCCGGGCTGCCGCTTAATAAAGTGATGCAGGTCCAGGGGCAGGCCATTAATACGCTGGAGGCCATGATTAAAGCGCTGCAAACGGGGAACTACAGCGTGGTGCTGGGTTGGCTGCCTGAGGAACTGACCGAGGAAGATCGTCGTCGGCTCCATGACGCAGCGTTAAGCGGCCAGGCTTTAGGTCTGATTATGCGACCGGATCCGGTCGAAATTGTCGCGTGCAGACCCTTTAATGGGTTAAAAATTCAGTCGAGTTTGTATCATTAAGTAAAAATAAGAGTTTTCTCATCATAAACTTCTTCGCCGGGCATGATAAGCGTCTGATTATGCTATGACCCGGCGTGACAATGGTTTAGCCGCGTTTTTCCCGGAAGTTATCTCCCGCCGTCCTGTACGCAAATGTGTAAAAATGTGTACAAAACGCCGTTTTTTTTCAGACCGCCTTCACATCTTACTTGTAAGTTTGCTGGTACGTTGTAGACTTTACGTCGCCAGGGTGCTCAATAATCTCCCTTTTTTGGATGAGTCATAATCGAGCGTCATAACCCGGCGAAGGATTAAATCAAAGAGCTAATGAAAGCTCATTGCCTATTTGGATGATAACGAGGCGCAAAAATGAAAAAGACAGCTATCGCAATTGCAGTGGCACTGGCTGGCTTCGCTACCGTAGCGCAGGCCGCTCCTAAAGATGACACCTGGTATACCGGTGCGAAACTGGGCTGGTCTCAGTACCACGACACTGGTTACTACGGTAACGATTATGCGAACAACGACGGCCCAACTCACGAAAGCCAGCTGGGCGCAGGTGCCTTCGGTGGTTACCAGGCTAATCAGTACCTGGGCTTCGAACTGGGTTATGACTGGCTGGGTCGTATGCCTAACAAAGGCAATGTCGTAAACGGCGCATTCAAAGCACAGGGCATTCAGCTGGCTGCGAAACTGAGCTACCCAATCTATGACGATCTGGACGTGTACACCCGTCTGGGCGGCATGGTATGGCGCGCTGACTCCACGCAGAACAACAACGGTACTCGCATCAGCGATCACGACACCGGTGTTTCTCCGCTGGCAGCTGTAGGTGTTGAATACGCTGTAACCAAAAACTGGGCTACCCGTCTGGACTACCAGTGGGTTAACAACATCGGTGATGCAAACACCGTTGGCACCCGTCCAGATAACGCCATGCTGAGCGTAGGTGTTTCCTACCGTTTCGGCCAGGATGAAGCAGCGCCAGCACCGGCTCCGGCTCCAGCACCAGCGCCAGTTGTTGAAACCAAGCGTTTCACCCTGAAATCAGACGTGCTGTTCACCTTCAACAAGGCGACTCTGAAGCCAGAAGGTCAGCAGGCTCTGGATCAGCTGTACACCCAGCTGAGCTCTCTGGATCCTAAAGACGGCAACGTCGTGGTTCTGGGCTTCACCGACCGTATCGGTTCTGACCAGTACAACCAGAAACTGTCTGAGAAACGTGCACAGTCCGTTGTTGACTACCTCGTGTCTAAAGGCATCCCTTCTAACAAGATCTCTGCACGTGGCATGGGTGAAACTAACCCAGTTACCGGCAACACCTGTGACAGCGTGAAAGGCCGTAACGCCCTGATCGAATGTCTGGGTCCAGACCGTCGCGTAGAAATCCAGGTTAAAGGCATCAAAGACGTGGTAACTCAGCCTCAGGGTTAAGTTTACGCTTTGATAAAAACCCCGCTTCGGCGGGGTTTTTTGTGGGCGCTATTTCGCGCTGCTGCTTATTGTCCCGCCGGCCGTAATTGCAGACCGTCGACAGGTCTAATCCGGCTTGCCCAGGATCGCCTGCAAATCCTGCCTGAGTGAAGACATCTGGCTGGCATATTTTTCTTTATGCTCTGCATCTTCTATCAGCTGCACAATGGTGTCCGAAAGCGTGACGTTTCGCCGCTGCGCCAGCGCGGCCAGCCGCTGCCAGACCAGATACTCCAGATCGATAGATTTCTTCCGCGTATGCTGATGTTCTGCATTAAAGTGACGCTTGCGGCGCGCGCGTATACTTTGCTTCATGCGGTTTTCCAGCGCCGGATTGATATGACGGGCAATCCATGTCGTTACCTCGCCAGGGCTGTGTTCTATCGCCAGCAGCTCACCGACGGCAGCCTGGGCCGCGCTTCGCTCCAGATAACGCGTGATCGCTTCACCTTCCCGGTGTTTTTTCACCAGGTATGTCCACTTCCATCCGCTTTCAAGGTTTTCCAGTTGCTGGTATTTCATCGGGATCTCATGCTAAACCTGTAACCTATTTAGAATAACAGCTTTTTTAACATAGCCGCACGGAAAACCAGAGCGAACTCGCAATTGCGGCCCGTAAGGGTGCAAAGAAGAACTCAGCGATGCTTAACAGGCTGAAATCTTGTATAATGGCGTATTACTCATTTTAAGAAAAAAACGATAACTTTGATCAACAACCAACTTGAATGGCGCGCCCTGCAGCCCGATACCGACAGCGTTCAGTCGCTTTTCTCCGAGCTTCCTGATGATTCCTGTTACTTTTCCGAAGTACAGCCACGCCTGTTCAATACGCTGAGCCTGCTGCTGGACAGCCAGGCAAAACTGCCGCTGATGCTGGTCAAAACGCCGGAGCACCCGGAGTATCAGGCTCTGCTGCAGACCGTGATTTCAGGTTTTGATGATGAAAGCGTGACGCTGTACGGCGGTCATTATCATATTGACGGCGCGGCGGTCAGCTGGCGTCCGGCCGAGTCGGAGCAGGATAATTTTGCCTCGACGGGCGGCGTGCACAGCGCAGACTGGATTGAGGCGGAACAGCTGTTCGGCTGTTTCCGTCAGTACAATAATACGTTAACGCTTGAACCCGGACTGGTGCACAAGGCTAACGGCGGGACGCTACTGCTTTCTTTACGCGCCCTGCTGGCCCAGCCGCTGCTCTGGCTACGTCTGAAGCAAATCCTCAGCACCCGCCAGTTTAGCTGGCATTCGCCCGACGAGTCCCGGCCGCTGCCGGTTGCCGTGCCGCCAATGCCGCTGCATTTTCGTCTTATCCTGACCGGTGAACGCGACGCGCTGGCTGATTTCCAGGAGATGGAGCCGGAGCTGGCGGCGCTGGCGTTCTATTCGGAATTTGAGGATAACATTCAGATCGTCGACGAGCAGTCGTTCGCTTTGTGGATCAAGTGGGCACGTTCGGTCGCTGCTGATGAAGATCTGCTGATTGCAGACGATCTTTGGCCGGTGCTGATGCGTGAAGCGGTACGCTATACCGGCGACCAGGAAACGCTGCCGCTGTGTCCCGTCTGGCTGGCTCGCCAGTTCCAGGAGGCGGCGGCCAACAGCGATGAAAACCTGATCAACGGCGAACACCTTCAGGCGGCGCTGGATAATCGCGAGTGGCGCGAAGGCTTCCTTGCCGAGCGAATTCGTGACGAGATCCTGCTGGATCAGATCCTGATCGAAACCGAAGGCGAGGCGATTGGTCAAATCAACGCCCTTTCCGTTATCGAATTTCCCGGCCATCCCCGCGCCTTCGGCGAGCCTTCCCGCATCAGCTGTGTCGTACACGTGGGCGACGGCGAGTTCCATGACGTGGAGCGTAAAGCGGAGCTGGGCGGCAACATCCATGCCAAAGGCATGATGATTATGCAGGCATGGCTGATTGCGGAGCTGGAGCTTGATCAGCAGCTGCCCTTCTCCGCCTCGGTCGTGTTTGAACAATCCTATTCAGAAGTCGATGGCGACAGCGCATCGCTGGCCGAACTCTGCGCCCTGATCAGCGCGCTGTCCAGCCAGCCGATTACGCAACAGATTGCCGTGACCGGCTCGGTGGATCAGTTCGGTCGCGTGCAGCCGGTCGGCGGCCTGAACGAAAAGATCGAAGGCTTTTTCCATATCTGCCAGCAGCGCACGCTGAACGGCAGCCAGGGCGTTATCATTCCTGCGGCGAACGTGCGTCACCTTTGCCTGCAGCAGGAAGTGGTGGATGCCGTGCGGGAAGGAAAATTTCACGTCTGGGCGGTGGAAAGCGTGGAGGAAGCCCTTCCTCTCCTGACCAAAACCGAATGGGACAAAGAAGACGCGCCTTGTCTGCTAAGATCGATTCAGGAGCGCATTGCGCAAATAAACCAACAGGAAGGTCGGCAACGTCCGTGGCCGCTGCGCTGGCTGAACTGGTTTAACCAGAGCTAATCGGGCTTGCTCAGCTTACAGCTGTAAGCTAACCTTCGTGCTTCAATAAAATAAGGCTTATTAAGAACATGGTAGATAAACGCAAATCCTACTCAAAAGAAGACCTGATTGCCTCTGGTCGCGGTGAACTTTTCGGTGCCGAAGGCCCGCCGTTGCCGTCTGGCAACATGCTGATGATGGATCGCGTCATCGAGATGAATGAAGATGGCGGCAACTACGGTAAAGGCTTTGTGGAAGCGGAGCTGGATATCAATCCCGATCTGTGGTTCTTCGGCTGCCACTTTATCGGCGATCCGGTGATGCCAGGCTGTCTGGGTCTTGATGCGATGTGGCAGCTGGTAGGCTTCTATCTGGGCTGGCTGGGCGCGGAAGGCAAAGGCCGTGCGCTGGGCGTAGGCGAAGTTAAATTTACCGGCCAGGTTCTGCCAACGGCGAAAAAAGTCTCTTACCGTATTCACTTTAAGCGTGTTATTAACCGCAAGCTGGTGATGGGCGTAGCCGATGGCGAAGTGCTGGTGGATGGCAACGTTATCTATACCGCTACCGATCTGAAAGTGGGTCTGTTCAAGGACACCACCGCTTTTTAAGCGCGTTTAAAAGACGAAACCTCCGCCCGGGCGGAGGTTTTCCTTTTCAATAACAGAGCGGATTACGCGGTAACCGTCCTGTCCTCCATGGCCTGTCGCCAACCTCCCAACCAGTGAGATCTTGCATCTATCATTTGATAGGGACACATCTCTTTAGGGCGTCCGGTAATACCGGCCTGATAACCTCTGGAATGTGCCCGTTCGAGCCGATCTCGTTTCTGTCTCTTCATCATGCCTGTAATCCCCTCTTCAGGTCAGGTGGAATCTGGTGGAAAGAAATCAGTGAGTGCATACGCAGTCACAATTTAGTTCTAACGCCATTTTCGCTGAAGATCAACGCGCAAATTTCACGCCAATGTCATAAACCTGTGCGAGGATAGTGGAAACTTATCGCCTGAAAACTCTCCTGAAAACCAGATAACCTCCTGTATGGCAATAAAAAAAGCCCCGATTGTGCAATCTTCTGATTGTCGACAAACCGGGGCTTAGCGCCAGTGATTAATTTTTCTAATTAAGGCTGCGGATACCGTTAGCTATATCCTGCGCCTCCTGCTGCCAGCCTTCTGCCAGCGTTCTGACCAGCGCGTCGTAGCCATCCTCTTTCTGCGGCAGGGCCAGCGTAAACGAGCGCTTCACGATTTGCCCCTGATGCTCCAGCACCCAGTCGCCGCTGATCACCGCATGGCCGTCGTAACGACCGTGGAAGCCGGTCACCGTTACGTTGAGCTTATCCTGCTGCTGGCCCAGCGGTGAAGCCGAGACCAGCGAGCCGGGCAGCGCCTGGCTCAGGTTCGCCACCAGCGTTTGCTGTAGCTGCTGGTCGAGCGGGCTGGCCCAGAGGTTATTGGCAGCAATCGTATATTTCACGTCGCTGGTTTGGTAAACCAGCCCGTTACCGGACAAATAGTCCGGAACGGAAACATGCTGGACAAAAACCGCTGGCCGCGCGGCATCAACGCTGCTGACGGCCGCGCCCTTCGCCGCCACGGGCAGCTGGTAATAGGTGGTATCGGACGTGCTGCTGCAGGCGCTCAGCGCCAGGATCAAAGCCACAGGTAGCCATTTTTTCATTATTTCGCCCTCTTCGGCTGGGGATCCTGGCCGGGTTTTGCTTCAAACACCAGCGCATTGCTCTTGCTGTTCAACGTTTTCAGCACCGGCTGCAGTTCACGCAGCACCTGATTGAGCTGCTGCATATCGCCGACCAGTTTGCTGTAGGCCGGTGCGCCAGGCTGGAAGCCTTTCATGCTGGCGTTCAGCTCGCGCAGCGTTTTCTGCATATCGGCCGGTAGCTCTTTCATCGACTGGCTGCCGGTGATCTGGTTGATGTTATCCAGCGTTTTCTGCAGCTCGCGAATAGTGCGCTGGCTCTCTTTCAGCGTGCCCGTGGCCTGATTAATCATCGGGTTCAGCGGCAGCGAATTGATTTTATCCAGCGTATCCATCAGTTTCTGTTGGATCTGCGCCAGTCCGCCGCTGGTCGTTGGGATCAGCTCATAGCCCGCAAAAGAGGCCGGTCCTTTGAACGGTTTGGCATTGCTGTCAAAATCCAGATCGATATAGAGCGAGCCGGTCAGCAGGTTGGCCGACTTCAGCGAGGCGCGAAGACCCGCCTTGATACCGTCCTTCAGGTGCTGCTCAATATCAAAGTCCTTGCCCAGCATACTCTGGAAGCGGTCCGGCTCGATGCGGATCAGTACCGGGATACGGTAATCGTTGCCCAGCTGCTGCGCGACTTTAGTGGATTTAAACGGCACTTCCGCGACCGTTCCCAGCCTTATGCCCCGGAACTCTACAGGCGCGCCCGGCTGCAGGCCGCGAATAGAATCGCTGAAGAACATCAGGAAGTCTTTATGCACGGTGTAGAGCGAATCCTGAATGCTGCGCTGATCGTCAAACAGCTTATATTCCGCTTTATTCGCCGCCGCCTGTCCCAGATCCCAGCCGTCCGGCACGTCAAAGCTGACGCCGCCGCTGAACAGCGTGGTCAGCGAGCCCATTTCAACCCGCATACCTGAAGCGGACATATCTACCGCGATGCCGCTGTCCTTCCAGAAGCGCACGTTTGTCGTGACCAGCCGGTCATAAGGGGCGGCGATAAACAGCTGATAGGTCATCATACGTTTGTCGGCGTCGAACTGGCTGGTTTCCACCGAGCCTACGCGATAGCCACGGAACAGCACCGGATCGCCAGGGTTCAGCTGGCCCGCTTTTGCGCTGTCCAGCGTAATGCGTACCCCTTTGGCATCCGGCGGCGCCAGCGGCGGCGCATCCAGCAGCTTATACTGTTCGGGCTGTTCGCCTTTGCTGCCCGGCTGCAGCTCAATATAGGAGCCGGAAAGCAGCGTCCCCAGACCGGTAACGCCTTCGCGGCCGATGGTCGGTTTAACCACCCAGAACGCGCTGTCGCCTTTCAGCAGTTTTTCCATGCCGGCGTTAAGGCGCGCGGTAATTTTCACGTGCAGCAGATCGTCAGTCAGTACGGCGCTTTCTACCGTGCCGACATCAACGCTGCGGCTTTTAATCGCCGTTTTACCGCCTTCGATGCCTTCCGCGTTGGTGGTGATCAGCGTGACCAGCGGCCCCTGATGGGTGAAATGATAAACAAGGATCCACGCACCGATTAATACGGTGACAATGGGGATGATCCAGACTGGTGACCAACGTTTGATTCGATCAACCGTCGCCACGCCATGATTATTTTCCTGCAATGCCTGGCTCCTCTTTAGTTTGGGTACTGACACGATCCCAGGTCAGACGGGGGTCAAACGTCATGGCGGCGAACATCGTCAGGATCACCACCAGCGCAAACAGCAACGCCCCCGTCGCGGGATAAATATTCATTAGCTGGCCCATGCGCACCAGCGCGGAGAGCACAGCTATCACAAAGACATCAATCATTGACCAGCGGCCGACAAACTCCACCACCTCGTAGATTTTATGCATCCTTTCGCTGTCCTGATGCGGCTTGCTTTTGCCGTTGGCATCCCAGCAAAGCCAGCCGATAGCCAGCATTTTTAGCGAAGGCACCATGATACTGGCGATAAAAATCACCAGCGCAACCGGATAGGAGCCTTCTCCCCACAGCAATACCACGCCCGCCATAATGGTAGACGTCGTTTTGCTGCCAAGGGATTCCGTGATCATAATTGGCAGCAGGTTAGCGGGAATATATAAAAGCAGTGAGGTCAGCAGCAGCGCCATTGTCCATTGCAGGCTGTGCCTGCGCCGGGCGTGACCGCGCGTGCCGCAGCGTGAACAGGAGAGTTGTCCGACCGGCAGTATGGCTGTACAGCAGCTACAGGAACGCAGATCCTGCGCCAGGCCGCTGATGGCAGGCACCGGTTTCGCCGGCAACGCAGGCAGAGGCGCAATGCGCTGCCACATCCAGCGGCGATCGACGCACTGAAAAGCGCGCAGCTGCAGCACGCAGAACAAACACCAGGGAATAAAACTGGTGCCGATGCCGATATCGCCGTAGGCCATCAGTTTTACAAAGCTGACCAGCACGCCGGCCAGGAAAATTTCCGCCATGCCCCAGGTTTTGATCTGAAACAGCGCGCGCGCCATCGCTTTTTTTAACGGCGTGGGCAGATTAACCGGGTTCACCAGCAGCAGGATAATAAGCATACAGAGCGCGGGCACGGCCTGCACGAACAGCAGAAACAGCGTCGCCAGGCTGCTGTAATCCACCGAAACCATGACCTGCGGGATACGCATCAGCGTAATTTCGCTGCTCATCCCCGCCACGTGCATATTGACGAACGGAAACAGGTTCGCCAGAAGCAGCATAAACAGCGCCGCCAGCGCATAGCCGGTTGGCCGCTTGCGCGGCTCATCCCAGTTCATGACCAGCGTGGTATCACAGCGCGGGCAGCTGGCTTTGCTGCCCGGCGTGAGAGGCGGCAACTGTGTCATCAGGTCGCACTGCGGGCAAAGCATCCACTGGTCGGCCTGGTGCGATGAACACATAGATTACCTCGGGGTTATTGGTTTTTCAGCGATTCCAGGTATTCCCAGCGCTCGAAAGCCTTTTCCAGCGCCTGTTCGGCTTCGGCAAGCGCATCCAGTACCGGCTGGGTCACGTCGTGCGACTGGCCAAAGAAGCTGGCGTCGGCCACCTTCGCCTGCAGCGAGGCCAGCTCGTTCTCCAGCTGCTCCATCTTCTGCGGCATCTGCTCCAGCTCGCGCTGCAGGTTATAACTCATCTTAGCCGCCGGACGCTTTGCCGGATCGCTTTTTACGGTTTCCTGACGCGTGGCCGGCGCGCTTTGCGCTGCGCTGCGGGTTTGCTTGTAGGCGGTGCGCTGTAGCTGAGCATCATGATAGCCGCCGACAAAGGCGCCGATCTCGCCCTGGCCTTCAAAAATCCAGCACTCGGTAACAGTATTATCGACAAACTGACGATCGTGGCTGACCAGCAGCACCGTGCCCTGATAGCCGTCGATCAGCTCTTCCAGCAGTTCCAGCGTTTCCACGTCCAGATCGTTGGTCGGTTCATCGAGGATCAGCAGGTTGCTGGGCTTCAGGAACAGGCGCGCCAGCAGCAGGCGGTTACGCTCTCCGCCCGACAGCGCACGTACTGGCGTCATGGCACGCTTAGGATGGAACAGGAAGTCCTGCAGATAGCCCAGCACGTGGCGCGGCTTGCCGTTAACCATCACTTCCTGCTTGCCTTCCGCCAGGTTATCCATCACCGTGCGATCGGGATCGAGTTCCGTCCGGTGCTGATCGAAATAGGCCACTTCAAGCTTGGTGCCGATATGCACGCGACCGCTGTCCGGTTTCAGCTGATCGAGCATCAGCTTCAGCAGCGTAGACTTGCCGCAGCCGTTCGGGCCGATCAGCGCAATTTTGTCGCCGCGCTGCACCTGGCGGGAGAAATCCTTCACCAGCTGTTTGCCCGCCACGCCGTAGCTGACGTTTTCCAGTTCAAAGACGATTTTGCCGGAGCGGCTCGCCTCTTCCACCTGCATATTGGCTTTGCCCATCACTTCGCGGCGTTCGGCGCGCTCGTTGCGCAATGCTTTCAGCGCGCGGACGCGTCCTTCATTACGGGTACGACGGGCTTTGATGCCCTGACGGATCCAGACTTCTTCCTGCGCCAGCTTGCGGTCGAATTCGGCGTTCTGCATCTCTTCCACGCGCAGCGCTTCTTCTTTGCCCAGCAGGAACTGATCGTAGTCGCCCGGCCAGGAAACCAGCTTGCCGCGATCGAGGTCAACGATACGCGTCGCCATATTGCGGATAAACGAACGGTCGTGCGAGATAAAGATAATGCTGCCCTGGAAAGTTTTCAGGAAGGTTTCCAGCCAGTCGATGGTTTCGATATCCAGGTGGTTGGTCGGCTCGTCCAGCATCAGCACGCGCGGATTGCTGACCAGCGCGCGGCCCAGCGCCGCTTTACGCAGCCAGCCGCCGGACAGCGAGGAGAGCGGCGCATCGCCGTCCAGGCCGATCTGCTTCAGCACGTCCTGAATACGCGTTTCCAGCTGCCACAGGTTCTGGTGATCGAGAATGCTTTGCAGCCTGCCCATTTCGTTCAGGTTTTTCTCGCTGGGATCGCTCATTACCAGATGCGAAATCGCATGATAGGCCTTCAGGTACTCGGCCTGTTCATTCACGCCTTCGGCAACGAAGTCATACACCGAGCCTTTTACGTTACGCGGCGGATCCTGTTGCAGGCGCGCGATAACCAGGTCCTGCTCATAAATGATGCGCCCATCGTCCAGCGGCTGCTCGCGGTTGATGATTTTCATCAGCGTTGATTTGCCCGCGCCGTTGCGCCCTACCAGACAGACGCGCTCGTTCTCTTCAATATGCAGCTCGGTGTTATCCAACAGCGGCGCGTCGCTGAATGAGAGGTAAGCGCCATGAATACTGATCAGTGACATAAAACTTATTCCTTACCGGCGTGAGTAATCAGCCAGCAGTTATGAATTTGACGGTTGCGGGCGAAGTCCTGCGACTGCGTTTTCGCGGTAATTTCTTCAGCGTGCAGCTGAAGCTCGGCCAGGCCTTCCAGATCCATTTTGAAGCCGCGCTTATTGTTGGAGAACATGACGGTGCCGTTTTTGCGCAGCAGCCTTTTCAGATCTTTCATCAACAGCAGATGATCGCGCTGCACGTCAAAACTCTCTTCCATTCTTTTCGAGTTCGAGAAGGTTGGCGGATCGATAAAGATCAGATCGAACTGCTCGTCGGACTCGCGCAGCCAGCTCAGGCAATCTGCCTGCATCAGGCGGTGCTGGCGGCCGGTCAGGCCGTTCAGACGCAGGTTGCGTTCTGCCCATTCCAGATAGGTGCGCGACATATCCACCGTGGTGGTGCTTTTGGCGCCGCCCAGTCCGGCATGCACGCTGGCGCTGCCGGTATAGGCAAACAGGTTCAGGAAGTCTTTGCCCTTGCTCATCTGCCCAAGCATTTTACGCGCGATGCGGTGATCCAGGAACAGGCCGGTATCCAGATAGTCGGTGAGATTTACCCACAGCTTCGCGTTAAACTCGGAAACCTCGAAGAAGTCGCCCTTTTCGCCCAGCTTCTGATACTGGCTTTTGCCTTTCTGCCGCTCGCGGGTTTTCAGCACCAGACGGTTTGCCGGCAGATCCAGCACGCTGAGCGTGGCGGCAATAACGTCAAACAGGCGCTGACGGGCTTTAGACGGCTCGATGGTCTTCGGCGGCGCATACTCCTGCACCACCACCCACTCGCCATAGCGATCGACAGCGACGTTGTAGTCCGGCAGATCGGCATCGTAAATGCGGTAGCACTCAATGCCTTCCTGACGCGCCCATTTTTCCAGCTTCTTCAGGTTTTTACGCAGGCGGTTAGCGTAGTCTTCCGCAATCTGCGCCACGCCGGAGGTATTCACTCCCAGCTGATAGTTTTTCTGTACGCAGTCCAGCGGGCCGTTTTTCGCCTTGAACTGGCGTTCAGCACGCAGCTGCAGGCAGCTCAGCAGCTCCGGCGACGCGCTGAACAGCGACAGGTTCCAGCCGCCGAAATGCTGTTTCATCAGGCGTCCCAGCTGGCTGTGCAGCGCAATCAGGGCCGGTTCGCTTTCCAGACGTTCGCCGTAAGGCGGGTTGCTCAGCACGGTGCCGGTTGGCCCTTCCGCCAGCGGATTGGTCAGCTTCAGCACGTCCTGGGTGGTAAAGCTGATAAGCTCCGCCAGGCCTGCACGACGGGCGTTAACGCGCGCGCGTTCAATGACGCGGGAGTCGTTATCGTAACCATAAAAACGGGACGTCGTTTCCTGAAGCCCGCGACGAGCGCGCACTTTCGCTTCGCTGGTCACTTCACGCCACAGCGCCTCGTCGAATTTGTTCCAGCCGGTAAAGCCCCAGTGGGTGCGATGCAGGCCAGGCGCGCGATCGCTGGCGATCATCGCCGCTTCAATCAGCAGCGTGCCCGAGCCGCACATAGGATCGACCATCGGCGTGCCCGCCTGCCAGCCGGAGCGCTGCACGATAGCCGCCGCCAGGTTTTCCTTGAGCGGCGCCATGCCGGTTTGCTGGCGATAGCCGCGCTGGTGCAGGCCTTCGCCGCTCAGATCCAGCGCAATGCTGGCATTGTCTTTGTTCAGCCAGACGTTAACGCGGATATCCGGCTGCTCGCGATCCACATCCGGTCGCGCCAGGTTTTTGCGGGTAAAGCTGTCCACGATGGCGTCTTTGACTTTAAGCGCGCCGTACTGGCTGTTGCGGATCACTTCATTCAGCCCGCTGAAATGCACGGCAAAGGTTTTATCGCTGCCGAACAGCGCCGGCCAGTCGATAGCCTGTACGCCCAGATAGAGATCCAGGTCGCTGTATACGCCGCATTCGGTCAGCGGCAGCAGGATGCGGGAAGCCAGGCGGCTCCACATCAGGCTCTGATACATCAGACGATCGTCGCCCTGAAAATGTACGCCGCCCTGGACAATCTGGCAGGCCTCGGCCCCCAGCGCTTCCAGTTCACTTTTTAACAGCTCTTCGAGCCCACGCGCCGTACTGGCAAACAGAGAATTCATAACATCACTTATCATCTGGAAAATTGCTGCGCATTATAGCTAATCCGGGGCGCATGTCATAAAGTTAGCTTCTTTTCGTCAGCCGCTCCCGGCTCTTTTTTTGCGCTGGCGTTTTCTTCCCTGCTGGAGAGCACCATGATTAGCCTGTCCCGTCTGTTTATTCATCCCGTAAAATCCATGCGTGGCACGCAGGTTTCTCATGCTCAGGCGCTTGCCAGCGGCCTGGCCTTCGATCGTATTTTTATGCTTACCGAGGCGGACGGCACCTTTATTACAGCGCGTCAGTATCCTGAAATGGTGCTTTTTACGCCCGCACTGCTGCCGGACGGTCTGCTGCTGGCGGCGCCGGACGGCAGCAGCGCCACCGTGCGCTTTGCGGATTTCGCCGCCGAGCCTGCGCCGGTGGAAGTCTGGGGCAACCATTTCACCGCGCTGATTGCGCCTGCGCCAATCAACAGCTGGCTGAGCGGCTTTTTTCCGCGTCCCGTGCAGCTTCGCTGGGTAGGACCAGAGATGACCCGGCGCGTGCAGCGATTTAGCGAGGTGCCGCTGGGCTTTGCCGACGGCTATCCTTATTTGCTGATTAATGAGGCCTCGCTGCACGATTTACGTAAGCGTTGCCCGGCCGGCGTAAAGCTGGAGCAGTTCCGTCCAAACCTGGTGGTAACGGGCACGACGGCATGGGCGGAAGATCGCTGGGCAACGGTGCGCATCGGCGGCATCCTTTTTGACGCACCGAAACCTTGCAGCCGCTGCATTTTTACCACTGTCAGCACGGAGCGCGGCCGCAGGCATCCCACCGGCGAGCCGCTGACTACCCTGCAAAAATTCCGTACCGCGATGGATGGCAGCGGCGATGTCGATTTTGGTATCAACCTGGTGGCACGCAACAGCGGCATCGTGCGGGTGGGTGACGAGCTGGAGGTGGTTGCCGATAAACCGGCACGCCTGTATGGCGCGGGTGAAGTGGCGGAATCGCTGGAAGCGGTTGCCGTAGCGCAGGAAAGCGTCACCCTCAGCTGGGAAGGCGAGCGCTTCAGCGGCAACAATCAGCAGGTTTTACTGGAGCAGCTGGAGATGCAGGGTTATCGCATCCCCTACTCCTGCCGTGCGGGCGTTTGCGGCAGCTGCCGCGTCCGGCTGGCGTCCGGCCAGGTTCGGGCGCTGAAGAAAGGCGCGCTGCGCGAGGACGGCACGCTGTTAAGCTGTAGCTGCGTCCCGGACGGCGACCTGGTGCTGTTGGCGCGTTAAACGGCGCGGGCGAAGGTGAAAATATGCTGGCTGATGGCGGGCAGCAGGCGATCGTGCATCACCTTGATAGCATCGCCCAGCACCATCGTTTTGCCGCCCAGCTGCAGCTCCGGCTGCGCCAGCAGGCACAGCGCGGCGTTTTCGCCCGCTTCCACCACCAGCAGCGTGGCTTCTTCGCCCGTTTCGCACAGGCGCACCGCTACCAGCTCGCCATCCTGCGGCGTACAGTGACGCGGATGCGCGGAAAAGTGCCAGCTTTTTGGCATCTGCGGCTTCAGAAAACGCAGGGCAACCAGCGCGTTCAGCACCAGCTCGGTACGCTGCCATTCGGTCAGGTCGCACGTCAGGCATTTTTCTGCGAAGGTGGAAAACAGGGCGGCGTCGTCGACGGAGAATTGCGCGGCGTTAAAGGCATCGGGCGTCAGCATTTTACGAGGGAAGCGTGAGCGGAACAGCGCGCCTTCCGCCATAGCCAACATCATGCGTTCCTGTTCGTCATCGAAGAACCAGCGCCAGCTGTCGTCAGGTTTAATCCTCATGAAGTATCCCGTAATGATCGTCAGGTCGGCTATTTATCGCGAGGTCAGCGAACACGCGATCCGCCCCGTGCCAAAATAGTCTGAATAATGCATAAACAGGAGAAAATATAAACGAGCCAGAGGGGAAAATAAACCCCCTGGCCCCGTTAAGCCTGCATTTAATCAAATATGACTGACAATTTCTTTAATCAGCGGCGGCCCTTTGTAAATAAAACCGGAATATATCTGCACCAGCGAGGCGCCCGCCGCCATTTTTTCTTTGGCTGCCACCAGCGAATCTATGCCGCCTACGCCGATAATCGGCAGCCGGCCCTGCAGTTCCTGCGAGAGACGGCGAATGATTTCCGTACTTTTCAGCTGTACCGGACGCCCGCTCAGGCCGCCCGTTTCTTCGCTGTATTTCAGGCCGCTAACCAGCGAACGATCCAGCGTGGTATTGGTAGCGATCACGCCATCAATATTATGCCGCACCAGGCTGTCGGCAATTTGGATAAGTTCTTCTTCAGCTAAATCCGGCGCAATTTTGACCGCTACCGGCACATATTTTTGATGCTGATTTTCCAGCGCCTGCTGTTTGTGCTTAATCGCCTGCAAAAGATCGTCCAGCGCTTCACCATATTGCAGCGTGCGTAACCCTGGCGTATTCGGCGATGAGATGTTGATCGCAATATAACCTGCATAAGGATAAACTTTCTCCATACAGATTAAATAATCTTCTTTACCCATTTCGACCGGCGTATCTTTATTTTTGCCGATATTGATGCCCAGAATGCCGTCGAAGCGAGCCTGCCTGACATTATTGACCAGCTGGTCCACGCCCAGATTATTGAATCCCATACGATTAATAATGCCTTCCGCCTCTCTGATGCGGAACATACGCGGCTTATCGTTCCCCGCCTGTGGTCGTGGCGTCACGGTGCCGACTTCAATAAAGCCAAAGCCCATTGCGCCGAAGGCGTCAATACATTCACCGTTCTTATCCAGCCCCGCCGCCAGGCCCAGCGGGTTTTTGAACGTCAGGCCCATGCAGTTGACGGGCTTAAAAGGAAGAGTTTGTCGAACCAGATGAATAAGCGGCGTTCCGGTTATCCGGTGCAGCTGCTGAAGGGTCAATTCGTGCGCACGCTCGGCGTCGAGCTGAAAAAGCGCGTTACGAACCAGGTTATACATGATCGCTCCTGAGTAGCCCATAATGCCGGGCCGGAAAAGGACTAACGGTTGCCTCAGCAACCCTGAAAACTGTGCAGTCGACACGCCTTCTTCGCTTTTATACGTTATCAGATACAAAGAACAGCGGCCTTCGAC
The DNA here is from genome assembly GCF_030433775.1 of Erwinia sp. PsM31. Taxonomy (NCBI): domain Bacteria; kingdom Pseudomonadati; phylum Pseudomonadota; class Gammaproteobacteria; order Enterobacterales; family Erwiniaceae; genus Erwinia; species Erwinia sp. PsM31. The sequence continues at coordinate 77,151 of NZ_JARUWZ010000004.1, forward strand.
ATGCGCAGCAACGCTGCAGGCGCGGGGGAAAATGGTAAAGTCCTTTGCCGGGAAAGTAAAACGTTTGCGTGCCCCCATCCCTCTCTTTTTCCGCGCTTTCCTGTTATCTGTTTTTCGCTTAGTCAAAAAGTAACTTAAATATGCCGGATAAATCATTTAAGGCGTCCGTCACACTCTGCCAGGATAGTTCCATAAGTTCAGGAATTATTTTAATCAATAACTTTTGGTTATAAGGAGAGATGATGCGCGTTATTACTCTGGCAGGCAGTCCTCGCTATCCTTCGCGGTCAACCGCGCTGCTGACCCTGTGCCAGCACGCGCTGGAGCAACGAGGCGCCGAGGTGATCCCCTGGAACCTGCATAACTTTCCTCCAGAGGATTTGCTTTACGCCCGCTTCGACTCGCCTGCGCTGCTGGCTTTAAAAGAGGATCTGGCTAACGCCGATGGGCTGATCGTCGCCACGCCGGTTTATAAAGCCTCTTTTTCCGGCGCGTTAAAAACCCTGCTCGACTTACTGCCGGAACGCGCGCTGGAGCATAAAGTGGTGCTGCCGCTGGCGACCGGCGGCACCATCGCGCATATGCTGGCCGTGGACTATGCGCTAAAACCGGTGCTTAACGCGCTGAAGGCGCAGGAGGTGCTGCACGGCGTGTTTGCCGACGACAGCCAGATTAGCCATTACGATCGCCAGCCCGAACTTTCTCCCCTGCTTGCCGAACGCATTGCGGAATCACTCGACACCTTCTGGTATGCGCTGTCGCGTCGTCATCAGCGGCTGGCCGCAGCGGTATAAGGAAGCGCCCATGAGCCTGTTTACACGTTTTGTCTCGGCGCTGGCCTTCAGCGCGCTGTTCACTGGCGGCGCGCTGGCGGACGAGGCCGCGCCTGCCGCTTTCCGTATTGGCTATCAAAAAGGGTCGGTGAGCATGGCGCTGGCCCGCTCGCATCAGCTGCTGGAAAAGCGTTTCCCTCATACGCAGATTAAATGGATTGAGTTTCCGGCCGGCCCGCAAATGCTGGAAGCGCTGAATGTTAACAGCATCGATTTGGGCAGCACGGGCGACATTCCGCCAATCTTCGCCCAGGCGGCCGGCGCCGATCTGCTTTATGTCGGCTCAGAGCCGCCCAAGCCACAGTCCGAAGTGATTTTGGTAGCCAAAAACAGCCCGATTAAAAGCGTCGCCGAACTGAAAGGCCATAAGGTGGCTTTCCAGAAGGGCTCCAGCTCGCACAATTTACTGCTGCGCGCGCTGACCAAAGCCGGGCTGAAATTCAGTGATATTCAGCCTGCCTATCTGACGCCTGCCGATGCCCGCGCGGCTTTCCAGCAGGGCGATGTCGATGCCTGGGCTATCTGGGATCCCTACTATTCCGCCGCGCTGTTGCAGGGCGGCGTGCGGGTGCTGGCCGATGGCGACGGGCTGAACCTGACCGGTTCGTTTTATCTGGCGACCCGCCCTTTTGCTGAAGCCAACGGCGCTTTCGTGCAGCAGGTGCTGGAGACGTTCAGCAAGGCCGACGAGCTGACCCGCAGCGATCGCGAGCAGAGCATTGCCCTGCTTTCGCAAACTATCGGCCTGCCGAAACCGGTTATCGCCAGCTATCTCGATCACCGTCCGCCGACCGTTATTGGCCCGGTCAGCGAGAAAACCGTGCAGGCCCAGCAGCATACCGCCGATCTCTTTTACGCTAACCATTTAATGCCGGTGAAAGTCGATATCGCCAGCCGTGTCTGGCATGTCGCCGCCGCTACGCAAGGAGTCCCACAATGAGCCTTTCCGTTTTCTGGTTTCTGCCCACGCATGGCGATGGTCACTATTTAGGCACGACGGAGGGCGCGCGTCCTGTCGACCACGCTTATCTGCAGCAAATTGCTCAGGCTGCCGATCGTCTGGGTTTTGGTGGTGTGCTGATCCCAACAGGGCGTTCCTGTGAGGATGCCTGGCTGGTGGCCGCGTCGCTGATCCCCGTGACGCAGCGCCTGCGTTTTCTGGTTGCGCTGCGTCCCGGCGTAATCTCCCCTACGCAGGCCGCGCGCCAGGCCGCCACGCTGGATAGGCTGTCAAACGGCCGTGCGCTGTTTAACCTGGTGACCGGCGGCGATGCGGAAGAGCTGGCGGGCGACGGCGTCTTTCTGGATCACCGTGAGCGCTATGTTGAGTCGGCGGAATTTACCCGCGTCTGGCGTCGCGTGCTGGAAGGCGAAACGGTGGATTACGAAGGCAAGCACGTGCACGTTCGCGGCGCCCGGCTGATGTTTCGGCCCGTGCAGCAGCCGCGTCCGCCGTTATGGTTTGGCGGCTCTTCCGAACCTGCTCAGGATCTGGCAGCGGAACAGGTCGATGTCTACCTGACATGGGGCGAACCGCCGGCGCAGGTCAAAGAGAAGATTGAGCAGGTGCGGGCGAAAGCGGCGGCCCAGGGCAGAACGGTGAAGTTCGGCATCCGCCTGCACGTTATCGTGCGGGAGACCAATGAAGAGGCCTGGAAAGCGGCAGATCGTCTGATTTCGCATCTGGATGACGCCACTATTGCTAAGGCGCAGGCCGCGCTGGCAAAAACCGATTCGGTCGGTCAGCACCGCATGGCCGCCCTGCACGGCGGACGTCGCGATAAGCTGGAGATTTCACCCAACCTGTGGGCGGGCGTCGGACTGGTACGCGGCGGCGCGGGCACCGCGCTGGTCGGCGATGGCGCTACCGTAGCGGCCAGGATGCAGGAGTATGCCGATCTGGGCATCGAGACGTTTATTTTGTCCGGCTATCCACATCTGGAAGAGGCCTATCGCGTCGGCGAGCTGCTGTTCCCGCATCTCGATTTGAACGTGCCGGAAGTGCCGCAGCCGAACAACATTACCGCGCACGGCGAAGCCGTAGCGCATGATTTCGCTCCACAAAAAGTGTCGCAGAGCTGAGGTGGCTATGAGCAAACCGCTTAATCGTATCGGCAATCAGCTGATCCCATGGGCACTGCCCATTGCGCTGGTGATCGTGTGGCAAATCGCCTCACAGACCGGCTGGCTTTCTACCCGTATTTTGCCTTCGCCAGAAGCCATAGTGATTACGTTCTGGAAGCTGTCGGCCAGTGGCGAGCTGTGGCAGCACCTGGCGATCAGCAGCTGGCGTGCGGCGGTCGGCTTCAGCATTGGCGGTTCCATCGGCCTGATCCTCGGCCTGATTACCGGCATGTCGCGCCTGGGCGAACGGCTGCTGGACACGTCGGTGCAAATGCTGCGTAACGTGCCGCACCTGGCGCTGATCCCGCTGGTGATCCTGTGGTTTGGCATTGACGAATCCGCCAAGATTTTTCTGGTGGCGCTGGGTACGCTGTTCCCTATTTATCTCAATACCTATCACGGCATCCGCAATATCGATCGCGGCCTGGTAGAGATGGCCCGCAGCTATGGCCTCTCCGGCTGGAGCCTGTTTATTCAGGTGGTGCTGCCGGGCGCGCTGCCCTCCATTATGGTCGGCGTGCGCTTTGCCCTGGGCCTGATGTGGCTGACGCTGATCGTGGCGGAAACCATTTCCGCCAACTCCGGCATCGGCTATCTGGCAATGAACGCGCGCGAATTTTTGCAGACCGATATCGTGGTGGTTGCCATTATCCTGTATGCCCTGCTCGGTAAACTGGCTGACGTCAGCGCGCTGTTACTGGAACGCGTCTGGTTGCGCTGGCATCCGGCTTATCAACTTAAAGAGGAAAACGCATGAGCGAGTTAACGTCTTCTCCAGCGCGTCTTAACGCCGGTACGCCTCTGATCGTTAACCGCGTCAGCAAGCAGTATCACGGCCGCACCGTGCTGAATAACATCGATTTGCATATTCCTTCCGGCCAGTTTGTGGCGGTGGTCGGACGCAGCGGCTGCGGTAAAAGTACCCTGCTTCGCCTGCTGGCCGGGCTGGAAAAAAGCAGCGCCGGCGAGCTGCTGGCCGGTAGCGCGCCGCTGAGCGAAGCCAGAGACGATACCCGCCTGATGTTTCAGGATGCGCGCCTGCTGCCGTGGAAAAGCATTATCGATAACGTTGGCCTGGGATTGAAAGGCCGTGCCTGGAAAAGCGACGCGCTGGAGGCGCTGGCAGCCGTCGGCCTGGCGGAACGCGCCAACGAATGGCCTGCGGCGCTGTCCGGCGGGCAAAAGCAGCGTGTGGCGCTGGCCCGCGCGCTGATCCACCGGCCGGGTTTGCTGCTGCTGGATGAGCCTTTAGGCGCGCTGGATGCGCTGACGCGTATTGAAATGCAGGATCTGATCGAGTCGCTGTGGCAGCAGCATCATTTCACCGTGCTGCTGGTCACCCATGACGTCAGCGAAGCCGTGGCGATGGCTGACCGGGTGCTGCTGATTGAAGAAGGCAATATCGGGCTGGATTTGGTAATCGACCTGCCGCGCCCGCGCCGTAAAGGCTCCGTGCGGCTGGCAGAGCTGGAAGCGAAAGTGCTGGATCGCGTCATGAAACGCTCGCCGGTGGAAGAAGAAAAACGCTACGCGCAACGCTGATTTACGCCGTTGCTAAAAGAAAAAGCCCCGACTGTCGGGGCTTTTTGTCATTTACGCCGGACGATTAGTCCTGAAGCGCCTTGCTGATTTTTTCGTAAAGGTCGCCGGAAAGGTTCTCCAGTGCCTTTAACTTCTCAAGCGCGCCGCGCATCAGCGCCTGACGGGCTTCGTCGTAGCGTTTAAAGCGGATCAGCGGCTCAATGATGCGCGAGGCAACCTGAGGATTGCGCGTATTCAGATCGGTCAGGATCTCCACCAGGAACTGGTAACCGCTACCGTCAGCAGCGTGGAAGGCGGAAGGGTTAGCCGAGGCGAACGCGCCGATTAGCGAACGGATACGGTTTGGATTGCTTAGCGTAAAGGAACGATGGCTGAGCAGCGCGCGAACGCGGCTAAGTACGTCCGCAGCCGGGCTGGTGGCCTGCAAAGTAAACCACTTGTCCATCACCAGGCCATCTTTATGCCAGCGCTCGTCGAATTCGGCCAGCAGCGTTTCCCGGCACGGCAGCTGCGCGGCAACCGAGGCCGTCATCGCCGCCAGCGAGTCGGTCATATTGTTCGCCTGACGGAACTGGGCGGTAACCAGTTTCTCGGCCAGCCCTGTTTCGCCGAAGGCCAGGTAGTTGAGACAGGTATTTTTCAGCGCGCGCTTGCCGATATCGGCATGATCGATACGATATTCGTCCACGCGATGCGCGTTGTAAACCGCCAGCCACTCATCCGCCAGCTCCGTAGCCAGCGTGCTCAGCAGCGCACGGCGCACTTCCGCAATGGCTACCGGATCGATTACCTCAAACAGCTCGGCAATTTCGTTTTCGCCAGGCAGCGTCAGGATCAGCGCCATCAATGCCGGATCGCTGTTTTCCTCCAGCAGCACGGCGCGGAAAGCATCGGCAACGTGCAGCGGCAGCGAAAGCGGCTGGCCCTGCTGGAAGCGGGCGACGTTCAGCCTGATATGGGTCGCCAGCAGACTTTGCGCAGCGTCCCACCGTGAGAAATCGTTACGGGCATGGCGCATCAGGAAAGTCAGCTGCGCATCGCTCCAGTTGTAGTCCAGCTTCACCGGCGCGGAGAATTCACGCAGCAGCGAGGGGATCGGCTGCTGATAAACCTCGTCGAACACAAAGCTCTGGAACTCTTCCGTCACGTTCAGCACATGATGAACCGGATGACCATTGTGCTGCAAAGGAATGACGTTGCCTTCACTGTCGTAAAGCTCGATATCCAGCGGAATATGCAGCGGCAGCTTGTTTTTCTGATCGGCCGTTGGCGGCGTCATTTGGGTAACGTGCAGCGTGTACTGTTGTAGCTCGGCGTTATAGTCATCGCGTACGGAAAGCACCGGCGTGCCGGACTGGCTGTACCAGCGGCGGAACTGGGAAAGATCGACGTTGGAAGCATCCTCCATCGCCTGCACAAAATCGTCGCAGGTCGCTGCGCTGCCGTCGTGGCGCTCGAAGTAAAGCTGCATGCCTTTCTGGAAATTCGCCTCGCCCAGCAGGGTGTGCAGCATACGAATAACTTCAGACCCTTTTTCATACACGGTCAGCGTATAGAAGTTGTTCATCTCGATCACCTGCTCAGGGCGGATCGGATGCGCCATTGGGCTGGCGTCTTCGGCAAACTGCGCGCCGCGCATCACGCGCACGTTATCGATACGATTGACCGCGCGAGAGCCGAGATCGGAACTGAATTCCTGATCGCGGAATACGGTCAGGCCCTCTTTCAGGCTAAGCTGGAACCAGTCGCGGCAGGTGACGCGGTTGCCCGTCCAGTTGTGGAAATATTCGTGGCCGATCACCGCTTCAATGCCCAGATAGTCTTTATCCGTCGCCGTTTCCGCTTTCGCCAGCACGTATTTAGAGTTAAAGACGTTCAGGCCTTTATTTTCCATCGCGCCCATGTTGAAGAAGTCGACGGCAACGATCATAAAGATATCCAGATCGTATTCCAGGCCGAAACGCTGCTCGTCCCACTTCATGCTGTTTTTCAGCGAGGTCATTGCCCAGTCGGCGCGATCGAGGTTGCCGCGATCCACGAAGATCTCCAGCGCAACATCCCGGCCGGAGCGCGTTTTAAAGCTGTCGCGCAGCACGTCAAAGTCGCCTGCCACCAGCGCAAACAGGTAGCACGGCTTTGGAAAAGGATCTTCCCATTTTACCCAGTGACGTCCGTTTTCCGCTTCGCCGCCGGCTATCCGGTTGCCGTTTGACAGCAGATAGGGATAAAGTTGTTGTTCCGCGATGATGGTTGTGGTGAAGCGAGCCAGCACGTCAGGCCGATCCAGATACCAGGTGATATGGCGGAAGCCTTCGGCCTCACACTGGGTACAAAGCGCCTCGCCCGATTTATACAGGCCTTCCAGCGCGCTGTTTTTATCCGGATGAATATCGTTGACGATTTTCATCGTGAATGACTCCGGCAGGCCGGAAACTATCAGCGCGCCCTCTTCCAGCGCGTAATCCGTCCAGGGCCGATCGTCAATCTCCAGCGAGACCAGCGTCAGATCTTCCCCATCCAGACGCAGCGACGCATCAGCCTGGCCCAAACGCTTTACGCGGCTGACGGCCGTCACACGGGTGGTTGCGGCATCCAGTTCAAACGTCAGATCGATGTCGGTAATGGTGTAATCCGGCGCACGATAATCATGGCGATTTTTGGCTTGTGGCAGTTGCGTCATAAGTGCTTCTCATGTCGATAATTAGTTAACTTTGCAAGTCTATTCCGCTTCCTGCAATGTTGCCATGGAGAATCGCGTCGGGCGGTCGGAATTGCTGTTAAAAGCTACATCCTCTTAACAATCGCACGGATTGCCCTCGACCTGCCGGATCGAATTGTGCTGTGATCGGGTTCAATAAATGAGTATTCAAGTTATACTCCTGCGTCATTACTATTTTTTAAACCAGGGATAACGCTCTTCGCCAGAGGATGCTGAAACGCACCATGACACGACATGCTTCCCCGATACTGACCACGCTGCTGGATACGGACGCCTATAAGCTGCATATGCAGCAGGCGGTATTTCATCGCTATCAGAACGTTTCCGTAGTGGCTGAGTTTCGCTGCCGTGGCGACGATCTGCTTGGCATCTACGCTGAGGAAATCGCTCAACAGGTGACCCTGATGCAGTCGCTGGCGCTCAGCGACGAAGAGAGCCGCTATCTTGCCGGACTGCCGTTTTTCAGCGCGGATTATCTGCAGTGGCTGAAACAATTCCGCTATGACCCTGCTCAGGTGCGCATCCGCAATCATCAGGGCAAGCTGGATATCCGCATCGCCGGCCCGTGGCGGGAGGTGATTATGTGGGAGGTGCCGCTGCTGGCGCTGATCAGCGAAGTGGTGCACCGCCACCGCTCGCCGCTGGTCGTCCCCGCGATGGCCGTCGAGCGTCTGCAAAGCAAGCTGCTTGATTTCGGCAAGCTGACGGCAGATTTGGATATGTCCCGCTTTAAGCTGATGGACTTCGGTACGCGCCGCCGTTTCTCCCGCGATGTGCAGCTGGCGATTGTCAGCACGCTAAAAGCCGATTTCCCCTGGCTGGTCGGCTCCAGCAACTACGATGTTGCCCGGCAGCTACAGCTCGCGCCGGTGGGCACGCAGGCGCATGAATGGTTCCAGGCACATCAGCAGATCAGCCCTGTTCTGGCCAACAGCCAGCGCGCCGCCTTGCAGGCCTGGCTGGAGGAGTATCCGAACCGTCTGGGTATTGCGCTGACCGACTGCATCACCATGGACGCTTTCCTGCGTGATTTCGGCCTGAATTTCGCCAGCAGCTATCAGGGACTGCGCCATGACTCCGGCGATCCCGTGGAATGGGGTGAAAAAGCCATTGCGCATTACGAAAAGCTCGGCATCGATCCGCAGGAAAAAACGCTGGTCTTTTCAGACAATCTCGATTTGCCAAAAGCGGTGGAGCTTTATCGCCACTTTGGCCAGCGCATCGAGGTCATTTTCGGTATCGGCACGCGGCTGACCTGCGATATCCCTCAGGTAAAACCGCTGAATATCGTCATTAAGCTGGTAGAGTGCAACGGCAAACCGGTCGCCAAACTCTCCGACAGCCCCGGCAAAACCATTTGCCAGGATAAAGCTTTTGTTCGCGCCCTGCGCAAGGCGTTCGATCTGCCGCTGGTGAAAAAAGCCAGCTAGGCTGCCTACAGAGAGAAAGGCGCCCTGCCTTTCTCTCTTTCTGATTGCCTTTCGTTAAGAAATCTCCTGCCTCGCAACGAATTCTTCTTGTGTCTCATCTTCTGGCAAGTAACATAGCATTGCCCCGGTTTCGGGTAATTTTAATTCTGATGAAAAGAGAGACTTATATGAGCGTTGTGCCTGTAGCGGATGTACTGCAAGGCCGGATCGCGGTTGACAGCGAAGTCACCGTTCGCGGCTGGGTGCGTACCCGAAGAGATTCAAAAGCCGGTATTTCCTTTATCGCCGTCTACGACGGTTCCTGCTTTAATCCTGTCCAGGCCGTCGTTAATAATTCTCTGAATAATTACCAGGAAGAAGTGCTGCGCCTGACCACCGGCTGTTCCGTGGCAATCACCGGAAAAGTCGTGGCCTCGCCAGGCCAGGGCCAGAGCTTTGAGATCCAGGCCAGCGCGGTGGAAGTCGTGGGCTGGGTCGACGATCCGGACACCTATCCGATGGCGGCCAAGCGTCACAGCATCGAGTATCTGCGTGAAGTGGCGCATTTGCGTCCGCGCACTAACCTGATCGGCGCCGTCGCGCGCGTTCGCCATACGCTGGCGCAGGCGCTGCATCGCTTCTTTGACGAGCAGGGTTTTTTCTGGGTCTCCACCCCGCTGATCACCGCTTCCGATACGGAAGGCGCTGGTGAAATGTTCCGCGTCTCCACGCTCGATATGGAAAACCTGCCGCGTACGCCGGAAGGCAAAGTCAATTACGATGAAGATTTCTTCGGTAAAGAGGCGTTCCTGACCGTTTCCGGCCAGCTTAACGGTGAAACCTACGCCAGCGCGATTTCCAAAATCTACACCTTCGGCCCGACTTTCCGCGCTGAAAACTCCAATACCAGCCGTCACCTGGCGGAATTCTGGATGCTGGAGCCGGAAGTGGCCTTCGCCGATCTGGAAGATAACGCCGCGCTGGCTGAAGCCATGCTGAAGTACGTCTTTAAGGCCGTCCTGGCCGAACGTGCCGACGATATGGCTTTCTTTGCCGAACGCGTAGACAAAGAAGCGATTACTCGCCTGGAGCAATTTGTTACTACCGATTTTGCGCAGGTGGATTACACCGATGCTATCGAGATCCTGAAAGCCTGCGGCGAGAAGTTTGAAAACGCCGTCTCCTGGGGTATCGATCTCTCGTCCGAGCACGAGCGCTACCTGGCGGAGAAACATTTTAAAGCGCCGGTCGTAGTGAAAAACTACCCGAAAGACATCAAGGCGTTCTATATGCGCCTGAACGACGATGGCAAAACCGTGGCGGCGATGGACGTTCTGGCGCCGGGCATTGGTGAAATCATCGGCGGTTCGCAGCGTGAAGAGCGTCTGGACGTGCTGGACGCGCGTCTGGCGGAGATGGGGCTGAACAAAGAAGACTACTGGTGGTATCGCGATTTGCGCCGCTACGGCACCGTGCCTCATTCCGGCTTCGGCTTAGGTTTTGAGCGCCTGATCGCCTACGTTACCGGCGTGCAAAATGTCAGGGACGTCATCGCCTTCCCAAGGACGCCGCGCAACGCCAGCTTCTGATTTTTGCATTAAATATAAGAAATTCATATATATAACTAAGGCCAGCCTCGCTGGCCTTTTTTTATTTTTGTAAATTTAGATATAGTTCACAAAGTTCCGTTTTATTTACATATTGAAACACAAATTTTCTTCCTGTAACCAGAATAGGATATTAGTAGCATTTTCGAGGTAGATTAACCGCACCGCGAATGGAAAGATGCGTGCAGATACAGGAAGACACCAAACTCTCATCGTAGTTCTGTAAAGAATTATTGACGGCAGTGGCAGGTGTCCAGATAACTCCAATGAGGGTAATAAATAATGATGAAGCGCAATATTCTGGCACTGGTTATCCCAGCCCTGTTAGCCGCTGGTGCAGCCAATGCAGCAGAAATCTATAACAAAGACGGCAATAAGCTGGACCTCTATGGGAAAGCAGTTGGTTTGCACTATTTCTCTGATAACGACGGCAACGATGGCGACCAGAGCTACGTGCGTTTTGGTTTCAAAGGTGAAACCCAGATTAACGATATGCTCACCGGCTACGGCCAGTGGGAATACAACATCCAGGCAAACAATTCTGAAGGCGGCTCCGACGCGCAGGACGGCAACAAAACCCGTCTGGGCTTCGCTGGTCTGAAATTCGCTGAGTACGGCTCTATCGATTACGGCCGTAACTACAGCCTGCTGTACGATCCAATGGGCTGGACCGATATGCTGCCAGAGTTCGGCGGCGACTCTGCCTATAGCGACCTGGGCATCCTGGGCGGCCGTACGACTGGCGTGCTGACCTACCGCAACACCAACTTCTTTGGCCTGGTTGACGGCTGGAACTTTGCCGTACAGTATCAGGGCAAAAACGACCGTGACGACGTGCGTCGTTCCAACGGTGATGGCTACGCGCTTTCAACTACCTATACTTCGCCAATCGGCGTAGGTATCTCCGGCGCCTACGGTTCTTACGATCGTACTAATGCGCAGGCATCCGGTGTTCGTACCGTGACTAACTCAGACAACTCCGCTGATTCCATCACGCTTAACAGCGGCGCGGGTAAACGTGCTGAAGCATGGGCGACCGCGCTGAAATATGACGCTAACAGCGTGTACCTGGCAGCCATGTACGGTGAAACCCGTAACGCCACACCAATCTCTTACAGCGGCACCTTTGCCGATGGCAGCGATGCTTCTATTAGCTCTTTTGCTAACAAGGCTCAGAACATTGAGCTGGTTGCGCAGTATCAGTTTGACTTCGGTCTGCGTCCATCCCTGGCCTACGTGCAGTCTAAAGGCAAGGATATCGAAAGCGTTGGCGATGCTGACCTGATCAAATATGTTGATGTGGGCGCAACCTACTACTTCAACAAAAACATGTCTACTTACGTTGACTACCAGATCAACCTGCTGGATGACAACAATCCACTGGGTCTGAACACCGACGACACCGTGGCTGTAGGTCTGGTTTACCAGTTCTAATCAAGCAACAAATCGTCTGGCGGGGCTTCGGCCCCGCTTTTTTATTGTCTGCACCTTCGCTTTTCTCTGCCTGCCCTTATTCCCTTCCTGACTTGCCCGTGCTGCTAAATAAAACCTGTCGCTTCCCTATGTAATTTCTTTTTCCGTTTCATAAAAATTCGAGCCATGCCGCAGCGTTCCTGAAAAATTTCCAAAAGTGTTTGTTAGCCACGCGTGAACATGAAAAAATCAGTCTGGATTTAGCTTAAGGAGAGCCAATATGGATATGGACAGCCCTCTTCTGCTAACGCTGTCAAACCACAGCAACCAGCAGGAAAAAAAAGAAACCGAGACGGAAGCGCGCTTTACCCGTATCGAAATGCATATCGCCTGGCTCAGACATGACGTTAACGATATCAGAAACGAGCTCCATGATATTCGTGGGGAAATAAAGGATGTACGCGGCGAGATAAAGGACGTGCGCGGTGAGATACAGGACGTACGCGGTGAGATACAGGACGTACGCGGTGAGATGAAAGATATCCGCAAAGATATGCAGACTGATTTTCGCCTGATGTTTAGCGCGCTGATCGGCGTTGCGCTGGGCCTGGCCTACATTATGGCCAGAGGTTTTCATTGGCTATAGGCCCCGTACGCCAGGAAAGCGGCCGCGCTTATTTTACCTTTACAGGTGTTTATAGCAGCTGGCTGCCGCTACCTTTATCCAGGGCATTCTTTCACTGTTTTTAGCGCAAACGGTTGGCATTTTTATCATAGTGGCGGTACCCTGAATTCTCATTTCGTTTCAGGTTATAACGGACTTTCATTATGTTTGAACGCATTGCAGCTGCACCCGCAGATCCTATCCTTGGCTTAGCCGACCTTTATCGTGCGGACGACCGTCCTGACAAAATTAACCTTGGCATTGGCGTTTATAAGGACGAAACCGGCAAAACGCCGGTGCTGACCAGCGTGAAAAAAGCCGAGCAGTATCTGCTGGAAAATGAAACGACCAAAAATTATTTGAGCATTGATGGCCTGGCCGATTTTGGCAAATGTACGCAGGCGCTGCTGTTTGGCAAAGATAACGCCATCCTGCGTGACAAACGTGCGCGTACAGCGCAAACGCCTGGCGGTACGGGCGCGCTGCGCGTAGCGGCGGATTTTATTGCCGCGCAAACCGGCGCCAGGCGCGTTTGGGTCAGCAATCCTAGCTGGCCTAATCATAAAAATGTGTTTCAGTCCGCCGGACTGGAAGTCTGTGAATATCAGTATTACGATGCGGCCAGCCATTCGCTGGATTTCGACGGAATGCTGAACGCGCTGCGTGAAGCGCAGGCGGGCGATATTGTGCTGTTCCACGGCTGCTGCCATAACCCTACCGGCATCGATCCTACGGCCGCACAGTGGCAGGAGCTTGCCGAGATGTCGCTGGCGAAAGGCTGGCTGCCGCTGTTCGACTTTGCCTATCAGGGCTTTGCGCGTGGGCTGGAAGAAGATGCAGAGGGCCTGCGCATTTTTGCTGCCGGACACCAGGAGCTGATTGTCGCCAGTTCTTATTCGAAGAACTTCGGGCTTTATAATGAGCGCGTAGGCGCGTTCACGCTGGTCGCCAGCGCGGCCGATATTGCCGACACGGCCTTTAGCCAGGTTAAAGCTACCATCCGCGCAAACTACTCTAATCCGCCTGCGCATGGCGCGGCGGTCGTCGCCACTATCCTGGGCAACGATGCGCTGCGTACCCTATGGGAGCAGGAGTTGACCGATATGCGCCAGCGCATCCACCGTATGCGTCAGCTGTTTGTTAATACCCTGCAGGAAAAAGGGGCGAAAGGCGACTTCAGCTTTATTATCAACCAGAACGGTATGTTCTCTTTTAGCGGCCTGACCAAAGATCAGGTGATTAGACTGCGGGAAGAGTTTGGCGTTTATGCGGTCAATTCAGGCCGGGTTAACGTAGCGGGAATGACGCCGGACAATATGGCGCCGCTGTGCGAAGCGATTGCCGCCGTGCTGTAAGTGCACATAAAGCGGATGCGAAATATTTTATCCGTCACGCAATAAAAAAGCCTGCATTACGCAGGCTTTTTTATACGGCAGCTTTATTGCAGAAAAGGATTGGAAATCCGCTCTCTGCCCAGCGTCGAGCTGGGGCCGTGGCCGGGTAAAAAGGTGACGTCATCGCCAAGCGGCAGCAGCTTGTTTTTGATCGCGGCAATCAGGTCGCTATGGCTGCCCTGAGGGAAATCGGTACGTCCCACCCCGCCGCTGAAGATCACATCGCCGGAGATCAGCAGGCGAGAAGCCCGATCAAAAAATACGATATGACCCGGCGTATGGCCCGGACAGAGCAGAACCTCAAGCGAGATATCGCCCACGTGCACAACCTCACCCTCTTCCAGCCAGCGATCGGGCGTTAACGGCGCGCATTCAGGAAAACCAAACATCTGGCTCTGCATCGGCAGCCCTTCCAGCCAGAACGCATCTGCTTTATGCGGCCCAACAACCGGTACGGCATAAAAAGCAGCCAGTTCAGCCGCCGCGCCTACGTGGTCCAGATGGCCATGCGTCAGCAGAATTTGCGTAACTGTTACGCCCTTTGCCGTCGTCTGCGCTTTAATTTTTTCTGCGTCGCCGCCAGGATCGACAATGGCGGCCTGCAGCGTCACCGGACACCAGATCAAAGAGCAGTTCTGCGAAAAGGCCGTTACCGGAATAGTTTGATAATTCATAAGGCTCCATTAATTCCGGTCAGCCCGGATTTTCTTACCAGTGCCTTGCCGGCCCGGTATCAATATGCACAAAGTTGCTTTTGGGATAGTATCCTACACCCCCGGCCCGCATGGAAAGAGCCGCTTTGCGTATATTGCTGAGGGCGATCCCCTCAATATGAAAATCCATTGCCTGGCCCAGCGTATGATAGCTGTGCTTAGCTACGCCGGTGCTGCTGCCGCGTTCGCGCAGCGAGTTGTTGGTCGCCAGCGTACGGTAACCGGAAATCAGCTGTACGGGCTTGCGCGTATCCAACAGCGCCTGGAGCCGATACAGCTGATCGAAAAGATGTGGATCGATGCTTTTGATCCTGTTGGCGCGATAATCACGAAAAAAATGGTTAAGGCGCGTTAACTCATCCTTGTCATAGCTTTTCCCGTTGAAAAACTCGGTTTTAAGGCTTTCTCCGGTATGTAAATTATTCAGCGTCAGAATGCGAGGACGTGAGGTGGAAAGCGAAGCGAAAGCCTGGCCAGGAAGCAGCGACAGGCCTAGTGCCGCGCCGCCCAGGGCCAGTAATTTACGGCGATGAGAGTCGAATTTATCCATTAATCTGTGTTACCCGGCTAAAAAAGTTCTGAAACGGTGGAAACGTTCACCGCCCGGAACCATAACCGGGTAGAAATGTGGCGTCAACCGACGAAACGTGACGGATACGGCAATTCCTGGAGAGGCTGCCGTACACGTCAGACAGGCTGGCTGCAGGCCAACATCAGAAAACCTGAAGAATCAACCACTAGAGTAATAATTGACCAGCTTTCGCCAATACCTGCGCCCCGGAGCGCGCCGTCAGGTCATAATTGTAAATATCTGTACGATATTGCGTACGTCCGTCGTCAGCGACCCAGGCGGTCAGATAATACAGGTTGACCGGAATGTGATGACGCACCGGCACATAACGGGTATCACCCTGCTTCAGCGTGCTGGAGATACGCGAATCATTCCAGCCCGCATCCTGTAACAGCAGATTAGCCAAATCAGACGCCTTGTTTACCCTGACGCAACCGGAACTCAGCGCCCTGATATCCTTCTGGAAAAGATTGTGGTTAGGCGTATCGTGCAGATAGATAGCGTCCGAGCTTGGCATATTAAATTTATAACGACCCAGCGAGTTCGTTGCCCCTGGCGCCTGACGGATACGATACGGGAACGAAGCTGCCGAAACCATCCGCCAGTCAATCATGGAAGGATCGATCACTTCAGCATCGCTGCTCCAGCCGGAAAGCAGCGTGTAGTTGTGCTTATACAGGTAGCTCGGATCCTGTTTTACCTTCGGGATAATATCTTTGCGCACCAGCGTGGTGGGTACATTCCATGGCGGATTAAGCACCACGTTGTTTAAGGCACTGCGCATGAGCGGCGTTTTACGATCCGGACGGCCCACGATAACGCGGGAATCCAGGATCTGATTGCCATTCAGATAATATTTCAGCGAGTAGTTAGCAATATTCACCATGATGCCGTTATGCATATCATCCGGCAGCAGCCTTAGCCGCTGAATGTTCAGCGCCAGCAGCGAGGCCCGCAGCTGCGGAGAAACGTTTAGCCATTCACGCGTTCTTGGCCCGATAACGCCATCGGCCTCCAGGCCCTGCCAGCGCTGAAAGCGTTTCACGCCCGCCACCAAATCTTCAGAATAGATATGGGCAGGATTACTGAGCGTACCACTTTCTACGTGGCCGGCCTGCTCCGGCGTATTCGCCTGCGGAGTTTGCTCTGCGGGAGAGGCCGAAGGGCTAACCGCGATTTCTTCATCTACGAAGGAAGCCGGGACCGGCGTAGTCGGCACCGCATCGTCATCAGGTTTTGGCGTATCGCTGCCGGGCGTCAGCATATTGGTGCGCTGCAAAATTTCTCTCAGCGCAGGCACATCGTCGCTCAGCTGCCCAGGGCGCAGGCTTTGTCTGTCGGTCAGCTGCGGCCAGGCGCGGTTGTCCGCCAGCAAATCTTTTAACGCCTGGTGCATTAAAGGATACTGTGGATGCTGCGGCGCCAAAGAGGCGACAAAAGCATGCGTGGCGCCATGCTCAATTGCCCGCTGCCACTGGTTAATCACCGATAAGGCAGGAACTTCCAGCTTGTAGGGGACATTGCTGTAAAGCCAGGTTTCGCCTTTAGCCGGCACCGTCGAAGCGAATTGCAGATAGCCAAGCATAGCGTCGGAAAGCACGACGTCTCGTTCCAAACCTGTTACCGCAGGATCGGTTAATAATTTAACCCACTGCGTGAACTGCGGCTGTACGCCGGAAATCGCGACTTCCGCCAGCTGCTGCTGAAACTGCTGCACGGCCTGGCGATCCTGCCACAGAGGCTGCATATGCTGCGTAGCATATAACGATGCCAGCGTTTTAAGATAAAAAGGCCGGTAGCCGTTAGTAAACAGCGATTGTAGCTTTACCTGCGCCTGCGAAGCGGAAACGGCGGCCGAATGCGGCATGGCCGCAGCGGCGGGTACGGCTTGCCCCAGCGCTAACGCCAGGCAGCAGGCCAGGCTAAGCTTTGCAAAATGAGTTCCTGTCAGCAACATCCCTTGCCTCCTGTAGCGGGTCTGAACGATCGACGCCTGAATAATGTTATTAGTATAGAAAAGAAAACGGCGCGCGTATGCAGCGGCGCGCCTGAGAGAGTAATTCGGCGGCACGGATTTTGCTATACGTGCCGCCGATTATTTTGTGCTGTTCGACTCAGGAGGAGAGTTCGGCAGGCTCTGCCGAAATATTGGCAGGCTCGGCCGCGAAGCCGCGCAGGCCAACCACGTGAACGTGCTCGCTGTTGTTGATAACCTTACGCACCAGCTTATAGGTCGTGCCTTTCTCCGGGCTGATATTCTCCGGCGCGGCAATAATCAGCTGCATTTCAAGGCGATCGCACAGTTCAAAAAGCGTGGCGATAGATTTGGCATCCAGACGCGCCGCCTCATCCAGGAACAGCAGGCGACAAGGCGATATATCTTTACCGCGCAGGCGGCGAGACTCTTCTTCCCAGCTTTGCACCACCATCACCAGAATCGACATCCCGGTGCCGATCGCCTCGCCCGTCGACAGCGCCCCGCTTTCCGCGCGTAGCCAGCCATCAGAACCGCGGTTAACCTCCACTTCCATAGAAAGGTAGTTGCGGTAGTCCAGCAGCTCTTCGCCGATAGTTTGCGGCGTGCGCTGTCCCATATCGATCTGCGGATTCAGGCGCTGATAGAGCTTCGCCAGCGCTTCGGAGAAGGTCAGACGCTGGCTCTTGAACAGATCCTGATGCTGTTCGTGCTGCTCTGAAAGCACGTCCAGCAGCGTGGCGTGCGTTTCCCGCACGTTGACGTTCAGCCGCACGCTGTGTACCTGACCAAAGCTGACGCTCTGCAAGCCCTGGTTCAGCTGGCGGATACGGTTCTGCTCGCGCTGGATGGTTTTGCGAATGATGTTCGCCACGCTGCGCGAGCTGATAGCCAGCATCTGCTCACGAGCGGTCAGCTCTTCGCTCAGACGGCTCAGCTCAATTTCCATCTGCTCGATCGCTTCTACCGGATCGTCCGTGCGGATAATATCCTGACGGATACGCTCGCGCAGATGCTGATAAACGGCGATAAAGAACTCAATTTTACGCTCAGGCCGCTTAGGATCTTCCGACTGGCGCAGGATATCACGCAGGTGCTCGTTATCGGCGACCGCCAGACGCAGCGCGCCCAGCGCCTTATCCGACATGGAGCGCAGCTCGTCGCCGCCCAGATAGGCCAGCTCGCGGCGATGCAGACGACGTTCGACGCCGTTATCTTTCACCATGCGCAGAACGGCGACCCAACCGGCTTTGGCGCTGACCACCTGTTCGCGGCTCTGGTGATAATCACGCTCGACGCGCTTCAGTTTTTTCTGCAGCGCGTCCATTTCCGCTTCACAGAAGGTCAGCTGTTTTTCCAGCTGGTTGCGGCGGCTGCGGTTATTGCTCAGCGCCGTATAAAGCTCGTCGCGACGCAGCCGCGCGCGCTCTTCCGCGCTGGCATCCGCCTGCACGCCGATAGCCTGCATTTCCTGCTGTAGCTCCTTCAGCATATCTCGCTTGGCATCATACGAGCTTTTCAGCGAGGCGAGCACCTGGCTGTATTGCGTCAGCTGCGCCTGATGGTTTCTCAGCTGCTCGCGCGCACGCGCACGTTCGGCCTCTGCCTGCTCAAGACGACGACGCAGCTTCTCGTTGAGGTCGCTGTTGCCGTCAAGCATTCCGGCCGAGTCCGCATAGTTGAAATGCGCGCGTCGCTGCACCACTTCGGTGATGGCGAAAGCCTGCTGACGCGCATCGCGCTGCGCCTGCTGCGCCTGCTGATAATCCAGCTTGAGCTGCTCATGCTGTTCCGGGTCGCTTTGCAGCACCGCCACCAGCGGCTCCAGCTTAGCGAGGGCGGCACCGTGCTGCTGCAGGAAGCGTGCGGCTTCCTGCGCTTCGTCCAGGCGCGCCAGCAGCTCTTCGTGACGATCCTGGAGCGTTTCGTCCAGCAGCAGGCTAACGCGCGGCATCAGTCGGTTAAGCTGAGCGACACCCTCTTTCGCCTGGTCAAACTGCTGGCGCTGCTGCTGGTTTTCGCTTTCATGTGAGCTGATGGCGCGCTCAAGCTCGCCGCGGCGGCCATTCAGCTGACGAATTTCCGCTTCCGGATCCGGCTCGAAGGCCACGCCCAGATGGCCGCCGATAAAGCGGCTGAACGCCTGATGCAGGCGCTGCGTTTTCTGCACGTCGAAGGAGAGCGTGGCGTAGCGTTCCGCCAGCGTTTCGCGCTCGGCACGCAGCAGCTCCAGCTGGTTTTCACGAGCGGCGCGGCCAAACAGCGGGACTTTCGGAAAGCGGGAATAGCGCCACTGACGATCGCCCGCTTTGACCACGACCGCTTTTTGTAACTCTTCAACATTGAAGACGCTGTCGTCGAACGACTGCGGATCCCCTTCGATCAGATAGAGATCTTCCGGGCACTCTTCCAGCCCGTCCAGCTGTTCACGCACCAGCGACAGATCCGGCACCACGATAGCGTGGCGCGCAGGGCCGTACAGCGCGGAGAAGTAAGGCGCGTCCTCAATGGTGACGTCATCATAAATTTCAGAAAGCAGCACGCCGCCGAAACGCTCGGCCAGCTGGTTCAGGCGCGCATCTTCCGATCCGCCCGGCTGGCTCAGCCGATCGATCTGGCTTTCCACCTCGCGTTTGCGGCTGGCGACTTCATCACGCTCAACGGTGGTTTCACGCTCGCGCTCCAGCAGGCGCTGCATATGCTCGGTTACCTGCTGGCCGTTTTCCAGCGCCTCGCCGGTCTGCTCGCGCAGCTGGGTTAAAATTTCCTGCGCGTTCAGCCACTGCGGCGCCTGTCGCGTCAGGCGGGCGATACGTTCACGCACTTGCTCCAGCTCCTGGCGCATCGCCAGACGTCGTTCGCCCGCGTCGGCAACGCTCTCGCCAAGCTGCTCAATGCGCGCTTCCAGCTCATACTGCAATGCTTCCAGCTCTTCTGGCGCGTACTGCTGACCGTGCTTTTTGCAGAACTCGTTCAGCAACCGCTCGGCTTCCTGCTGCTCGCGCAGCCGCTGCTCCATCTCTGAAAGACGCGAGCGCAGCGACTGGAGCTGATCGGCGTGATAGCGCTGATTGCCGGCGTCGCGTAGCAGCTCGCGGCCGGTCTGCCAGGCTTCGCTGCGGCTCACCGGCCCGGCAATACGCGTCACCAGCTCAAACGCCTGCTCGAACTGGCTGTGCGCGGCCTGCGCCACGCTCATTTTCTGCTCCAGCATCAGCAGCCTGTCCGTGGCTTCCTGCTCTTTCGCCCGGAAGGTTTCCTGCCATTCCTGAGCGTTCTCAATAGTCAGCTCGCGGATCTGGCAAATTTCCTGAGCGCGCTGTAAGGCCGCCAGCGCCTGCTGGTATTGAATAGCGCGCGTTTGCTGTACATCCAGCGCCTGCTGATAGTCGGCCAGCTGGCTTTTCAGCTCGTCCACTTCCAGCTCGGCGGCTTCCGCCCGCGCTTCGTTTTCTTCATGGACTTCGCGCGCTTCAGCGACGACCTCGTTCTGCTCTTCCAGGCGATAGGTCAGCTCGTCGATATCGCCTTCGTAACGCTCGATTTTTTCCTGCTGGCGCATGGCAGTCTGCACCAGGTTAAGGTGATCGCTGGCGCTCTGGTAATCCGTTTCCAGATCGCTTTCCGCCCCGCTATGCTCCGCCAGCTCACGCGCCATTTCCACATGGCGATACTGCTCGGCGGCCAGCTGTTTACGGCTGCTGAAAAGCTCGCTGCGCTGCAGCATGGCGCCGTCCAGGTGAACGCGTCGCTCGTTGGCATGGCGCATATAGTCGGCGGCTACGTAGCTGGTCGCTTCTGAGATAAGATGCTTAAAGAGATCGCGATCGGACTGCGTTACGCGGATCGCTTCCAGCGTCATCCGGTTTTCACGCAGCGCCGCTTCCATATCCTGGAAAGCCTTACGCACGCCGCCGTTTTCCGGCAGCAGGTAGTCACGCAGCGAGCGCGTAATGGCGCTGGAGATGCCGCCGTACAGCGACGCCTCGATCAGGCGGTAGTATTTGCTGCGATCCGCCGCAGAGCGCAGACGACGCGCCACAATGCCCAGATCGAACATCATCGAGTGGTATTCAGTAATGGAGTTGTACTGCTTAAACTGCACGCTCTCCATCGCTTCGAACTTCTCTTTCAGCTCGCTGAGCGGCAGCACGCGAGCCTGACGAGCGTTAACCGTTTCGGTCAGGATCTCCGTCGGGTTAATGGACGTCGGCAGGCCGTGAATACTGAACGGTCTGATATCCACTTTGCGGTCGCGGCCGGCGATTTGCTGCAGGCGCACGCCGACGATAACGCGCTGGTGCACCGAGTTAACCACGTCCAGCGCCGCATAGCAGACGCCCGGCTTGAGCTTGCCGTGCAGGCCTTTGTCACGCGAGCCGGAGGTCGCGCCCGCTTCCGTAGTGTTACGAAAGTGCAGCAGCGTCAGATCGGGGATCAGCGCGGTAACGAAAGCGGCCATCGTGGTCGATTTCCCCGCGCCGTTACCGCCGGACAGCGTGGTAACCAGTTCGTCAAGATCGAAGGTTCGGGCAAAAAAGCCGTTCCAGTTAACCAGCGTTAGCGAGCGAAATTTTCCGCGTTCAATCATTCTTCTTCCTCCGCCTGGCCGGCGTCGTTACCCTGCTCTTCTTCGTTCTGGCGGGCCTGGCCGCTTTCCGTAAACATTGCCTCGCCGTCTCTGATCATTCTCAGCTGCGCTTCGCGAGGATCGTCCCCGCTACGCACGTCGGCGCCAAAGCGGAACACGGATTCGGTGATGCGGAACTTGCTGCTGTCATGGCCCATAAACCACACCATGCCCAGACGACGCAGGCGGCTTAAGGAGGCGCGCATTTTTTCATGCAGCTTCTGACGGTCCAGATCCGAACCGGTTGAGCGCTGGTTTACCAGCTTAAGCAGCTTGCTTTCATCCGCCAGCGTCAGCAGTTCGTCGTACAGCTCCTGCTGGGTGAAGATGCCTTCATTGGCCAGCCGCTCGGGGCTGAGGTAAAGCCAGCACAGGACTTTGCCCACCATCATATCCAGTTCGGAAAGCACCGAGCGCGCAATCAGCGTGGTAGAGCGGGGACGCAGATAGAAAAAGCCTTCCGGCGCGCGGATAAGCTCCACGTTATAGCGCAGGTAAAACTCTTCCAGATATTCCTGGTAATCCATCAGAAAAGCATGATTGTCCAGCTCTTCAATACCGATATGGCGGCCCGCGCGCAGCTGGCTGTCGAGCGCGGGAAATAACGGGTTAGCCAGCGCCATCGCCAGCTTAACCGGCATCACTTGTTCAATATTTATCGATGACATGCGCCTGTACCTTGGCTCCGTAATCATTAATGGCCTGCCACTCGGCGGGCAGACCGGAAAAATCAGCTTCGGCGACGCCTAAACGCACGGCCTGGTCGACCACGATCCTTGCCACGTCAAAATGGCGGGCGCGGGGATATTGCGCCAGATAGTCGCGCATCACCACGCCCAGATTCAGCGGTTTTTGCTGGGCTTTATAGATGGCCAATGCCTCTTCGATCATGGCGGCCAGCTGCTCGCGAATTTCGCTCAGCTCTTCGTATTCCAGTTCGGCAGGCAGTTCGCCCATCACCTCTTCGTTACGCAGCGTCAGCTCTTCGTCACGCACGTCAAACAGGCGTTCGGCATTGGCATAGGTCAGCGCCCACGGCGCGTCGAAATAGTTTTGCAGCGACTGACGCAGGCGCTGAGCGAAGACGCGGTTTTTATCCATATCAATCGCGGTACGGATAAATTTATGCACGTGGCGGTCGTAGCCAATCCAGAGATCGATGGCCTGCTGGCCCCAGCTGATAATGCGGTCAAGCTTGTTTTGCAGATCGAACACCAGCTTGTCGATAAAGCCGAGGTCGGGACTGCCCAGAGTGGCGTCCTGGATCCGCAGCAGGTTAGCCTGCAGCTTGTCGCCTGCGGCTTCCAGCGTATCCTGCAGTTCGCGCAGCGTGCCGGAGGTTTCATTCAGCAGCATCTCGCAGCTTTCAATCGCCGCGCGCCAGTCTTTGTTGAGCAGCTGCGCGATATCGTCTTTCACCGCCTGCTGCTGCTCATCCATAATGCGCTGGGTGATATCAATGCTGTCAAAAATCTCGGCAACGGAATATTTTAGCGGCGCGAAGACGTTGCGGTGCCAGTGAAAGTCATCGCCGTCTTCATCCGCCGCATCCGCCGCGCGCTTCAGTTCGCTTGCCACGATAGAAAGCTGCATGGAGAGCCGCAGCGTAGAAAACTCACGCTGGCGAATGTAGTAATCGGTGATGCCGATCGCGAGCGGCGTCAGGCGGTAAATGGCCTGCCCTTCAGCCTGTTCGCTGGTAAAGCGATTAAGCAAACGCTGCCGCACCATGTCGTTGATAGCGTTGTTGGCGCGGACGCTGACGGTTTCGCTGGTCTGTTCAAATCCTTCGCTGACGTGACGGAAGGCGTCCGTAAGTTCGCCTTCGCTCATCTCGCCATCCATGCGCTCGCCGTTAAGCGTGGCGACCGCCAGCAAAAAAGCCAGACGTTCGGTAGGCAACGAGACGGAAAAATCATTTTTTCGCGCCCAGGCAACCAGCTCCGGTACTGTCTGGGAAAATTCACTCATGCTTCGTCCTTTATGGGCTTCCGCGCTGTTACGTGGATATAGCGACCCAAACTTAAAAATGGCTCCTGGCGGCAAAAGCGCTTTTCCAGCGCCAGGATCTCGTCAAATCGTTCTGTTTGCTTGTGCTTATCGCGCATATAGTCGTGAAAAACGCGCACGCCGGCTTTGCTTTCGACGGTGAAGCCGATCTCCGCCAGCCAGCGATAGACCTGCTCCGGGTCGCGCGGATAGTCCGGCGACAGGGTTTTACGTTTGCGCTTGCGCAAATCGGCCTGCATATAGCCAAAGTTGCCCAGCACCAGCGTCTGCATCATCAGCCCGTTGAGGTTGTAAAACATCAGCGAGAGCACGCCGCCGGGCGCCAGCGTATCGTAAAGCGCGGCCAGCACCGCTTCCGGCTCGGCAACCCATTCAAGCACAGCGTGAAACAATACCAGATCGACAGGCTGAACCAAATGCTGACCGACTTCCTGCGCGCTGATTTGTCTGAATTCCATGTGGTCGCTCACACCTTGCTCGCTGGCGTTAAGGCGCGCGCGCTGCAGCATTTCTTCGGATAAATCGCACAGCAGAACCTGATGGCCAAGGCTCGCCAGCCCACAGCTGATTTGGCCTTCGCCGCCGCCCGCATCCAGCACGCTCAGCGGCCTTTGTGGCAGCGTCGCCAGAATCGCCTCCAGCTCCTGCCAGGCGATGGCCTGGCGAATACGGCCTTTGGTGGTGCCGTAGATATTCTGCGAAAATTTTTCCGCAATATCATCAAAGTTGCGATCCTGCATAAGCGGGCTCCGGGCTGGGCAAAAGGGTGAATCCGGCGGCTATTTTGGCATACACTGAGGGAGAATGAACCTTTCCGTCACTGCTTCGCTTTCGGGTGGCGTTTTTTCGGACAAAAGGAAGCTGTTTTTATGCTTTTTACGCTTAAAAAAGCGATTGGCGGCCTGCTGATGCCCTTGCCGCTGCTGCTGTTAGTGATGGCGGTCGGACTTTTTCTGCTCTGGCGCAGCCGCTGGCAAAAAACCGGGAAAATTATACTCTCTTCTGCCTGGCTAATCTTGTTATTGATCAGCCTTCAGCCTGTTGCTGATAGCCTGCTGTCCCCTGTTGAGAACCGTTTCGCTACGTGGCAGGAGAGCCGGAAGGTGGACTACGTTGTGGTGCTGGGCGGCGGCTATACGTGGAATCCGCAGTGGGCGCCGGGATCGAATATGATCGGCAACAGTTTGCCAAGGCTGGTGGAAGGGATCCGTTTGTGGCGTGAAAATCCAGGATCGACGCTGATCTTTACCGGCGCGGCCGCGCAGAACAATCCCGTCAGCTCGGCGGAAGTCACGGCCAGAGTGGCGCAGTCATTGGGCGTACCGCGCAGCGCCATTATTACGCTGGATAAGCCGCGCGATACGAGCCAGGAAGCGCGGGAGGTGGCTAAAGTGGTTGGCCGCCGCCCTTTCCTGCTGGTGACCTCCGCCTCGCATCTGCCGCGCGCCATGCTGTTTTTTCAGCAGCAGGGGCTGGATCCGCTGCCCGCGCCGGCTAATCAGCTGGCTATCGCTTCGCCGCTGAACGCGTGGGAGAAAGCCATTCCCTCCTCGCTGTGGCTTGGTCACAGCGAGCGCGCCATCTATGAGACGCTGGGACGACTCTGGCAAAAGATAACGTCGCCTTCACTCAAGCCAGGGCAGCAGGGAGCGAGCGGCTAAATCGAAGCGGGCGCGGTTGAAACGGCCGGTATGGATCAGCCGATCCGCTTCTTCCCACAGCATATAGAGCCAGCGTCTGGCGATAAATCCTTCCGCGACGGGCGCCTGTTGCAGATAGCGGAACAGCAGCGCTTCCGCCGGGCCTTCCTCACTCAGGCGAAACAGCTCGTATTCACGCGGCGCCCAGAGCGTTCTGCCGGGATTGATCATTGACAGCAGCTGGTCGCTCCAGGCCTCCTTCAGCATATTGCTGAGCGACAGGTTGCCGTGCACCAGCACGCAGGGATCGTCGAAGTCGTCAAAAAGCGCGCAGAGGTTCTGGCGACAGCGAAAGAGAAAACGGTGATCTTCCATCGTCAGCCGCTCCGGGCGCATATAGCTCAGCGTTGACCACCACACCTCAACCCGCTGTTTATACCAGGCGGGCCAGTTATTCTCCTGCGTGCTGTCTACCGTACCGACCAGACCGTGGCTGTCGATGCGATGCCAGGCCAGCAGCGCGGCGACGATCTGATCCTGCAGCTGCTGCCAGCGAGCCGGCGTGCGGGTGGGCGCTTCGACCGAAACGCCGCCCATGCGCTCAATCAGCAGGATCTCATGCTGCGGCGGCAGCTGGCTGACGATCAGCCCGTATACCGTCGGCATACGCACGGTGCTTTCGCGCGCCAGCATCGACAGCTTATAGGCTTCCTGCGAGGCGATTCCTTTGGTATTGAAGTATTTTGCCATCAGCGGCAGAGAATGGCCTTTCCCATCGTAAAGCGAGTAGAGGCTGGCATAAGGCTGTTCGCTGATGCATTCGAGACGGCTTAGCGTCTCACCCAGCACTATCGAAAGTTCTGAACGAAGATGTTCCATCTGCTGCTCCTGATCGCAAGCGAAGTCGGATTGCCGTTTTTTTCCTGGTAATAGCAAGAAGCAGAGAACCAGGGCCGCTGCCGGCCCTGAAAATAGTTACTGCATGGCTGCCCGCACGCGTTCCAGATCTTCCGGTGTATCAACACCCGCGCCCGGAACGGCCTGCGCCACGTCAACATGGATTTTTTCGCCGTACCACAGTACCCGCAGCTGTTCGAGCAGCTCAATCTGCTCCAGCGGGCTGGTCTGCCAGCTGACATAGCGGCGGATAAAGCCGGCACGATAGCCGTAAATGCCGATATGGCGCAGAAAATGATCGCCAATCGCCTGCTGCGAAACGGCAAACCGCTCGCGGTCCCACGGGATGGTCGCGCGCGAAAAATAGAGCGCGTTGCCCTGCGCATCCCTGACCACCTTCACGGCGTTAGGGTTAAACGCTTCTTCCGCTGACTCGATTGGTACCGCCAGCGTCGCCATACCTACGCTGCTTTTCGCCAGATTATCCGCTACCTGCCGGATGATGACCGGCGGGATCATCGGCTCATCGCCCTGCACGTTGACGATCACCGTCTCGTCAGGGAAACGGTATTTCTCAATCACCTCGGCCAGCCTTTCCGTGCCGGACTGATGATCGGCTCGCGTCATGCAAACTTCGCCGCCCGCTGCTTCTACAGCACGCGCGACGTCATTATTATCCGTAGCGACAATCACGCGCTCGGCTCCTGATTCACGCGCGCGTTCCATAACATGCACGATCATCGGCTTGCCGTGGATATCGACCAGCGGTTTTCCGGGCAGCCTGGTGGAAGCGTAGCGCGCCGGAATAATTGCGACGAAACTCATGGATGCGTCTCTTCCAGCGTCAGCGAGCGCGCTTCCGTTTCAAGCAGAACGGGGATGCCGTCACGCACCGGATAAGCCAGCCCGTCAGGCTTGCAGATAAGTTCCTGACGATCTTTATTGTAATACAGCTTACCGTGACAAACCGGGCAAGCAACGATTTCAAGCAAACGATGATCCATGGTGTCTCCCTGGTGGATCCGATCAGACAGAACATTAGAATATCATAGCTCGCGGTTGAGCGGTTAACCTCCCCGTCGGCTTAAAGCGCCCATTCTTTTGGCCAGATCGCGGCCAGTTCCGCAGGCAGGTTTAGCAGATGTACTTTTTGCGCGCCCTGCCAGCGGGCAAAACGGCTGATGGCCTGCTGAAGATCGGTCAGCAGCCCGGCGGTGATCCTCACGCCCGGCTCCAGCCACAGTTGCTTGATCAGCAAAACTTTTTCTTTGCGCTGCATTTTGGCATCCAGCCGCCCTTTTAGCGCGCCGCGATGCAGTATCGGCAAAACAAAGTAGCCATACTGCCGCTTCGCTTCCGGCGTATAGCACTCCAGACGATAGGAGAAGTTAAACAGTTCCAGCGCCCGCTTGCGATCCCACACCACCGGATCGAAAGGCGACAGCAGCGCAGTATGCGTGGCCTGGCTTTTTTGCTCCAGCATCGGCAGCTGTGAGTGATGGAGATAGCACTGCCCTAACGTTTCGACCTCCACCGGCACTACCGTGCCCGTCTCAATCCACATTGCCAGCTGCTCTTTTACCGGCGCACGCTTCAGCCGATAGTAATCTGCCAGCCACTCGGCCCGGAAAAGCCCCAGACTTTGCGCGCTGTTGTACAACATTTGCCTGACCGCCTCTTTCTCTTCCAGCGCGTGCAGCGCATCATCCCATTTCGGCAGCACCCGCTGACGAAGGTCATAAACCCGCTGGAAATTACGCCGTTCGACCACCATCAATTCCCCGGCGGTAAATAAGTTTTCCAGATGGCGCTTGTGCGGTTTCCACGCCCACCAGCCGGACTGCTGGCCCGGCGGCGCGGCGAAGTCGGCCGATCTTACCGGCCCGTGATCTTTGATATGCGCCAGCAGCTGCGCGACCTCCTGCTGCCGCGTCTCTGCCCATGCGCCGTTATATTTCCAGCCCATAGCCTGCGGCGAAAGCATACGGTGGCGCAGCAGCGGATAATCCTCAGCAGGAATAAAACAGGCCTCATGCGCCCAGTATTCAAACAGTCTGCCGCTGGCCAACGCCTCTTCCAGCCACGCGGACGGATAGTCGCCAAGTCGGCTGAACAGCACCAGATAAGGGCTGCGGGCGACTACATGGATAGTGTCGATTTGCAGCAGAGACATTTGCCGCACGCAATTAAGCAGATCGGTAAATCGCGCTTTGCGCTGCGGCGGACGAAGCAGCCCCTGAGCGGCAAGATGAATATGGCGGGCCTGAATTAGTGAGAGAGAAATCGACATAATGCACCTGTATTCACATAGTGCATTCAGTTTAGCGAGTTATTTTTGCGTAAGGGCAATAATGCGGTTCAGCAGCGCGTCAGCCCGATCCGTCGGCAGCGCCGCGTCCACCGGCAGATACCACCAGTTAGCCGCGGCAAAGCGGCTGGCTTTAACCGCATCCTTCTCCGTCATCAGCAGCGCCTGGTGTGCAGTCGCCAGCGGGGCCAGCTGCGCCTCGCTGTAGGCCTGGTGATCGGCGAAAGAGACTTCCTTAATCGGGATAACGCCCAGCTGACGCAGCGTGGCAAAAAAACGCGGCGGATGACCGATACCTGCCATAGCGACCACGTCGCCAAGCGATGCCGCAGGGCGGGTTTCGCCGGTTTGCAGATTGACAGCAAGGCCGGGCGTCAGGCGCATCGCTGTTTCATCAGCCAGCGCCGCGCCGCCGTTAGTAATGACCGCGTCCACCGTTTGCAGGCGTGATGCCCGCTCGCGCATTGGACCGGCCGGCAGCCACCAGCCGTTGCCAAATCGACGCTGACCATCAATAACGACTATTTCAAAATCTCTGGCCAGCGCGTAATGCTGCAGGCCGTCGTCGGTGATAATAATATCCACCTCGCCCTGCGCCAGCAGCGCCTGCACGGCGTCTTTACGGCGGGGTGAAACGGCCACCGCCGCGCCGGTGCGGCGATAGATCAGTATCGGTTCATCACCCGCCTCGCTAGTGGTCGTATTGCCATCAAGCACCAGCGGATAAGCTTCCGCTTTACCGCCGTAGCCTCTGGATACCACGCCGGGGCGCAGACCACGCTGCTGCAGTGCCTGCACCAGCCAAATCACCACCGGCGTTTTGCCGTTGCCGCCAGCCGTCAGATTCCCGACCACGACCACGGGCACCGGCGCGCGCCAGGCCTTTCGCCAGCCCTGACGATAGCTAAAGCGGATCAGGCTGGTGATCAGCCCGTACAGCCAGCTGAATGGCAGCAGCAGCCGCCAGAGGCCGGACCGACCGCTCCAGAGGCGCTCAATCATTGACCAAACTGCATTTTATGAAGCTGAGCATAGGCACCCTGGCGCGCTAACAGCTCGGTATGGCTGCCGCGCTCCACGATATGGCCATCCTCAACCACAACGATTTCATCTGCCTTTTCAATAGTGGAGAGGCGATGCGCAATAACCAGCGAGGTACGGTTTTTTTGCAGCTCATCCAGCGCTGACTGAATAGCGCGCTCCGACTCGGTATCCAGCGCGGAAGTAGCCTCATCCAGGATCAGGATCGGACAGTCACGCAGCAGCGCGCGGGCAATGGCAATACGCTGGCGCTGGCCGCCGGAAAGCAGCACGCCATTTTCACCGATGACCGTATCCAGGCCGTTATCCATTTTACTGATAAAGTCCATAGCGTGCGCCATCGTTGCCGCTTTTTCGATATCTTCCCGGCTGTACTGCTCGTTGCGGGCGTAGGCGATATTATTGGCTACCGTGTCGTTAAACAGATGCACGTTTTGCGAGACTAAAGCGACCTGATTTCGCAGCGAGCTGAGCGTATATTCACGCAGATCGTGACCATCCATCAGAATTTCGCCCTGCTGGATATCGTAAAAACGCGTCATCAGGCTGGCAATCGTGGATTTACCCGATCCAGACCGTCCCACCAGCGCAACGGTTTTGCCCTCCGGGATCGCCAGGTTGATATTATGCAGCGCAGGCGTTTCGCGTCCCGGATAGGTAAAGGTCACATTGCGGAACTCCACATCGCCGCGAGCGCGCTCAATCACGCGCGTGCCCGTATCAACTTCCTGCTCGCTGTCGAGAATGGAGAAAAGCGTCTGGCAGGCGGCCATGCCGCGCTGGAACTGGGCGTTAACGTTCGTCAGCGATTTTAGCGGGCGCATCAAACCAAACATAGAGGTAAAGACGACGGTAATCGTGCCCGGTGTCAGCGTTGCCATTACGCTTGGGAAGCTGGCAGCATACAGAACAAAAGCCAGCGCCAGCGAAGCGATAAGCTGAATAATAGGATCGGACACGGAAGAAGCGGAAACCAGTTTCATCCCCTGCTGACGCATCCGATTGCTGACGCGGTCAAAACGCTGGGTTTCGATTTGCTGTCCGCCAAAGATCAGCACTTCTTTATGCCCTTTCAGCATCTGTTCTGCGCTGGTGGTCACCTGGCCCATGGTGTTTTGCATGCTTTTGCTGATATTACGAAAGCGTTTTGACACCATACGGATTGCAAAGGAGACGACCGGCGCCAGCAGGATCAGGATTAGCGACAGCTGCCAGCTGTAGTAAAACATCATAATAAACAGGCCGATAATGGATGCGCCTTCGCGCACTACCGTTACCAGCGCGCTGGAAGACGATGAGGCGACCTGTTCGGAATCATAAGTAATGCGCGACAGCAACGTGCCGGTAGATTGCTGATCGAAGAAAGCGACCGGCATCCCCATCATATGGCTGAAAAGACGCCGACGCATCGACATCACCACATTCCCCGATACCCAGGAGATGCAGTAGCTTGAGATATAGCTTGATATGCCGCGTACCAGCATCAGGCCGATAACGGCGAGGGGCATCCAGACCAGTACGGAGGAGTCCGCTTTACCAAAACCATCGTCCAGCAGCGGCTTAAGTAAGGACATCATCAGCACGTCGCCCGCTGCGTTAATAATAAGAGCAACGGAGGAGACGGCCAGCCCCGGTTTAAAGGGTTTGATCATCGGCCAGAGGCGTCGAAAGGTCTGCCAGGTGGAGAGATCTTTGTCCTGATGCATGTGTTAACCAGCTTCCAATTGAAATAGCCGCTCATTCTAACTGGAATAACGTGTTACGCCAAACCACTGATGGTACCAACGGGGCATTATTTGCGCTCTTAAGCTTAAAACACGCCAGTTATCCTTAGAAAATTCTACGCTGATTTGCCCTGCCACAGCCGTGTCGTACCAGCTGTAATTGTTCTTCAGATAGCGGGTAATTACCCTTTCCGCCGGTAGCTTCCAGACGCTATAGCGGGCAGCGGAAGCCAGCGCGGCCTGGCCAGCCACCCTTCGCAGCAGGGGCGGCGAAGACGACGTTCCACTACCGTGATGCGGCACCTGTAATAGATCCGCCCGTAACGCTTCGCCATAGCGCCTGACAAGCTGTAGCTCTGCGGGCGTCTCAATATCCCCGGTCAGCAAAACCCGCCATTTACCATCCGTCACCATTACGACGCAGGACTGATTATTACCGTGCTCTTTCTGCGGTCGCTCCGGCCAGAGAACCTGAAAATTTAACGTCTGCCAGCGCCAGTTTTGGCCCTGATAGCAGGGTAAATGTCCCGATACGCCCAAATCGCTGTGGATTTTCGCTGCGGGAAACGCCTTGTGCAGGCTTTCCAGGCCGCCGATATGGTCGAGATGGCCGTGGCTTAAGATAATGTGTTGTAGGCTTATGCCCTGCCAGCGAAGCCAGGGAATAATCTGGCTTGAGGCCGCGTCGCCCCCTGCCCATCTGTTGCCGGTATCATACACAACCGCATTTCCCCGCTGCGAAATTACTACGGCCAGTCCATGACCGATATCCAGCATATCCATACGCCACTCTGGCTGCCTGACGTGCAGCCGCCAGCACAGCAGCGCCAGACATAAGCTGGCCAGCGTAAAAGGGGAACTTCGCCACCAGTGAAAGCGCCAGGCAAAGAGCAGCAGCAGGCACACGGGACTGAGCCATAATGCCTGCTGGCTGACGGTAAGCCAGCCGTCGGGCAGCTGCCGTAAGGGATAAAAAACCAGCGCCAATGAGCGATCCGCCGCCCACCAGAGCAGCTGGCTTAGCGATGCGACAGGCAGCGATAAAACGGCGCCAAGGATCAGCGGTACCGTAAGCAACGTGACCAGCGGCACTGCCCACAGGTTAGCCAGCAGCGCGCTGACGCTCACGCCGTGAAAAATAAAGATCTGTAGCGGCATCAATAATAAAAACAGCCCGGTCTGTAAGTGCAGCAGCTGTAACGGCAGCCAGCGTTTTTTCCCGATAAAGCGTCCGGAAAGCGGAAACCATTGATACCAGAGAAGTAACCCGGCGACGGCAACAGCTGACAACCATAAGCTGTCCGACAAAATGCTTAAGGGATCGAAAAACAAAATAGCACCGATACACAGCCGCCAAACCTGCCAGCCGCTACAGTTACGCCCCTTCAGGCGCAGCAGGCTCCAGCTAAGCAGCGCCACTATCGCCCGCAGCGCCGGAGGGCTTCCGCCGGAAAGCCAGCAGTAGATCAGCGCCAGCGCGATGCCGCTAAACAGGGGAAAACGATACTCTATCCAGCTGGCGCGGAAGCAAGGCTGGAAAATTCGCGCTATCAGCCAGCCTACGCTCGCAGCCAGGCCTATATGCATGCCTGAAATCGCCATCAAATGCGCCGTCCCGGTCTCCCTCAGCAACGCTTTTGTCTCGCTGCTTAGTTCGCTACGTTCACCAAACGTCAACGCCAGGATAACGCTATGCCAGGGCAAGGCGGCGAAATAGTCACGACTTTTCTGCATGACTTTTTCACGCCAGCCACAGCGGCTGTCGACAATCTGCCATGTCAGCGCCCTGCCCGTCAGCGACGTGCTGACAGCCAGCGCGAAACGTTGCGCATCGAAGCCGCCCTCGTTAAGGCGCGCATGCACGGGCCGCAGCCTGAGCTTCATACGCCAATGCTGGCCCGGACAAAACGTTTGGGTACCCGGTATAGCGATCAGGGCGTAAACAGGTGGAAAAAGACGTTTCTCCGCCACGCTTTCAATGCGTATTTTGACGCGTTGCGACTGCGGCTGTAGCTGTTCAATGCCCACTACGGCTTCAACAGGAGCCGCTGAGAGAAAGGCGGTTTGTTGTAGAAGCGTTTTTGCCGGGATAACGGCCCAGATAAAAAGCAGCAGAACCAGGGCACTTTCTCTTAACCAGCGCTGTCGGGTTATCAACAGGAGCGCAATCAGCCCCAGCAAAAGCTGGATGGCGGCTGTATCAGGCAGCGCCCGCAACCAACAAAGCGGCAGCGCTGCGATAATCATCCACAGCGAGAGTCGGCTAAGGCTATAGGACATAATGCTACCTCCGTTACGCATGACGGAAGTCTGACGGGGTTTCATTACGGGCGCAGCCAGCATTTCTCAGTCTTCAGAAACGTAGCGCAACATTTTTATCAGGTTGCAGAAAGCAATACAGGGTTTGCGAGGAGGCTCTGGTTAATCCACTATCGGACTGGATCCAGCTATGCTGCAGGCAAAAAAAAACGACACCGAAGTGTCGTTTTATTGCGTGGTAATGCGAAACCTTAGCCGTAGATATTCGCGCGATCGCGTAATTCCTTGCCCGGTTTGAAGTGCGGAACGTATTTACCTTCCAGCTCAACCTTGTCACCCGTTTTAGGGTTACGACCGGTACGGGGAGCACGATAGTGCAAAGAAAAACTGCCGAAGCCCCGGATTTCGATGCGTTCGCCCTGGGCCAGCGTAGTGGCCATGTGCTCAAGCATCTCTTTTACCGCATCCTCAACGACTTTCGCCGGAATATGAGAGTGCTGGCCAGCAAGTCTTTCAATCAGTTCTGACTTGGTCATAAATCCTCCGGTTAATCCCTGTTGGAAAAGGCTTTGGCAATCACGGCTGGTTCAGGGCAGCTTAAGCCGCCCTGATGCAAGCGCAATTACTCGCCTTTAGCTGCTTTAAATGCTTCAGCCATAGCGTTAGAGAAGTTGCCTTCTTCCTGTTTGGTGTTAACAGTATTGATAGCTTCTTTCTCGTCAGCCTGGTCTTTAGCACGAACAGACAGGCTCACTACGCGGTTTTTGCGATCCACGCCAGTGAACTTAGCTTCAACGTCGTCGCCAACGTTCAGAACCAGCGTAGCATCTTCTACACGGTCGATTGAAGCTTCAGAAGCGCGCAGGTAACCCTCAACGCCGTCTGCCAGTTCAACTGTAGCACCTTTAGCGTCAACTGCAGTGACTTTACCGTTAACAATGGCACCTTTCTTGTTCAGAGAGATGTAGTTGTTGAACGGATCTTCTGCCAGCTGCTTAACGCCCAGGGAGATACGCTCGCGCTCTGCGTCAACCTGCAGAACCACAGCAGCGATTTCGTCGCCTTTCTTGTATTCACGAACTGCTTCTTCTCCGGTAGCGTTCCAGGAGATGTCAGACAGGTGAACCAGGCCGTCGATGCCGCCGTCCAGGCCGATGAAGATACCGAAGTCAGTGATTGACTTGATTTTACCTTCAACGCGGTCGCCCTTGTTGTGGGTTTCTGCGAACTGCTGCCATGGGTTAGATTTGCACTGCTTCAGACCCAGGGAGATACGACGACGTTCTTCGTCGATGTCCAGAACCATAACTTCAACAACATCGCCCACGTTAACAACTTTAGACGGATGAATGTTTTTGTTGGTCCAGTCCATTTCTGAAACGTGCACCAGGCCTTCAACGCCTTCTTCGATTTCAACGAAGCAGCCGTAGTCGGTCAGGTTGGTTACACGACCAGTCAGGCGGGTGCCTTCCGGGTAACGCTTAGCGATTGCGACCCATGGATCTTCGCCCAGCTGTTTCAGACCCAGAGAAACACGGGTACGTTCGCGGTCGAACTTCAGCACTTTAACAGTGATTTCGTCGCCAACGTTGACAATTTCGCTTGGGTGCTTAACGCGTTTCCAGGCCATGTCAGTGATGTGCAGCAGGCCGTCAACGCCGCCCAGATCAACGAATGCACCGTAGTCAGTGAGGTTCTTAACGATACCTTTAACTTCCATGCCTTCCTGCAGGTTTTCCAGCAGCTGATCGCGCTCTGCGCTGTTTTCGGATTCGATAACCGCACGACGTGAAACCACCACGTTGTTACGTTTCTGATCCAGCTTGATTACTTTGAATTCAAGCTCTTTGCCTTCCAGGTGCAGCGTGTCGCGTACTGGACGAACATCAACCAGGGAACCTGGCAGGAACGCACGAATACCGTTCAGCTCAACTGTGAAGCCACCTTTCACTTTGCCGTTGATAACACCGGTAACAGTTTCAGCATCTTCGTAAGCTTTTTCCAGCGTGATCCAGGCTTCATGACGCTTAGCTTTCTCACGGGACAGCAGGGTTTCACCGAAGCCGTCTTCCACTGCGTCCAGAGCAACGTCAACTTCGTCGCCTACCTGGATTTCCAGTTCGCCGGCTGCGTTCTTGAACTGCTCTGCAGGAATTGCAGATTCAGATTTCAGACCCGCATCAACCAGAACTACGTCTTTGTCGATAGAGACAACAACGCCACGAACGATGGAACCCGGGCGGGTTTCGATTGTTTTTAAGGATTCTTCAAATAGTTGAGCAAAAGATTCAGTCATATTGATAATCTTCAGGATTCTTCAATTTAACGTCCACCTGACATCCTGCCGGGTGGGGTTGTTTCACATGCCCTGTGATATCCATATCAAAGGGTTAAAAAAATCGGTTCTGCGATGCTACTGCGGCAGAGAAAGTTTTTCGCGCGCATAATTCAGAGCAGTTTCAATCACCTGCTCGATTGACATGCTGGTTGAATCCAGCACTAACGCGTCTTCTGCCGGTCTTAACGGTGCGATAGCACGGTTGCGATCGCGATCGTCACGCTCTTTTATCTCAGATAAAAGGCGTTCAAAGTTAACACTAAAGCCCTTCTCCTGCAACTGTAGCATACGGCGATGCGCACGCTCTTCAGGGCTGGCATCCAGAAAAATCTTTACCTGGGCGTCCGGAAAAACCACCGTACCCATATCTCTTCCGTCCGCAATAAGGCCTGGCGCTTCCCGGAATCCCCGCTGACGGCGCAGCAGCGCTTCACGTACGCGCGGGAAAGCGGCGACTTTCGAGGCCGTATTGCTGACATCCTGAGTGCGAATTTCGCTTGAGACGTTTTCGCCCTCAAGGATGACTTCCATCTCGCCATCGCTGGGCACAAAGCGAACATCCAGATGCGCCGCGATAGGGACCAGCGCCTCTTCAGAAGTCATGTCTACCTGATGGTGTAACGCGGCCAGCGCCAGCACGCGATAAATAGCGCCTGAATCCAACAGATGCCAGTTTAATGCCTCAGCCATTGCCTTGCACAAGGTCCCTTTACCGGCTCCGCCTGGACCATCAATGGTGATCACCTGGGCTATAGGCGTCATGTCGTTCTCCTGTTGGTGGAATGCCTGCTTAACCTGCTCAGGCAAATAACGCCGCATATTATACGCTGCTCTACTGACGATCGTTACCCCTTAAGCGTAGACGGGCTGAAATTAATCGAGAACCGCAAAAGGATTTCCCAGGCAACCAATGCCAGGAGCGTGAAGCAGATCGCAACCCGCTGCACAGGTATGCAGCGGGGGCGTTCGTTATGCCGGCTGGCTGAGACGTGCAAACTGCTCGAAATAATCCGGGAAGGTCTTGGCCGTGCATTTCGGATCGAGAATGGTCACTGGCGTAGCAGACAAGGCCACCAGCGAGAAGCACATCGCCATACGGTGATCGTTGTAAGTGCCGATTTCAGCATACTGAATAGTTTCAGGCGGCGTGATGCGAATATAGTCATGCCCTTCTTCGACTTCAGCACCAACTTTACGCAGCTCGGTCGCCATTGCCGCAAGACGATCGGTTTCTTTCACGCGCCAGTTGTAGATATTACGCATTACCGTAGTGCCTTTGGCAAACAGTGCCGCCGTGGCGATAGTCATCGCCGCGTCCGGAATATGGTTCATATCCAGATCGATAGCGTTCAGTTCGCCGCGCGTGCAGGCGATATAGTCGTCGCCCCATTCAATAACCGCGCCCATTTTTTCCAGCACGTCGGCAAAATGAATGTCGCCCTGCATACTTTTTCGACCGATACCGGTGACTTTAACCGTACCGCCTTTGACTGCGGCCGCTGCGAGGAAATAGGAGGCGGAAGAGGCATCGCCTTCCACCAGATAATCGCCTGGCGAGGTATAGTTCTGATTGCCCCTGATACGAAATACAGCGTAATTATCGTTTTCTACCGTGACGCCAAAGGTCTGCATCAGGTTCAGGGTAATATCGATATAAGGTTTTGAAACCAGCTCGCCCTTAATGGCAATGGTCGTGTTTTGTGGAGCCAGCGGCGCGGTCATCAGCAGCGCGGTCAGGAACTGGCTGGAGACGCTACCGTCGACGGCCACTTCGCCCCCGCTGAA
This sequence comes from Erwinia sp. PsM31, assembly GCF_030433775.1. NCBI lineage: Bacteria > Pseudomonadati > Pseudomonadota > Gammaproteobacteria > Enterobacterales > Erwiniaceae > Erwinia > Erwinia sp. PsM31. Next base: position 114,747 of record NZ_JARUWZ010000004.1, read on the forward strand.
GCCGCCTTTGATATGCAGCGGCGGATAATCCGTCTGTTCAAGATAGTCGATCTGCGCGCCGCCCTGGCGCAACGCATCGACCAGATGACCAATCGGACGTTCTTTCATCCGCGGCTCTCCGGTCAGCACAATATCGTTAGAACCCAGGCAAAGCGCGGCGGCCAGCGGGCGCATCGCCGTCCCGGCATTGCCTAAAAAAAGCTCCAGCGGCTGCGTCGACTGCAGAGGGCCGCCCTGACCAGTCACTTCACACTCTGTGCGGTCTTCAGAAAGCGTAAAGCTTACGCCCAGCGCTTTTAGCGCGTTCAGCATATGACGCACGTCATCACTGTCCAGAAGGTTGGTCAGACGAGTAGTGCCTTTTGCCAGCGCAGCGAGCAGCAAAGCGCGATTTGAGACGCTTTTGGAACCAGGTAGGTTAACGGTACCTTCTACTCGCGCGACGGGTTGTAAAGTCAGGGATTCCTGCATGTGAGACTTCTTCTCCAGATAAAATGCAACAAAACCCCGCACCGGGCGAGGTTTTACTATCAAAACCGTACCGGCTAATTAACCGTGACGACGTTCAAAATCAGTCATAAATTCGGTTAGCGCTTTAACGCCTGCCAGCGGCATAGCATTGTAAATTGAAGCGCGCATTCCGCCTACGGCACGATGACCTTTTAACGCATGCAGGCCAGCCGCGAATGATTCTTCGAGGAAAACCTTATCCAACGCTGCATCAGCCAGCTGGAAAGGCACATTCATGCGCGAGCGGTTAGCGTGAGCCACATCGTTACGGTAAAAATCACTGTTATCAATGATACCGTAAAGCAGATCGGCTTTAGCCTGATTCCGCTTGTCCATTTCCGCTACGCCGCCCTGTTCTTTCAGCCATTTAAAGACCAGGCCGGAAAGATACCATGCAAAAGTCGGCGGCGTGTTAAACATGGAGTCGTTTTCGTTTAATACCGTGTAATCCAGGATTGACGGCAGCGCTTTCTGGGCTTTGCCCAGCAGATCTTCACGTACGACCACCAGCGTCAGGCCAGCTGGCCCAATGTTCTTCTGCGCACCGGCATAAAGGACGCCATAGCGGTTGATATCCAACGGACGGGAAAGAATAGTGGAAGAGAGATCGGCTACGGCAATCTTATCGCCGAAGTCCGGCTCTTCATTAATAGCAACACCGTCAATGGTTTCGTTTGGACAATAGTGAACATAGGCTGCTTTATCTGAAAGCGCCCACTGGCTCATAGGCGTAATAGCGCGCAGCCCGTCAACGGTTGTTTTCACGTCAATGACGTTAGGCGTACAGTATTTTTCCGCCTCTTTAATCGCGCTGTGCGCCCAGTAGCCGCCGTCGGCATAGTCTGCCGTACTCTGGCTGCCCAACAGGTTCATCGGAACGGCAGCAAACTGCGCGCGCGCGCCGCCGTGGCAGAATAATACTTTGTAATTTGAGGGGATTTTCAGCAGATCGCGAAAATCTTTTTCCGCTTCCACGGCCACCTGCGTAAACTCCTTGCTGCGGTGGCTGATCTCCATCACGGAAGTTCCTGAACCCTGCCAGTTGCAGAGTTCCTGTTCGGCACGACGTAGCACTTCTACCGGCAGCATTGCTGGACCGGAGCTAAAATTGAAAACCTGGCTCATTTCCCCTCACCACTTTCAGATCAATCGATTTCGAGTCTGCTACCGGTTTTATCATTGCCACCCTGGCGCTGCAATGTTTAATCGGGTCAGCCGACCAGTTATGCGGCCTGCGCCGCAACAGCTTGTAGCGTGAAATATAGTGACCACGATATTTTGTGAGGCGTCTTCCGGTTAGCTTTTTTTATGGCCGATCTGCGCAGGCAAAAATGCCACAATAGCCGGGTAAAACAGTTCGTCGGATAGCGAATGGCCGGGAAACCCCGTATCATGGCGCGTTTTCAGCACAACCCAAAAACGAGTGGGCACTATGACGCAAACTTATATTCCAGGCAAAGACGCCGCACTGGAAGATTCCATCGCACGCTTTCAGCAAAAATTACAGGATCTTGGCTTCCATATTGAAGAGGCCTCCTGGCTGAATCCGGTTCCTCATGTCTGGTCGGTCCATATTCGCGACCGCGACTGCCCGCTCTGCTTCACCAACGGAAAAGGCGCCAGCAAAAAAGCGGCGCTGGCTTCGGCACTGGGTGAATATTTTGAGCGTCTGTCGACCAACTATTTCTTTGCTGATTTTTGGTTAGGTAACGCGATCGCCAACGGCGATTTCGTGCATTATCCTGACGAAAAATGGTTTCCGCTGCCGGATGACGACAGCCTGCCGGAAGGCATTCTCGATGCGCGACTGAAGGCGTTTTACGATCCTGAGCAGGCGCTTAGCGCCAGCGATTTGATCGATCTGCAGTCCGGCAATGCCGCACGCGGCATCTGCGGCCTGCCGTTTACGCGTCAGTCCGATGGGCAAACGGTTTATATTCCGATGAATATCATCGGTAACCTCTACGTCTCTAACGGCATGTCGGCAGGCAACACGGCCAACGAAGCGCGCGTTCAGGGCCTTTCTGAAGTCTTCGAGCGCTATATCAAAAACCGCATTATCGCCGAATCTATCAGTCTGCCGTCCATCCCGCAGGAGGTGCTTAACCGCTATCCGGGCGTAGTGGAGTCCATTGCTAAACTGGAAGCCGAAGGCTTCCCAATCTTCGCTTACGACGCTTCACTGGGCGGCAACTATCCGGTTATTTGCGTGGTGCTCTTCAACCCGCAAAACGGTACCTGTTTTGCTTCATTCGGCGCGCATCCTGATTTTGGCGTGGCGCTGGAGCGTACCGTGACAGAACTGCTGCAGGGACGCGGGCTGAAAGATTTGGATGTCTTTACGCCGCCAACCTTTGATGATGAAGAAGTCGCCGAGCACGCTAATCTGGAAACGCACTTTATCGATTCCAGCGGTCTGATCTCCTGGGATATGTTCAAGGACGAGGCGGATTATCCTTTTGTCGACTGGAGCTTCGCAGGCACCACGCAGGAAGAATTCGCCACGCTGATGGCCATCTTTAAAGCGGAAGATAAAGAAGTCTATATTGCTGACTATCAGCATCTGGACGTGTATGCCTGCCGTATCATTGTGCCAGGCATGTCAGATATCTATCCTGCGGAAGATTTGCTGCTGGCTAATAACAGCATGGGCGCTTACCTGCGCGATACGCTGTTATCACTGCCCGACAGCCAATGGGAAAAAGAGGATTACCTGGCGCTGATTGAACGCCTGGACGAAGACGGCCATGACGACTTTACCCGCGTACGCGAGCTGCTGGGCCTGGCAACAGGCAAAGACAACGGCTGGTACACGCTGCGTATCGGCGAGCTGAAAGCGATGCTGGCCCTGGCAGGCGGCGATATCGATCAGGCGCTGATCTGGACGGAATGGACTATGGAGTTTAATGCCTCCCTGTTTTCACCCGCCCGCGCCAACTACTATCGCTGTCTGCAAACGCTGCTGCTGTTGAGCCTTGAGGATGAACGCGATCCTGTGCAATATCATACTGCTTTCGTACGTATGTATGGACAGGAAGCCGTAGACGCGGCATCTGCCGCCATTAGCGGTGAAGCGCCTTTCTACGGGTTGCAGAGCGTGGATGAAGAGCTGCTGGCCTTCCCGGCTCATCAGTCGCTGCTGGCTGCCTATGAAAAGCTGCAGCAGGCGAAACGCCGTTACTGGAAATAATATTTTTGGCCCGCTCGACAAAAGCGGGCCTTTTATCAGGGCCAGTTTTAACGCTAATTAATCCATTAATTTTTCTTAAGGTTAATAAAAAGTAGTTTATTTATTTCCAGGTATTAAAAAATTTATTTATTCGGGATCTATTTTATTGCAGTTGTTAACCAGAAAAGCAGATGCTATTTAAAAAATAATAGATAAATTAAAATAAATTTTAACTAATAAAATCAATAAATTAACCCACCTTACACGCCTTTTTTTTAACTCGTTCCGACAATGTCCGGCGTCAATATGATCCACATCAATTTCTCACCTATACTGCTTTGTTAGTATTTCGTTGTTGATAAACTTCAGGAGACGTTAGTGTGAAAGCTGGCAATCCGTTCGATTTACTTTTACCGTCTGAAATGGCTAAAGTCGCTGAGGAAGCCGGTGTCTATAAAGCTCAAAAGCACCCCTTCACCACGTTTTTTTTGGCGATTACCGCAGGCGTTTTTATTTCCATAGCGTTTGTTTTTTATATCACGGCCACAACAGGGACTGAAACTATCCCTTATGGCGTAGCGAAGCTTATTGGCGGCATCTGCTTTTCGCTGGGGCTGATGCTGGTCGTGGTCTGCGGTGCCGACCTTTTCACCTCGACCGTGTTAACCATGGTGGCTAAAGCCAGCGGACGGATTACCTGGGGTCAGCTGGCGCGCAACTGGCTCAATGTCTATATAGGGAATTTCTTCGGCGCAATGTTTTTTGTCGGGCTGATCTGGTTTGCCGGCCAGTATATGGTGGCAAATGGTGCATGGGGGTTAAATGTTCTGCAAACGGCTGACCATAAGATGCACCATACTTTTATTGAAGCTGTCTGCCTCGGCACCCTCGCTAACCTGATGGTTTGCATGGCGGTCTGGATGAGCTATTCCGGCCGCAGCCTGACGGACAAAATGCTGTCGATGGTGCTGCCCGTAGCGATGTTTGTCGCCAGTGGTTTTGAGCACAGTATCGCCAACATGTTCCTTATCCCCATGGCGATCGTTATTAAAGATTTCGCCGCACCGGAGTTCTGGCAGGCCACGGGAACCACGGCAGCACACTTTTCCAGTCTGACAGTAGGCAACTTCATTGTTGACAATCTTATCCCCGTGACGCTTGGCAACATTATTGGCGGTGGATTGCTGGTCGGCCTGACCTACTGGGTTATCTATTTGCGGGACGGCGATCATCACTGATTGCCGACAACAGGATTAAGCCCTGCTGTGCTGCAGCAGGAACGAAAGAACTTCATTGAAAAGGTGATCACATGAGCGAGCAAAATGTAAACCAGGCTGCTGCCTGGGCAGGCTTTGCAGAGGGCGAATGGCAGAACAGCATCAACGTCCGTGACTTCATTCAGAAAAACTATACGCCTTATGAAGGTGATGAATCCTTCCTGAGCGGCGCAACTGAAGCGACCACTAAGCTGTGGGATAAGGTAATGGAGGGCATCAAGCTCGAAAACCGCACCCACGCGCCGGTCGATTTCGATACCGATTTAGCCTCTACTATTACCTCCCATGACGCTGGCTATATTGACCGCAAACTGGAAACCATTGTCGGCTTACAGACTGAAGCGCCGCTGAAACGCGCGCTGATCCCTTTTGGCGGCATTAAGATGGTGGAAGGCTCCTGTAAAGTTTACGGACGCGAGCTGGACGCCGGCCTGAAAAAAGTCTTTACCGAGTACCGCAAAACGCATAACCAGGGCGTATTCGATGTTTATACGCCGGATATTCTGCGCTGCCGTAAGTCCGGCGTGCTTACCGGTTTGCCAGATGCCTACGGCCGCGGCCGCATCATTGGCGACTACCGTCGCGTTGCGCTTTACGGCATTGATGCGCTGATGAAAGATAAATTCGCCCAGTTTGCCTCGCTGCAAAGCGATCTTGAAAATGGCGTCAATCTTGAAGCGACAATCCGTCTGCGTGAAGAGATCGCCGACCAGCATCGCGCGCTGCAGCAGATTAAAGAAATGGCTGCCAAATACGGCTGTGATATTTCCGGCCCGGCCACAACGGCGCAGGAAGCCGTGCAGTGGACCTACTTTGGCTACCTGGCCGCCGTTAAATCGCAAAATGGCGCGGCAATGTCTTTTGGTCGCGTATCCACCTTCCTGGATATCTACATTGAACGCGATCTGCAGGCGGGCAAAATCACCGAGCAGGATGCACAGGAACTGATTGACCACCTGGTGATGAAGCTGCGTATGGTGCGCTTCCTGCGTACGCCTGAATACGATGAGCTGTTCTCCGGCGACCCAATCTGGGCAACGGAATCGCTGGCCGGTATGGGCGTTGACGGCCGTACGCTGGTAACCAAAAACAGCTTCCGCTTCCTGAATACCCTGTACACTATGGGTCCTTCGCCAGAGCCAAACATGACCATCCTGTGGTCTGAAAAACTGCCGCTGAACTTCAAGAAATTTGCGGCCAAGGTTTCAATCGATACTTCATCCGTTCAGTACGAAAACGACGATCTGATGCGTCCTGACTTCAACAACGACGATTATGCTATCGCCTGTTGCGTCAGCCCGATGATCGTCGGCAAGCAGATGCAGTTCTTCGGTGCCCGCGCCAACCTCGCTAAAACCATGCTTTACGCTATCAACGGCGGCGTGGATGAAAAACTTAAAATGCAGGTAGGCCCAAAAGATCCGCCGATGATGGACGACGTGCTGGAATATGAAAAAGTGCTGGATCGCATGGATCACTTTATGGACTGGCTGGCGAAACAGTACGTTACCGCGCTGAACATCATTCACTATATGCATGACAAATATAGCTACGAAGCTTCTTTGATGGCGCTGCACGATCGCGATGTCTATCGCACCATGGCCTGCGGTATTGCCGGTCTGTCCGTCGCTGCCGATTCACTTTCCGCGATCAAATATGCCAAAGTTTCCCCTATTCGCGACGAAGATGGACTGGCCGTTGATTTCAAAATTGAAGGTGAATATCCGCAGTTCGGCAACAATGACTCACGCGTAGATGATATTGCCTGTGACCTTGTTGAACGCTTTATGAAGAAAATTCAGCAGCTGCAAACTTATCGTGATGCTGTCCCGACTCAGTCGGTGCTGACTATCACCTCTAACGTGGTATACGGTAAGAAAACCGGCAACACGCCAGACGGTCGCCGTGCCGGTGCACCTTTTGGCCCAGGCGCTAACCCAATGCACGGCCGCGATCAGAAAGGCGCTGTGGCTTCGCTTACCTCCGTTGCGAAGCTGCCATTTGCCTACGCTAAAGACGGCATCTCCTACACTTTCTCTATTGTGCCAAACGCGTTAGGTAAAGATGACGACGTACGTAAAGCCAACCTTGCCGGTCTGATGGATGGCTATTTCCATCATGAATCCAGCATTGAGGGCGGTCAGCACCTGAACGTTAACGTGATGAATCGCGAAATGCTGTTGGAAGCGATGGATAATCCTGAGAAATATCCTCAGCTGACCATTCGCGTTTCGGGTTATGCGGTGCGTTTTAACTCGCTGACCAAAGAGCAGCAGCAGGATGTGATTACCCGTACCTTTACGCAAACGATGTAAGCCTCAGGGCTCCGGTTCGCCGGAGCCCAGCCTGCTTTGCCAGCCCTCTTCTTCGCAGGCGGCTGGCAAAACAGACTTAACGCAGCTTCAGACTGCGCAGCCGCTACAAGCGGCATGACTATGGAGAATTCACCGCAATGTCAGTTAAAGGTCGTATCCACTCGTTCGAATCCTGCGGGACCGTTGATGGCCCCGGCATCCGCTTTATCACCTTTTTTCAGGGCTGCCTGATGCGCTGCCTCTACTGCCATAACCGGGATACCTGGGATACGCACGGCGGTAAAGAGGTTACGGTGGAAGAGCTGATGAAAGAAGTTGTCACCTATCGTCATTTTATGAACGCATCAGGCGGCGGCGTTACCGCTTCGGGCGGTGAAGCTATCCTGCAGGCTGAGTTTGTCCGCGACTGGTTTCGCGCCTGTCATGCAGAAGGCATTCATACCTGTCTGGATACCAACGGCTTTGTTCGCCGCTACGATCCGGTTATTGATGAACTGCTGGAAGTAACCGATCTGGTGATGCTGGATCTCAAGCAAATCAATGATGATGTTCACCAAATCCTCGTCGGCGTCTCTAACCATCGCACGCTGGATTTTGCCCGATATCTGGCCAAAAAGAATATTCGTACCTGGATACGCTATGTGGTTGTCCCCGGTTATTCCGATGATGATGACTCCGCACACAGGCTGGGCGAATTTACCCGCGACATGGGCAACGTCGAGAAAATAGAGCTGTTACCCTATCACGAGCTGGGTAAACACAAGTGGCTGGCAATGGGTGAGGAGTATAAGCTGGACGGCGTCCATCCTCCCAAAAAAGAGACGATGGAGCGGGTCAAACATATCCTCGAAGGATACGGGCATAAAGTGATGTATTAACGAGCGGTGACCCGCTCGTTATTTTACTTTTCAGCCATCAGGCATGTGCGATCGGCGTGGCATGACGATCGGCCTTGCGCAGCAGCATCATCAGATAAACCAACGCCACGCCCGCAATCATCACAAACAGTACACGGTCAGAATAGCTCTGCATCAACATTGAGGTCAGCGCCGGTCCTGCAAGGCTACCGGTGGTATAGCTCAGCAGCAGCGCCTGATTCATCGCCACCAGCTCATGATGCGCCACTTTTTCGCAGGCCCAGGACATCGCGACAGGGTAAAGCGTAAAGCCTGAACAACCCAGCACAAAGAGCGCGGGTGCCATAGCCGCATTGCTGAGCATCGCTACCGCGCCCAGGATGACGCCAAACACCAGCACGCGCAGCACCAGCAGCCGCCCATAGCGATCGGCCAGGCGCCCTACCGGCCACTGTCCGATAATGCCGGCGCTGACCAACAGCGCCATCCAGTAGCCGACGGCGGAGTCGTTCATTCCCTGATGGGAAAGATACAGCGGCATCAGGCCGTACAGCGATCCCAGCAGGATCCCGGAAATAATGCAGCCGTTGATGCCCAGCCGTGCGCTGCGTCGACGCAGCATAGACCACATGCGCCCGGCAGGAGCTTCTTCTCCCTCGCCGCTGGCGGTAATCCGGGTAAAAACCAGCGGCAGAATAGCCGCTACGATAAAACCGGTTACCCAGGGCAGAGTATGCAGCAGTTCCGTTGACACCTTGCTGACCAGCAGCTGACCAATCACCGTCGCCACATAATAAACAATCATATAGGCCGCCAGCAGCTGACCACGATTACGCAAGGTGCCGCTGCACAATAAGGCGCTTTCAACCACTACCCATATCAGAGCGCAGCCGATACCCGCGACGAAACGCCAGACGGACCATGCCCAGAAACCGTGTTCGAAGCCCAGCGCGGCCGTAGCCAGGGCAAACAGCGCGGTAGCAATGTAGTAAGCGCGATTAAAGCCCAGCCGCTTGATTAGCCAGCCAGCTATCAGGGTGCCGATCAGGTTTCCCGTAAAATAAGCGGAGCTGACCGTGCCGACCTGCCAGGTAGGCAGAGCCTCATGAGTAAGCCAGAGCGGCACCAGCGTGTTGAGCACGGCGATGGCGATAGTCAGCAGCAGCAGGCCGCAAAGCAGCACAATAACGGGACGGGACCAGGTAGACATAGTCAGAAATGACCAAAATAAAGGAAGATTTTGCGCGCATAATGCCACTGGCCGAATTATTGTCAACGGGGCGTTTTGGGGCACCGCACAATTTGCCGTGCGGTGATTTAATTTTTTTATCCGCAGCTCTGTAAGCACTGATTAAAAGGCAACCCATACCTGTTTAACCCTTTGATAATGAATATCTAATAACGAAAACGGGTTTCTTTATCGATGATATTTATTGCTTGATAGCCTGCATGGTTAAGGGCTGCTAAAACCGCAGGCAAAAAAAAACCTGTGGGTATGAACCACAGGTTTTTTAGCTGTCCCGAAGATTAGCCGATAAACTCAAGGCCTTTCATATAAGGACGCAGCGCTTCCGGCACCTGAATTCGGCCGTCTGCCTGCTGATAGTTTTCCAGAACGGCAACCAGGGTGCGGCCTACCGCCAGGCCAGAGCCATTGAGCGTGTGCACCAGACGCGGTTTTTTCTCTGTTTTGCTACGACAGCGCGCCTGCATACGACGAGCCTGGAAATCGCCCATATTGGAACAGGAAGAGATTTCACGGTAGGTATCCTGCGCGGGCAGCCAAACCTCCAGATCGTAAGTTTTGCATGAACCGAAGCCCATATCGCCGGTGCACAACAGCACCTTGCGGTAAGGCAGCTCCAACAGCTGCAGCACCTTCTCCGCATGGCCTACCAGCTCTTCAAGCGCCTGCATGGAGTCTTCCGGCCGCGTGATCTGTACCATTTCAACCTTGTCGAACTGGTGCATGCGGATCAGCCCTCGCGTATCACGACCGTAGGCGCCAGCTTCAGAGCGGAAGCAAGGCGTATGCGCGGTCAGTTTCAACGGCAGCGACTCTTCTTCCAGAATTTCATCACGAACCAGGTTGGTCAGCGGCACTTCTGCGGTAGGGATCAGCGCATAATCGCTGGCCGAGGCTTCCTCATCCAGCGGACGAGTATGGAAAAGATCTTCGCCGAACTTCGGCAGCTGGCCCGTTCCGTAAAGCGTGGCGTGGTTAACCAGATAAGGGACGTAAGTTTCCAGATAGCCATGCTGTTCGGTATGCAGATCGAGCATGAACTGGCTAAGCGCACGATGCATCAGCGCAATTTGCCCTTTCATCACCACAAAGCGCGAACCGGTCAGTTTGGCAGCGGCGGCAAAATCCAGACCGGCGGCCATTTCGCCCAGCTCGACGTGGTCACGCACGGCAAAATCATATTTGCGCGGCTCGCCCCAGCGGCTGACTTCCTGATTCTCGCTGTCGTCTTTGCCCAGCGGCACTTCGTCAACGGGAATATTGGGGATCGCTAAAGCGACATCACGAATTTCGTTCTGTAACGCATCCAGTTCCGCTTTGGCCGCATCCAGGCGTTCGCCCAGCGCGTTCACTTCCTGACGTAACGGCTCGATATCTTCCCCACGCGCTTTGGCCTGCCCGATAGATTTGGATCGGGAGTTACGTTCAGCCTGCAGCGTTTCGGTTTCGACCTGCAGAACTTTGCGGCGCTCTTCCTGCGAGCGCAGCGTTTCAACGTCCAGCTTATAGCCCCGGCGTGCCAGTTTTTCAGCGACTGCGTCTGGCTCATTACGCAGCAGATTGGGATCGAGCATGCTTGTCCTGTGATCAGTAAAAAAAGTGGGCGCATTCGCCAGGCGAATGCATTGAATTCCTTGCTAACCTTACCGCAACGCCCGGATCAACGATAGCGTTTTGTCGGGCTATTTTGATCCTGTTCAGCAAGCCAGGCCAGCTTTTCGCCAATCTTTCCTTCCAGCCCGCGCGAGGTCGGCTGATAATAGCGCGTCTGCGCCATTTCCCCCGGGAAATAGTTCTCCCCCGCGGCGTAGGCGCCGGGTTCGTCATGCGCATAACGGTATTCGGCGCCCAACCCCATCTCTTTCATCAGCTTTGTAGGCGCATTACGCAGATGTTCAGGCACATCGTAATCCGGCCGATCGCGCGCGTCGCGCATCGCTGCCTTAAAGGCGGTATAAACGGCATTGCTTTTCGGCGCGCAGGCAAGATAAACAATCGCCTGAGCAATAGCCCTTTCGCCTTCGGCCGGCCCTACACGCGTAAAGCAGTCCCAGGCAGAAATAGCCACCTGCATGCCACGCGGATCGGCGTTGCCCACGTCTTCGGAGGCGATAGCCAGCAGGCGACGGGCCACGTAAAGCGGATCGCCGCCTGCCGTAATAATTCGGGCATACCAGTAAAGCGCAGCATCGGGCGCAGAGCCGCGCACCGATTTGTGCAGGGCGGAGATCAGATCGTAAAAGCGATCGCCTTTATTATCGAACCTGGCACTGCGTTCACCGGAAACTTCGTTAAGCAGCTGCGGCGTTAGCAGACGCTCGCCTTTGTCGCTGACCTCGGCCATATCGGCCATCATTTCCAGGGTATTTAACGAGCGGCGAGCGTCGCCGTTGACCAGCTCCGCAATCATTCTGCGCGTAGCATCAGGCAGCACGATGTTTTGCTTGCCGTAGCCCCGCTCGCTGTCTTGCATCGCCTGATCCAGCACGCTTTCTATATCTTCAACGGTCAGAGACTTCAACAGGTAGACGCGCGCCCTGGAAAGCAGAGCGGAATTGAGCTCGAAAGAAGGGTTTTCCGTCGTAGCGCCAATAAAGGTAATAGTGCCGTCTTCAATATGCGGGAGAAAGGCGTCCTGCTGGCTTTTATTAAAGCGATGCACTTCATCGACAAACAGGATAGTGCGACGTCCGGCATTGCGGTTCTGCCGCGCACGCTCAATAGCCTCACGGATCTCTTTTACGCCTGAAGTGACGGCAGAAATGCGTTCGACATCCGCCTGACCGTAGCGACCAATGATTTCTGCCAGCGTGGTTTTGCCGGTACCTGGCGGCCCCCAAAGGATCATTGAGTGCAGGTGCCCTGCCTCAATGGCCCGCGGCAGCGGCTTCCCCGTCGCCAGCAGATGCTGCTGACCGATATATTCCGCCAGCGTGCGTGGCCGCATACGCGCGGCCAGAGGCTGAAACTCGTTATGAGAAAAATCCAGAGAGAGTGTGCTCACGCTGACCTCACTGACGTTGATCGTCCACCGTCACGCCCTTGGGCGGCGTAAAACGGAATTTGTCGGGGCTGACCGCAGTGTTCTGCTGGCTTTTCAGCGTATAGCTGCTGCGCTGCCCGTCCTGTTCAACGGCGCTGAACTGATTGATGGTGCCGCTGGCGGAGACGTTAATCGTAAACTGCTTCAGGTTGCCATCGGCTGATTTTGGCGTCAGCTCGAAGTTATCGCCAAGCTGTTTGATGTTGTACTGCTTCCAGTCGCTGCGCTGGTTGCGGGCAATCAGCATAAACGGCGTATTGCTGGTGGCGTCTTTCAGCCATGTCGCGCTGACCTGCTCGACAAAGGGATTATAGAACCACAGCGTTTTGCCATCCGAGATCAGGATGCTTTCGTCCGGCGCGGTCATATGCCAGTTGAAAAGATCGGGACGTTTAACCCACAGCTCGCCTTCGCCATCCTGCACGGACTGGCCGCTGCCGTCGGTGACTTTTTGCTGGAAGCTGGCGTGAAAACTGGTGACTTTATCCAGACGCTGCTGCAGGTCGGAAGAAGCGTCCGCCAAAGCGCTGGCAGAGGCAAAAGTAGCAAGCAGACAGCATGTGATAGTGAGTTTTTTCATTTACGACATCCTTATTGAAACTTTTGTATCCCGATTAGCGGGCAGGCTTAACTGTAGCCAGGCAGCAAAGAAAGCAACAGGGGAATAAGCTGATTGCGATAGATCGGAGATGGGGACAAAGCGCTGAAATTCAACGGGTCGGCATAACCGACCCGCTGCTTTTGACAAAATATTACATCTCGTGCGGCGGTGGCGAAAGCACCTCGCGGTTGCCGTTATGACCAGGCGGCGACACGATACTTTGCGCCTCCATCTGTTCAATGATACGGGCTGCACGGTTGTAACCGATGCGGAACTGCCGCTGCACGCCGGAAATAGACGCACGACGCTTTTCTACCACGAAGGCGACCGCCTGGTCGAACAGCGGGTCGAGCTCTTCATCGCCATCCAGCCCCAGCGACGCGCTTTCGCTCTCTTCGCCAGCGGTAATGCTTTCGATATATTGCGGACGACCACGCGCCTTCCAGTCTTGTACCACGGCGTGAACTTCTTCATCCCGCACAAAGGCGCCATGTACGCGCACCGGCATTGAAGAGTTCGGCGGCATATAAAGCATATCGCCCATGCCCAACAGCGATTCCGCGCCACCCTGATCAAGAATGGTGCGCGAGTCGATCTTGCTGGAAACCGTAAACGCAATGCGGGTTGGGATGTTAGCCTTAATCAGGCCGGTGATCACATCCACCGACGGACGCTGCGTCGCCAGCACCAGGTGAATACCGGCGGCACGCGCTTTCTGCGCCAGACGCGCAATCAGCTCCTCCACCTTTTTACCCACGGCCATCATCAGATCGGCGAACTCATCCACCAGCACTACGATGTAAGGTAGTTTTTCGAGCATCGGCGGCGATGTTTCCATACTGTCGCCCGGCTTCCAGAACGGATCGGGAATAGGCCGCCCCATCTCTTCCGCCAGCTTAACTTTTTCGTTATAACCCGCCAGGTTACGCACGCCCAGCGCCGACATCAGCTTATAGCGACGCTCCATTTCGCCGACGCTCCAGCGCAGCGCGTTGGCGGCATCTTTCATATCCGTGACCACTTCGGTCAACAGATGCGGGATGCCTTCATAGACCGACAGCTCAAGCATTTTCGGGTCGATCATAATAAAGCGCACTTCTTCCGGCGTGGCTTTATAAAGCATGCTAATAATCATGGCGTTAACGCCAACGGACTTACCGGAACCAGTTGTACCGGCGACCAGCAGGTGCGGCATTTTCGCCAGATCGGCCACCACCGGCTGGCCTGCGATATCTTTTCCTAACACCACCGATAGCGGCGACGGATTGTCGCGGAACTTATCGCATTCAAGCACTTCACGCATATAAACGGTCTGGCGATGCTTGTTTGGCAGCTCCAGTCCAACGTAAGGCTTGCCGGGGATCACCTCCACCACACGAACCGCTACGGCAGAAAGCGAGCGGGCCAGGTCGCGCGACAGATTGGAAATACGCGCGGCCTTCACGCCAGGCGCAAGATCCAGTTCAAAGCGGGTAATAACCGGCCCTGGAGAGATACCAACCACCTCGGCTTTAACCCGATAGTCGGCCAGGCGGGCTTCCACCAGGCGGGCAGTCTGCTCAAGAGCAAACATATCGACGGGTTCGGCTTCCGCTGGCGGTGCCGTCAGTAGATCCAGGGTAGGCAGCGGCGTGGTTGGTTTCTCAAGCGGCTGCTCATGACGCACCAGGAATGGATGGAACAGGCTATCCTGTGGTTTGACTTCCGGCTGGATTTGTTCAGCCTGGCGTACAGGTTCCTGAGCCGCTGGCTGCCATGCTGGCGCGGCCGGTTGTGCAGGCTCCTGAGCCGCTGGCTGCCACGCTGGCGCAGCCGGTTGTGCAGGTTCCTGCGCGGCTGGCTGCCATGCTGGCGCGGCAGGTTGTACAGGCTCCTGAGCCGCTGGCTGCCACGCTGGCGCAGCCGGTTGTGCAGGCTCCTGAGCGGCTGGCTGCCACGCTGGCGCGACAGGTTGTACGGGCTCCTGAGCGGCTGACTGCCACGTTGGTGCGGCCGGTTGTGCAGGCTCCTGCGCCGCTGGCTGCCATGCTGGCGCCGCCGGTTGTGCAGGCTCCTGAGCGGCTGGCTGCCATGCTGGCGCAGCCGGTTGTGCAGGCTCCTGGGCGGCTGACTGCCACGTTGGCGCAACAGGTTGTACGGGCTCCTGAGCGGCTGACTGCCACGTTGGCGCGGCCTGTTTTACAGGTTCCTGAGGCTGGCTGTGCTGCTGCCACTGCGCAGCAGGCCTGCTCTGTTGATTTTCAGGCGGCAGCGTAAACAGCGGTTCGCCTGCGCCGTCATCAACCAAATCTTCTTTAGGCGAGAAATCAAATGCGCCATCGGTATCCAGCGTGAAGGCAGGTGCGCTTTGCTGCGGCTGTCCATAACGCTGGCTTTGCTGTCCGGCAAACTGACGGGCGAGCTCGGCCTGATGACGCGCTTCCTCTTCATCTTCCTCAGCGCTTTCTGCTACAGGCGCGCTGTTTGCTGCGCTATCAGGCTCAGCGTAACGCGCCTGCTGCTGAGCGGCAAAAGCGTCGCGCAGATGGCTTTCATCCTGGCCCGGCTCTTCCGCCCCTGTTGGCGCAGAAGCCTGAAGACGCTGCTCCTCTTCTTTCGCTTTTTCTTCCGCTATACGCTGCGAAGGCAGCTTAATACCATAGGAAGCCAGCTCGCGACGCGTCGGCAGCTTAACCGGATTCGGCCGCGGCAAAGCGGGGCCAATACCCTGCTTAACCTGCGGATTAGCCGGAGCCGCCTCGCTGGTGGCGCTGAAGCCTGGCATAAACGCCGTGGAGGCGGCGGCAGATTGCGCCGCGCTGGCCAGATCCTGTGCGACCTGCTGCGGCTGAGCCGGCTGCGTCGTAGAGAAATCGAAAGGTGAGGCATCCGCTTCCCGCCAGTTGCCCATGCGGGGAGCATCATCTTCATCAGCAACAGGAACCGATGGCGCAGGCGTTTCCGCCGGCATCTCGAAGCGATAAAGTTCAGGCTCTGCCGCTGCTGGCGGCGTGGAAACCTGTGCAGCAGGCTCGGCCTGTTGCTGAGCGCTCCCGGGCGCTGCTGTAACTGCGGAAGTCACCGGCGTTGCCGTAGCTGCGGACGCTACCGGAGCCACAGGTGCTGCCGTGGAAACCGTCTGTGCAGCGGCAGGGGCCGCCGTCGGGGCTGCCGCAGGCTTGCTCAGCAGCGGATCGTTGTCGTCCTCTTCGGCCGTTGCCGGCACTGCCAGCAGGATATCGTCTTCATCATCGTAGCGGGCACGCTGCTTCGAAACCGGTTTTTCATCCGGCTCATCGTCATAATCGTCATATCTGTATTCGTCACTGCGCGAACGCCCGCTGGCGAAAGTCAGCACGCCCATGACAGCCGCGCCAATTTTTTCAGCGATGGTCAGCCAGGACCAGCCGGTATAAAGCGTCAGACCGGCCGCCCACACGCACAGCAGCGTCAGGGTGCCGCCTGCGGCGTTAAACCATGGCGCCATCGCATTGCTGAGCAGGCTGCCAATTACGCCGCCGGAAGCAAAATACCAGATATCGTCAGCGTTTAGCGCCGCCAGGCCGCATGATGTGACCACGAGCGCCAGTACGCCGATCAGGCGCAGCGCCACCGCAAAGTAATCAATGTAATCCTGCGAATGCCGCTGGCGGAAAGTGATCCAGCATAGTCCCAGGATAACCGCAGGAATGGCGTAGGCCATCACGCCAAAAATGAAGAACAGCGTATCTGCCAGCCATGCGCCAATGCCGCCGCCCAAATTATGGATGGGTTCATGCCAGGCAGTTTGCGACCAGCTGGGATCGGAGGGGTTAAAGCTCAACAGCGCCACCATCAAATAGACGGCAAAAAGCGCCACAACAATCAGTAACGCTTCAAGCAGGCGACGACCGCTGCTCAGCGACTGTAGGGAAACATCTTTATCTTCTGTATATTCCTGGCTCAAGAGTACTCTCCAGGTGCCTGTAAACAATGGAGGCAACAGCGTCGGGCAGGCCCGACGCTGAAACTGTATGAATTCACAGGAGTGTACCGAAACCTATCAGGTTTTGCACCTGCCCTGTGTTACCGCGTCTTAATGACTAAGCGGTTACTTTGTTTCACTTCTTCCATGACCACATAGGTCCGCGTATCGTTTACGCCGGGCAGGCGCAGCAGGGTTTCACCCAGCAATTTACGGTAGGCGGACATATCCGGCACGCGCGTTTTCAACAGGTAGTCGAAATCGCCTGAAACGAGGTGACACTCTTGAGTTTCCTCAAGTTTTTGCACTGCGGCGTTAAATTGTTCAAACACGTCGGGCGCGCCACGATTCAGAGTAATCTCAACAAATACCAGCAGCGAGGCATCCAGATAGTGCGGATTCAGCTGGGCGGTATAGCCAAGGATAAACCCCTGTCTTTCAAGACGACGAACGCGCTCAAGGCATGGTGTAGGTGATAAACCTACGCGTTTGGAAAGCTCGACGTTGGAGATACGTCCATCCTTTTGCAGTTCGTTAAGGATATTACGATCGATTCTGTCGAGATCTTTTCCAGGCCGTTTTTTATTGTCTACCATTATTATTGTCTCTCTTAATGCCTTCCCTTTGCCTGCCACACCCTGAACGAAATCATTATCGCAGGGTTGTTCTAAGTGAAGTCTGGAGCCTGTTGCGGTGTTATCACGCCCATCCGTATGACGCATGTTGTCTGTCCACACCATGCGTCATGACCAATGACAGACTGAGTTTATTGAGCCGGATGTCCCAAAACAGGAAAAATCTGTCTTGTAAGCTCAAATGTCCTCTGCTTCCCCCACTGTTTTCGCAAAAGCACAGCCGATTGTCAAAGTAAAACAACCAAAATCAGTACAACATGCCAGATGTTGCGCTGCATGACTGTTTTATAATGAAAAAATTTACTCATTGCACCATTTTACAGCGCGTTTCGCCCTGCTTTGGCGCAGTGGTGCCGCTGCTCCCTAAGGGAAATCGGTTAAACCTTTTGCAACCATCGCTAACAAAATCGCAGAACGCTTTTGTTGCCGACCTAAATTCCCTACAATCGCAACATAGTTGGCAGCTAAATAATGAGGGTCTCATGAGCACGGCCAGACACAGTAAATTACTTATCTTAGGTTCCGGCCCCGCTGGATACACGGCGGCTGTTTACGCAGCGCGCGCTAATCTCAACCCCGTGCTGATCACCGGGCTTGAAAAAGGCGGCCAGCTGACCACCACCACGGATGTGGAAAACTGGCCCGGCGACCCGCACGATCTGACCGGTCCGGGTCTGATGGAACGCATGCATGAACATGCGGTAAAATTTAATACTGAAATTATCTTCGATCATATTCACAGCGTTGATTTACAGCATCGCCCTTTCCGTTTGATCGGCGACAGCGGTGAATACACGGCAGATGCGTTGATTATTGCTACCGGCGCCTCCGCTCGCTACCTTGGCCTGCCTTCTGAAGAAGCGTTTAAAGGCCGCGGCGTTTCAGCCTGCGCAACCTGTGACGGCTTTTTCTACCGTAATCAGAAGGTAGCCGTGATCGGCGGCGGCAATACGGCCGTAGAAGAAGCGCTGTATCTGGCGAATATTGCGTCGGAAGTGCATCTGATCCACCGTCGCGACAGCTTCCGCGCGGAGAAAATCCTTATCGATCGCCTGATGGAAAAAGTGCGTAACGGCAATATCGTGCTGCATACCAACCAGACGCTGGACGAGGTCATGGGCGATCAGATGGGCGTCAGCTCGCTGCGCCTGCGCTCCACGCTGGACGAGTCGCAGCAGGATCTGAGCGTTGCCGGTCTGTTTGTTGCTATCGGCCACAGCCCGAATACGGCGATCTTTAAAGATCAGCTGGATCTGGAAAACGGCTACATCAAAGTGCAGTCAGGCCTGCACGGTAATGCAACGCAAACCAGCATTCCGGGCGTGTTCGCCGCAGGTGACGTTATGGATCATACCTATCGTCAGGCGATTACCTCTGCCGGCACCGGCTGTATGGCCGCGCTGGATGCGGAACGCTATCTGGATGGTTTAGTTAAAGAATCTCAGTAATCGTTACTGCTTTGATGCGATCTCGGTAAAGGCGACCTGTTAAGGTCGCCTTTTTATTTTCTGCGCTGTACCATTGCTCGCGATTACCCTTACTAAGGGCATGGCATTGCAATTTTACCTGCCCCAACGCGCGGCATATTGGTACAGCATGGATAAATTCCGACAGCAACAGCTCCTTCCCTGGCTAAAAAAACAGCGTATCTACGGCAATTTCTGGTTCAGACTATCGCTGCTAATCGGCATGATCGGCGCGCTGCTTATTGTTTACCAGGCCTGGCTATTGGCTACCCTGCTGCAAGGGCTGATCGTTGATCATCTTTCTCGCGATGCGCTTCTTCCGCAATTTATTCTGCTGCTTTCCTGTTTTGTGCTGCGCGGCGTATTTCTGTGGCTGCGTGAGCTGGCCGGGTTCGCTTCGGGCCGGGCCATCCGGGAGAAACTGCGCCGCGATATTCTGGACAAGCTGACTAAGGCTGGCCCCGCCGTTATCCAGGGTCAGGCTGTCGGAAGCTGGACCACGCTTTTGCTGGAGCAAATTGATAACCTTCAGGATTACTACGCGCGTTATTTGCCGCAAACGCTGCTGGCCGCGCTCATCCCCTGCCTGATCCTTGCTGTTCTGTTTCCCGTAAACTGGGTGGCAGCGCTGATCCTGCTGCTGACGGCTCCGCTTATTCCGCTGTTTATGGCGCTGGCCGGTATGGGCGCGGCCGACGCTAACCGGCGTAATTTTCAGGCCCTTGCACGGCTCGGCGGCTATTTTCTCGACCGCCTTCAGGGCATGGAAACGCTGCGGCTGTTTAATCAGGCCGACGCGGAAACCGATCGTATTCGCACCGCTTCGGCCAGCTTTCGTCAACGAACCATGGAAGTACTGCGGCTGGCCTTTCTCTCCTCGGCCGTACTGGAGTTTTTTGCTGCCGTTTCTGTAGCAGTGGTGGCGGTCTATTTTGGTTTTTCCTACCTCGGCGAGCTGAACTTCGGCCATTACGGCACCGGCATCACGCTTTTTGCCGGCTTTCTGTCGCTTATCCTTGCGCCGGAATTTTTTCAACCGCTCAGAGAGCTGGGCACGTTTTATCATGCCAAAGCGCAGGCTACAGGCGCCGCTGACGCGCTGGAAAAATTCCTGACAGCGGAACGGCTTCAGGCATCATCCGGCACGCTGACGCCCAACGTTGAGCAAGGTATGACGCTTACCGCCGCTGATTTGCGGATTATGACGCACGGGGGGATAGAGCTTGTCGGGCCGCTCAATTTTACCCTTAGCGCAGGGAAAAGAGTGGCGCTGATTGGGCGAAGCGGCGCGGGCAAAACCTCTTTGCTGAACGTCCTGGCCGGGTATTTGCCCTATCAGGGATCGTTGAAAATAAACGATACGGAGCTGCGTGATATCCTGCCGTCCTGGTGGCAACAGCAGCTTGCCTGGGTGGGACAGAACCCACATTTACCTGCGCAGACCGTACGCGAAAATATTGTTGCGCATGGCGAGGGCGATCCGCTCAGGTTACAGCAGGTTTGCGAGCTGGCTGGCGTGGACGAGTTTCTGGCGCGCCTGCCTGAAGGCCTGGAAAGCGCGGTCGGCGAACAGGCGGCGGCCCTCTCCGTAGGGCAGGCGCAGCGCATCGCTGTGGCGAGAGCGCTTTACAAGCCTTGTCGACTGCTGCTGCTGGACGAGCCTGATGCCAGCCTTGACGGCCCGGCTGGCGAGCACGTAAACCGGGCGCTGCTGGCCGCCTCTTTCAATCAGACCACGTTGTTTATTACCCATCGGCTCGATCGCTTAGCGGAGTGGGATGAAGTCTGGCTGCTCCAGGCGGGAGAAATCGTCCAGCAGGGCAGTAAAGCGCAGCTGCTGCAACGGCCCGGCCCCTTTAAAGCGCTGGTTGAGGAGGCGCAGGCATGAAGCTAATCCGACCCTGGCTTGCGCTTTTGCGCCCGCACGCTCCGCGCCTGATGCTGGGCATTTTGCTGGCGGTCGTGACGCTGCTGGCGAGCATCGCGTTGCTGACGCTTTCCGGTTGGTTTCTTGCGGCCTGCTCGCTGGCGGGCGCCGCCGGGCTTTACAGTTTTAACTATATGCTTCCTGCGGCTGGCGTAAGAGGTGCCGCAATTTTACGCACCGTCGCTCGCTATGCGGAAAGGCTGGTCAGCCATGACGGTACTTTTCGTATTCTGGAAGATTTACGCGTGTTCACTTTTAATAAATTGATCCCGCTTTCGCCCGGCGCGCTGGCTCGTTTCCAGCGGGGTGACCTTCTGAATCGGCTGGTAGCCGATGTGGATACGCTCGATCACCTTTATCTGCGCCTGCTCTCTCCCCTACTCGGCGCGCTTGTCGCGATTGTGACGGTAACGCTTCTGCTCGGCTCGCTGAACTGGCCGCTGGCGCTGATGTTGGGCGGTATCATGCTGGCGACGCTGCTGCTGCTGCCGCCAATCTTTTACTGCCTGGGACGGAAAGAAGGCGAAGCGCTGGCGCACCTGCGCGCCCTGTATCGTAGCCAGCTGACAGGATGGCTGCAAAGCCAGGCGGAGATGCGAATTTATGGCGGCGTGCAGCGCTTTCGCGCCCGGCTTGATAACACGGAAGCGCGTTGGCTGGGCGCTCAGCGCTTCCGCGCCCGTCTTACCGGCTTATCGCAGGGATTGCTGACGATTATTACCGGCGCGACGGCCGTTTTGCTGCTCTGGTCAGCCTCAGCGCTGTTTCATGACGCCACGCTCGCTCTGTTCCTGTTTTGCGCGCTGGCGGCCTTCGAAGCCCTGGCTCCGGTTGGCGGCGCCTTTCTGCATCTGGGGGAAGTCTTCGCCTCTGCCCGTCGCGTTAATGAAGTGATTCTGCAAAATCCGGCCGTGAACTTTCCGGCTGAGCAGGGCAAAAGCCCTGCCGGTATCCGACTAAAGCTGCATGATGTCAGCTTCAGCTATAACGAAGGTTTTCCCGTGCTGCGCTCGATCTCCCTGGACATTGCGCAAGGTGAACACGTTGCGCTGCTGGGCAGCAGCGGCTGCGGTAAATCCACGCTGCTTCAGCTGCTCACCCGCGCATGGGATCCGACAAACGGCGAAATCCGGTTAAACGATCGTCCGCTGGCCGCGTGGGATGAAGCCACATTACGCAGGGCTACCGGCGTTGTGACGCAGCGCGTGTATCTGTTTAACGCCACGTTACGCGATAATTTATTGCTGGCCGCGCCGCATCGCCATGACGACGAGCTGCTCGCCATGCTGCGAAAAGTCGGGCTGACAACGCTGATTAACGCTGAAGGCCTCGATGCCTGGCTGGGCGAAGGCGGCCGTCAGCTGTCGGGTGGCGAGCGGCGTCGGCTGGGGCTGGCCCGCGCGCTGTTGCACGACGGCCCTTTATTGCTGCTCGACGAGCCGACGGAAGGGCTGGACACCCACACCGAACGGCAGATCCTTACCCTGCTGCGGGAAGCCGCCCGCGGCAAAACGATGATCGTGGTCACGCATCGTCCGCAGGGGCTACGCCATTTCGACAAAATTTGCCTTATGGAAAGCGGCACCGTGGTCGAACAGGGAACGCACGTCGAATTAATCTCAAAACGCAGCCGTTACAGCGCTTTCCTGCAGCGGATTACGGTATAGTCATAGCCTTCTCGCATTACTGAGACAGTGACTATGCGCCTGATGCAGCTCTCAAGAGAATCACTTAATTTTCCACCGCCGGAGATGGCGCTGCGTGAACCGAACGGCCTGCTGGCGATGGGCGGCGATTTAAGTCTGCCCCGCCTGCTCAGCGCCTATCAGCGCGGGATTTTTCCCTGGTTTTCGCCAGGCGATCCTATCTTATGGTGGTCGCCGGATCCGCGCGCGGTGCTGTGGCCGGAAAAGTTTCACCTTAGCCGCAGCATGAAGCGTTTTCATCAGCGATCGCCCTATCGCGTGACGCTGAATCAAAGCTTTAGCGAAGTAGTGGAAGGCTGCGCCAGCGATCGTCAGGAAGGCACCTGGATCACGCCCGCCGTGAAGCACGCCTGGCAGCAGCTGTTTGATGCTGGCGAAGCGCAATCCATCGAGGTCTGGCACGACAAAGAACTGGTTGGCGGTATGTACGGCCTGGCGCTGGGACAGATTTTTTGCGGCGAATCGATGTTCAGCCGCTGTGAAAATGCCTCAAAAACGGCGCTGCTGGTTTTCAGCCGCTATTTTCTACAGCAGGGCGGCAGGCTGATCGATTGCCAGGTGCTGAATCCCCATACCGCTTCGCTTGGCGCCGAAGAGATGTCCCGCGCTGACTATCTTAAACAGCTTGATTTGCTGGCCAAACAGCCGCTTCCGCCCGAATGCTGGCGTCAGCAGACCCTTTTTTAAGACCGTACGGTGATGTTTTCCACGCAGACCAGGATAATAATGGTATAATATGAGAGCTTGGTATGCGTGTATAAGCCTTTTTGAAGACCGCACTTTCCCCCCGGTTTTGTACCAACTCTTGATTACGCGTTTCCGTGCGCTGCTTATGCCGCAGGGAGGCCGACGCTGGTGGAATCATCAGCTATTCTTTACATAACGTTCTTAAATCGGCATTATTTGCTGATTCGAGACAAAGGTTATAACACCCAGAGGATTTGATGGCCAAAGAAGATAATATTGAAATGCAGGGTAAGATAGTGGATTCATTACCTAACACTATGTACCGTGTTGAACTGGAAAATGGACACGTCATTACTGCGCATATCTCCGGTAAGATACGCAAAAACTATATCCGTATCTCAACGGGCGACCAGGTTACCGTAGAACTGACCCCATACGATCTGAACAAAGGTCGTATCACTTTCCGTATCCGCTAACCTACTTTACTGCAGATGCTGGCGCCTGATGCGCCGCACGGGTAAAAAAAAGGCCGAAGAATCTTCGGCCTTTAGTTTTTTTACGCCTAATGTACAGAGCCTTCCGTTTTGCGCTTTTCGGCGCTCACGAACTGGTAAGTCAGCTGGTTCTGCTCTTTGTCGAGCGCCACCGAAACCGACCCGCCGTCCACCAGGGAGCCAAACAGCAGCTCGTTCGCCAACGGTTTTTTCAGGTTTTCCTGCACCGTACGCGCCATTGGACGCGCGCCCATCGCTTTATCGTAGCCTTTTTCTGCCAGCCAGTTGCGCGCTTCGTCGCTGACTTCCAGCGAGACGCCTTTCGCATCCAGCTGCGCCTGCAGCTCAACGATAAACTTATCCACTACCTGATGGATAACCTCGCTGTCGAGGTGTTTGAACCAGATAATGTTATCCAGGCGGTTACGAAACTCTGGCGTAAAGATCTTTTTGATCTCTTCCATCGCATCGGTGCTGTTGTCCTGATGGATCAGACCAATAGATTTACGTTCGGTTTCACGTACGCCAGCGTTCGTGGTCATCACCAGCACCACGTTGCGGAAATCGGCTTTACGCCCGTTGTTATCGGTCAGCATCCCGTTATCCATCACCTGCAGCAGCAGGTTGAAGACGTCCGGATGCGCTTTCTCGATTTCATCAAGCAGCACCACGGCGTGCGGATGCTTGATCACCGCGTCCGTCAGCAGCCCGCCCTGATCGAAACCGACATAGCCCGGAGGCGCGCCGATCAGACGGCTGACGGTATGGCGTTCCATATATTCCGACATATCGAAACGCAGCAGCTCAATGCCCAGCGCTTTCGCCAGCTGTACGGTGACCTCTGTTTTACCCACGCCCGTAGGGCCGGCAAACAGGAAGGAACCAACAGGCTTGCGATCCTGCCCCAGACCGGCGCGGCTCATCTTGATCGCTTCGGTTAAGGCTTCGATAGCGTTGTCCTGACCAAACACCAGCATTTTCAGCCGGTCGCCGAGCGTTTTCAAAGTGTCGCGATCCGTGGCGGAAACGCTCTTCTCAGGAATACGCGCGATACGGGCAACCACGGATTCAATATCCGCCACGTTAACCGTTTTCTTGCGCTTGCTGACCGGCAGCAAACGTGCGCGCGCGCCCGCTTCGTCAATCACGTCAATCGCTTTATCCGGCAGATGACGGTCGTTGATATATTTCACCGCCAGCTCAACCGCTGCACGTACTGCTTTTGCGGTATAGCGGACGTCATGGTGCGCTTCATACTTCGGCTTGAGGCCGTTCAGGATCTGCACCGTTTCATCTACCGTAGGCTCGGTAATATCGATTTTCTGGAAACGACGCGCCAGCGCGCGATCTTTCTCAAAGATATTGCTGAATTCCTGATAGGTGGTGGAACCCATCACGCGAATTTTGCCGCTGGAAAGCAGCGGTTTGATCAGGTTGGCGGCATCTACCTGCCCGCCGGAAGCGGCACCGGCGCCGATGATAGTATGGATCTCATCGATAAACAGAATGCTGCTGTTATCCTGCTCAAGCTGTTTCAGCAGCGCCTTAAAGCGCTTCTCGAAATCGCCGCGGTATTTAGTACCGGCAAGCAGCGACCCGATATCCAGCGAGTAGATGGTGGCGTCTTTCATCACTTCAGGCACGTCGCCCTGCACGATACGCCACGCAAGCCCTTCGGCGATCGCGGTTTTACCCACGCCCGATTCGCCCACCAGCAGCGGATTGTTTTTCCGGCGGCGGCAGAGAACCTGAACGGTACGCTCCAGCTCTTTATCCCGCCCGATCAGCGGATCGATACCGCCTACGCGAGCAAGCTGGTTAAGATTGGTGGTGAAGTTTTCCATACGTTCCTCCCCGCCTGCCTGCTCTTCGTTAACAGGGTTTTCTGCGCCCGAAGCGGGCCCCTGCTCATCTTTGCGCGTGCCGTGAGAAATAAAATTAACCACGTCAAGGCGGCTGACTTCATGCTTGCGCAGCAGATAGGCAGCCTGGGATTCCTGTTCGCTGAAGATAGCGACCAGCACGTTAGCGCCCGCTACTTCACTGCGGCCGGATGACTGCACATGGAAAACGGCGCGCTGTAGAACGCGCTGAAAGCTGAGCGTAGGCTGTGTGTCGCGCTCTTCTTCGCTGACCGGCAACACCGGGGTTGTTTGTTCGATGAAGGCTTCGAGCTCCTGCCGCAGAGCCACAATATCCACCGTGCAGGCTTCAAGGGCCTCTCTTGCTGATGGGTTACTGAGCAACGCCAACAGCAGATGCTCGACGGTCATAAACTCATGTCGGTGCTCGCGCGCTCTGGCGAAAGCCATATTTAAACTGAGTTCCAGTTCTTGATTGAGCATAGGCACCTCCCCCATTAGATCGCCTTATTCAGGCTTTTTCCAGCGTACACAGCAACGGATGTCCGTTCTCCCTCGCATATTTATTGATATGCGCGACCTTGGTCTCCGCCACTTCGGCGGTAAAGACACCGCAGATTGCCTTTCCCTGGTAGTGAACCGTCAGCATCAGTTGCGTTGCACGTTCAACATCATAAGAAAAGAACTTTTGCAGTACGTCAATAACAAATTCCATAGGTGTATAATCGTCATTATTCAGAATAACTTTATACATCGAAGGCGGCTTGAGACCTTCGCGGAGTTTGTCTTCTGCAAGATGTTCAAAATTAAGCCAATCGTTAGTGTTTCCCATACGTACCCAATATGAAAACGTTGCCTGCCTGCATCAGACTAACACCCTTAAGCGTAAGTTTAGCACGCCCGAAATGCTGTCCGAAGCCGGTGAATTTTTGCACCAACCTGCAACTACGCGACCTTCATCACAAAAATAGCAATAGCGTTAACTGCTTCAAATTTTGATGAATTCATCCCGGCATCTCCTCTTCATTCGCTTGACGCCTGGTACGATTTCTCTACAGTACAGGCGTATGCTGGATGCGTTTTAACCAGCCTGGAGGCCAATGCCTCACTACCTCACCCATTTGAATGTCTTGCGAGGGATCCAAAAGCATGGAGACGGGTACTGTTAAATGGTTCAACAATGCCAAAGGCTTCGGCTTTATCTGTCCGGTCGGTGGCGGCGAAGAT
Source organism: Erwinia sp. PsM31 (assembly GCF_030433775.1). NCBI lineage: Bacteria > Pseudomonadati > Pseudomonadota > Gammaproteobacteria > Enterobacterales > Erwiniaceae > Erwinia > Erwinia sp. PsM31. Next base: position 141,712 of record NZ_JARUWZ010000004.1, read on the forward strand.
ATCTTTGCTCATTATTCCACTATCCAGATGGATGGCTACCGAACGCTGAAAGCCGGGCAGCAGGTTCAGTTTGATGTGCACCAGGGGCCAAAAGGCAATCACGCCAGCCTGATTGTCCCCGTTAATGCCGAAGCGGCAGTTGCTGTCAGCGCCTGACCGCTTAGTGATATTCTGACCAACCTTGCAATAAAATGCCAGCCAGCGTCGCTGGCATTTTTATGGGCAACTTTTACCAACCTTAGTAAAGTGGCGCCGTCCTGTCATTTTTCAAGCCCCCTTTTTGCACGAAATTAATTTTCATCCTCGCTTCTTGCCCTCCGCCGCGTTTCAGCGCAGTAAATTTGCGTTAAATCAACCTGGCTGCGTTTTTTCAGGACAGATTATGTCCTGAAGGATTAATGTTGCATTTTAAATGCAACTTTAAAGGATAAGGCTATGTTTTGCGTGCAATGTGAACAAACTCAGCGCCGTCTTGCGGGTAACGGCTGTACCGGCGTGCGCGGCGCCTGTGGGAAACTGGCACAAACGTCAGATTTGCAGGATCTGCTGATTGCCACGCTTCAGGGGCTTTCCGCCTGGGCGCTGGTGGCGCGACAGCAGGGTATTATTCTGCATGATATCGACAGTTTCATACCAAAGGCGCTGTTTGCCACGCTAACTAACGTCAATTTTGATTCCTCACGCATCGTAGCGCTTGCCCGTCAGGCCACCAGCTACCGGGAACAGCTAAAAGCGTGCTGTAAGCTTCCTTGCAGCGCAGAAAATTATCCTGCGGCGGCAATAGTCCTGGAAAGCGATGACCCTGGGCAGCTACAGCAACAGGCGCTGGCGTGGCGCCCCAATCGCGGCCATGCGCATGAGGATATTATCGGTCTGCGCCTGCTGTGCCTGTATGGCCTGAAAGGCGCGGCGGCCTATATGGAACATGCCCATGTTCACGGCTACTTCGATAACACCATTTACCAACAGTTTCATCAGATCATGGTCTGGCTGGGTGCGCAGCCGGACAGCGCCAGCGATCTGCTGGCGGCGGCGATGGATATCGGCAAAATGAATTTCGCCATCATGGCGATGCTGGATAAGGCGCAGACCACCACTTACGGTTCGCCGCAGCCCGTGGCGGTTAATACCCGGCCGGTGGCGGGAAAAGCGATCCTGATTTCCGGGCACGATCTGCGGGATCTGCAACTGTTGCTGGAACAAACCGCAGGCAGCGGTATCAACATTTACACGCATGGCGAAATGCTGCCGGCACATGGCTATCCGCAACTGAAGCGCTATGCGCATCTGGTCGGCAACTATGGCAGCGGCTGGCAGAACCAGCAAAAAGAGTTCGCCGCCTTTCCCGGCCCGATCGTTATGACCTCCAACTGCATTATCGATCCTTTCAGAGGCGATTATCAGCAGCGTATCTGGACCCGCAGCATTGTCGGCTGGCCCGGCGTGAATCACCTGCACGACGACGACTTTTCTGCCGTTATCGCGCAGGCGCAGCAGATGCCGGGCTTCTCCACCAGCGAGATCCCCCGCACCATTACTACGGGCTTTGGCCGCCAGACGCTGCTTGACGCCGCCGACAGCGTGATTGAGCTGGTGAAACAGCATCAGCTGAGGCATATCTTTCTGGTAGGCGGCTGCGACGGCAATCGCGTGCAGCGCAGCTACTTTACCGATTTGGCCACCGCCATTCCCGATGACTGTCTGATCCTGACGCTGGGCTGCGGTAAATATCGCTTTAACAAACTGGCTTTCGGCACGCTGGACGGCCTGCCTCGTCTGCTGGATGTGGGCCAGTGCAACGACAGCTATGCGGCTATCGTGCTGGCGGTCAGGCTGGCGGAAAAATTAAACTGCGACATTAACGATCTGCCTTTATCGCTGGTGCTATCCTGGTTTGAGCAGAAAGCGATTGCCGTGCTGCTGACGCTCTTGTCCCTCGGGGTAAAAAACATTTACACCGGCCCGACGGCGCCGGGTTTTCTCACGGATAATCTTCAGGCGCTGCTGAAAAAAGAGTTTGGTCTGCGGCCGACATCTTCCGTACCCGCAGATCTGGCAACGGCGCTGCATTGATGCCTTGCCGCATTATTTTCGCCTGCGGCGCGCGCCGTATAATGCCCTACCCTTTGCTCAGCCTCGACTATGCTTTTTGCTGAAGATCTCTCCCTTCGGGACACTGATTAAAGCTTTAAAGGAGCAGAAATGAAGCAAACGCTAGCCGCACTGGTGGCGAAAACACTTGAAAACGCCGGCGTAAAACGCATTTGGGGCGTAACCGGGGACTCGCTTAACGGGCTGAGCGACAGCCTGAACCGCATGGGCACCATCGAATGGATGCCGACTCGTCATGAGGAAGTCGCCGCTTTCGCTGCCGGGGCCGAAGCGCAAATCAGCGGTCAGCTTGCCGTCTGCGCCGGTTCGTGCGGGCCGGGCAACCTGCATCTGATCAACGGCCTGTACGACTGCCACCGCAACAACGTGCCGGTGCTGGCGATTGCCGCGCATATTCCCTCCAGCGAGATCGGCAGCGGCTATTTCCAGGAAACGCATCCGCAGGAGCTGTTTAAAGAGTGCAGCCACTACTGCGAGCTGGTTTCCAATCCCGAGCAGCTGCAACAGGTGCTGGGCATCGCGATGCGTAAAGCTATTATCAATCGGGGCGTGTCGGTCGTGGTTATTCCTGGCGACGTGGCGCTACAGCCCGCGCCGGAAAACGCTCGCGCCGAATGGTATCCGCCGCAGTTCCCTATCGTGCAGCCGCCCGCCAGCGAACTGGACAAGCTGGCGCAGCTGCTTAATGAAGCAAAAAATATCACGCTGATGTGCGGCTACGGCTGTGCGGGCGCGCATACGGAAGTGGTGCAGCTGGCGGAAACGCTGAAAGCGCCCATCGTTCACGCGCTGCGCGGCAAAGAATATATTGAGTACGACAACCCTTACGATGTCGGTATGACCGGCCTGATTGGCTTTTCATCCGGCTATCACGCCATGATGAATGCCGATACGGTGATCCTGCTGGGAACGCGTTTCCCTTACCGCGCTTTTTATCCTGAAAAAGCGAAAATTATCCAGATTGATATCGATCCGGGCAGTATCGGGTCGCATTGCCATGTGGATATGGCGCTGGTCGGCGACGTTCGGGCCGCCCTTTGCGCGCTGCTGCCGCGCCTCGAAGTAAAAGAGGATCGCGCGTTTCTGGATAAGGCGCTGAAGCATTACCAGGAAGCCAGAAAGAGTCTGGACGAGCTGGCGACCGCCAACGACAAACAGGCGATCCACCCGCAGTACCTGGCGCAGCAGCTTAGCGAGCTGGCCAGCGAAGACGCGATTTTTACCTGTGACGTCGGCACGCCTACCGTCTGGGCCGCACGCTATCTGAAAATGAACGGCAAACGTCGTCTGCTGGGATCGTTCAACCACGGTTCCATGGCCAACGCCATGCCGCAGGCGCTGGGAGCGCAGGCTATTGACAGGCAGCGCCAGGTGATAGCGATGTGCGGCGACGGCGGCTTCTCTATGCTGATGGGCGATTTCCTGTCGGTAGCACAGCTTAAGCTGCCGGTGAAGCTGGTGGTGTTTAATAACAGCGTGCTGGGCTTTGTGGCGATGGAAATGCAGTCCGGCGGCTATCTGACCGACGGCACCGAACTGCAAAACCCGGCATTTGCCGATATCGCCAACGCCTGCGGCGTGAAGGGCATTCGCGTGGAGCGCGCTTCCGAGCTGCCTCGCGCTATCGAAGAGATGCTGGCGCACGACGGCCCGGTGCTGCTGGATGTGGTCACAGCCAGCGAAGAGCTGGTGATGCCGCCGCAGATCAAGATGGAGCAGGCGAAAGGCTTTAGCCTCTATATGCTGCGCGCGCTGATCAATGGTCGCGGCGACGAAGTGGTCGAGCTGGCTAAAACCAACTGGCTGCGGTAAAACATTGGTCTGTCTCACGGACGCTGCGGCGTCCGTTTTGCCCTTTAAGGAGCGCAACGGTGATCGACTTACGCAGTGATACGGTAACCCGCCCTTCTGCCGCGATGTTGTCCGCAATGATGGCGGCGGAAACCGGCGACGATGTTTATGGCGACGACCCTACGGTTAACGCGCTGGAGGCCAAAGCGGCCGCACTCAGCGGGAAAGAGGCCGCGCTTTTTCTGCCGACCGGCACCCAGGCCAACCTGGTGGCGCTGCTCTGCCACTGCCAGCGCGGCGAAGAATATATCGTCGGCCAGCTGGCGCATAACTACAAATATGAAGCTGGCGGCGCGGCGGTGCTGGGCAGTATTCAGCCGCAGCCGATCCTTGCAGCAAAAGACGGTACGCTGCCGCTGGACGTGGTCGAACAGTTTATCAAGCCGGATGATTTTCATTTTGCAATGACCCGGCTGCTGAGCCTGGAAAACACCCATAACGGTAAAGTGCTGCCGCTGGCCTATTTGCAGGAAGCCTGGGCATTCACGCGCAGCCATAAGCTGGCGCTGCATGTGGACGGCGCGCGCATTTTCAATGCGGCCGTGGCGCTGGGCGTCACGCTGCGCGATCTTACGCAGTATTGCGATACGCTGACAATCTGTTTGTCGAAAGGTCTGGGTACGCCGGTCGGCTCGCTGCTGTGCGGCAGCAAAGACTATATCGAGCGCGCGAAGCGCTGGCGCAAAATGACCGGCGGCGCCATGCGGCAGTCGGGCATTCTGGCGGCGGCCGGGCTTTACGCGCTGGAGCACAACGTCACGCGGCTCCAGGACGATCACGATAACGCCGCCTGGCTGGCTGCGCAGCTAAAGGCCGCTGGCGTGCAGGTTTCCAGTCAGAACACCAATATGGTGTTTGTGCGTCTGCCGGCACATCAGGCTGAGCCGCTTAAAGCCTGGATGCGTGATAAGGGCATCGTTCTGCATACCGGCGCGGTGACGCGTTTGGTCACGCATCTGGATGTCGAGCGTCCGGCGCTGGAAAAAGTGGTCGCGGAATGGAAAGCGTTTCTGGCCAGCCAGCCGGACTAACCGCCATACTTTTCTAACAGCGCCTCGGCGATAGCCTCGCTTTCCGCGTCCGCCACGCCTGAATAGTCAGCGGGCCGGAAATGCATCTGAAAAGCGGCAATCACCCGCTGTTGCTGCGTGGCCGACATATCAGGCGTCGATTCATAGCCGTAGCGCGCCAGCAGCGACAGCAGATGCCCGCTGTCCGTCAGCTGGCCAGGCGCTCTTCCCGCCAGGTAATAGCTTACGCGAGCCTCGTCCGGCCAAGCGCCAATGCCCTGTTGATAAAGCCAGCGCCACGGAAACAGCGGGCCGGGATCCTGCTTGCGCTGCGGCGCGATATCGCTGTGTCCGACGACATCCTGCGGGCGAATACCGTAGCGCCGGGTGATATCCCGCGCCAGCGGCATCAGCGCGGCCATCTGCTCGCGGGAAAAAGGATACCAGGCTCGCCCTTGCGGCGTGCGGCGATAGCCCGGATTTTCCAGTTCGATACCGAGCGAGGTATCATTGAGCCGCGTCGCGCCGCGCCAGAAACTGATGCCCGCGTGCCACGCCAGCTCGGATTCCGGCACAAGCCGCAGCACCACCGGTTGCTTTCCATGCTGGAAGGGTTTGGCCGGAATAAGATAGTGCACGCTGACTTCCCGGTCGGTCAGCGTAGCCAGCGAGCGGGGAAAATCCTCAGCGGTATAGTGAATAACCAGCACCTTAATACGCGGACGAGCCCCGTAAGCGGCGTGGCGCGTATCCACTACGTAGCCATTCTGTTTTTCCAGACCGGATGTACAGGCGCTCAGTACGATGGCCGCCGCCAGCGCCGTCAGCAGGCGCATCAACGGCGTGTTTTAACCGCGGTGCCGCTGACGCTGACCATCAGCATACTGCTGTCTTTGCCAACGGTTTCGTAATCGATATCAATCCCGACCACGGCGTCCGCGCCCATGGCCTTCGCCTGCTCTTCCAGTTCGGCAAAGGCTATCTGGCGCGCTTTGCGTAACTCTTTCTCATATGCGCCGGAACGGCCGCCGACGATATCGCGAATGCCGGCAAAGAAATCGCGGAAGATATTGGCGCCCAGTATCGCTTCGCCGGTCACGACGCCGCAGTATTCCGTTATGGGCTGGCCTTCCAGCGTTGGGGTAGTGGAAAATTGCATGATTTTCTCCTTAACTTCAATCCAGGGTTTTAGCTCTTATGGCCAGGCAGACCAGCTATACTTTATGCTAAAAAACGCCATCCAGAAACCATAAGGAAATCAAGATGAAGTTACAGCTTGCCGCTCTGGCTCCGCTGGCGCTGCTGCTCAGCGCCTGTACCACGGTACAACCCGTCTTTAAGGATAATGGCAGCCGCACCTCTCCCTGCGTCGAAGGCGGCCCGGATTCTGTTGCCCAGGCGTTTTACGATCTGCGCCTTGAGCAGCCTGCTCAGGGCCTGCCGAACGCCACCCAGCTGGCTAAATATCGTCCTTACCTCAGCGACAGGCTCTATCAGACGCTGCTGAAGGCCGATAGCGATCCGCAAAAAGAAGCGACCCTGCGCGGGGATATCTTCTCAAGCCAGGCGGCGGGCGCCACCTCGGCGAGCGTAGCGGATTCATCGTCAATCCCTAACCACGACGCGCGCAATATTCCGCTGCGGGTTAAGCTCAGCCGCGACGGTGACAAGCCGCAAAGCTGGCAGGATGAAGTGCTGATGATCCATGAGGGCACCTGCTGGGCGGTGGACGACGTGCGCTATCTTGGCCCCGCGCCGCATATTGAAGGCGGCTCCCTCAGCCAGCGCCTGCTGCGATAGTGTTTTCCGCGCACCGCCGACGAGCGGTGCGCCTCTTTCCCCTGCTGCATTTTCATCCAGCCTCCCTCATTTTGTGCTAGCCTTGTAGTTAACTTGCCTGCATAAGCGAATTTTTCGCCGCGCTGATTGCATAACTATGCCGTCAACGTTAAGATTCGCAGAACTAATCGCTATTCACTTTTTGCGCATGAGTATTCAACTAAACGCTGTAAACTGCTTTTATGGCGCCCATCAGGCGCTTTTTGATATTCAGCTAACCTGCCCGGAAGGCGAAACGCTGGTGCTGCTCGGCCCAAGCGGCGCCGGCAAGAGCTCGCTGCTGCGCGTGCTGAACCTGCTGGAAATGCCGCGCTCCGGCACGCTGGGGATCGCCGGTCACCATTTCGACTTCAGCAAAGCGCCGGGCGACGCGGCTATCCGCGAGCTGCGTCAAAACGTTGGCATGGTGTTTCAGCAGTACAATCTCTGGCCGCACCTGACGGTGATGCAGAACCTAATCGAAGCGCCCTGCCGCGTGCTGGGATTAAGCAAGGATCGGGCGCTGGCTCGCGCCGAAAAACTGCTGGAACGCCTGCGCCTGACCAAATTCGCCGACCGTTTTCCTCTGCACCTGTCCGGCGGACAGCAGCAGCGTGTTGCTATCGCTCGCGCATTAATGATGGAACCGGCCGTGCTGCTGTTTGATGAACCAACGGCGGCGCTGGATCCGGAAATCACGGCGCAGATCGTGGCGATTATTCAGGAACTCTCTGAAACCAATATCACCCAGGTGATCGTTACCCATGAGGTCGAAGTGGCGCGCAAAACGGCCAGCCGCGTCGTCTATATGGAGAATGGTTATATCGTGGAACAGGGTGACGCCAGCCGCTTTACACAGCCGCAAACCGAAGCGTTTGCCAATTATCTTTCGCACTGATGCAGGACATAATGATGAAAAAAATCGTACTTGCCGCGCTGTTAGCCGGTGTAAGCCTGAGCGCCAGCGCCGCGCAGACCATCCGTTTTGCTACTGAAGCCTCCTATCCTCCTTTTGAATTTGTCGATTCCGACAACAAAATTCAGGGTTTTGATGTCGATTTAGCGAACGCGCTGTGTAAAGAGATGGACGCGACCTGCACCTTTACCAATCAGGCCTTCGACAGCCTGATCCCAAGCCTGAAGTTCCGTCGCTTCGACGCGGTGATGGCCGGAATGGATATTACGCCCGAGCGTGAAAAACAGGTGCTGTTTACCAAAGCCTATTACGATAATTCCGCTTTATTTATCGCGCAGAAAGGCAAAGTTACTGACGTAGCCGCGCTGAAAGGCAAACGCGTCGGCGTGCAGAACGGCACCACGCACCAGAAATACCTGACCGAGAAACTGACGGAGGTGAAAACCGTGCCTTACGACAGCTATCAGAACGCCATTCTGGATCTGAAAAACGGCCGTATTGATGCCGTATTCGGCGACACGGCGGTGGTTAACGAGTGGCTGAAGCAGAACGCCTCGCTGGCCGCGGTTGGCGAGAAGGTCACCGATAAAGACTACTTCGGCACCGGACTGGGTATCGCCCTGCGCCAGGGCAACACCCAGCTTCAGGGCAAATTCAACGCCGCGCTGGATAAAGTGAAAGCCGACGGCACCTATAAAACCATCTACAGCAAATGGTTCCAGCAATAACGGAATGAACGAATTTTATCCTCTTGCAAGCGCCGCCGGGATGACCGTCGGCCTTGCCGTTTCTGCGCTGGCCGCAGGCCTGATTCTGGCGATGATTTTCGCCGTCTGGGAGTCCGCCCGCTGGCGGCCGGTCGCCTGGATCGGCACCGCGCTGGTGACGCTGTTTCGCGGGCTGCCGGAAATTCTGGTGGTGCTGTTCGTCTATTTTGGCGCCTCGCAGCTGTTACTGACGCTTTCCGACGGCTTTACGCTGCATCTGGGCTTCGCTTCATTGCCGGTGCAGATGACGATTGAAAATTTCGACGTCAGCCCGTTTCTCTGCGGCGTTATCGCGCTGTCGATCCTTTATTCCTCTTACGCTTCGCAGACGCTGCGCGGCGCGCTGAAGGCGGTGCCTCAGGGACAGTGGGAGTCGGGCCAGGCGCTGGGCATGAAAACGCCGGCGATATTCTTCCGTCTGATCCTGCCACAAATGTGGCGTCACGCGCTGCCGGGCCTGGGCAACCAGTGGCTGGTGCTGCTGAAGGATACGGCGCTGGTATCGCTGATCAGCGTCAACGATATTATGCTGCAAACCAAAAGTATCGCCTCACGCACGCAGGAGCCTTTTACCTGGTACATGGTGGCAGCGGCAATTTATTTACTTATCACGCTGCTCAGCCAGCAGGTTTTAAAGCGTATCGAAGCGCGTACCACCCGTTTTGAGCAGGGGAATAACGGATGCTGAGCTATTTACCCGAGCTGCTGAAAGGGCTGCATACCAGCCTGACGCTGACGGTGGCCTCACTGCTGCTGGCGCTGCTGCTGGCGTTGCTGTTCACGGTGATCCTGTCGCTGAAGATCCCGGTACTGAGCCAGGTCGTGCGCGGCTATATTACGCTGTTCACCGGCACACCGCTGCTGGTGCAAATCTTTTTGATTTACTATGGGCCGGGACAGTTTCCTTCCATTCAGGCGATCCCGTGGCTATGGAACGGGCTGTCGCAGCCCTGGCTTTGCGCCCTGCTCGCGCTTTCGCTTAACAGCGCGGCCTATACCACCCAGCTGTTTTACGGCGCGGTCAGAGCTATTCCTGCCGGTCAGTGGCAATCCTGTGCCGCGCTGGGGATGAACCGTAAAGATACGCTGCGCATTCTGCTACCCTACGCGTTTAAACGCGCGCTTTCCTCTTATTCCAACGAGGTGGTACTGGTATTTAAGAGCACCTCGCTGGCTTATACCATTACGCTAATGGAAGTGATGGGCCAGGGACAGCAGCTTTACGGGCGTACTTACGACGTGACGGTTTTTGCCGCAGCAGGCGTCATTTACCTGTGCGTTAACGGCCTGCTGACGCTGATGATGCGCCTGATAGAACGACGAGCGCTGGCTTTCGAGCGCCGTAGCTGAGCCACCATGCCGGCGGCATCGGTCGTCGGCATTCGTCAAATAACAGCGCTTAACCGTCAGTTAATCCGCGCATAACGCCGCGGCGGCAGCCGTCATACTATCCCGATAATATTCACGCAAGGGCCGGAGACATGCTTAAGGTTTGCGTTTTTCTGCTTGTCGCATTTGCTGCCAACGCGCTGGCCAGCGGCCCGCTTCGCTTTGCCACTTCGGCGACCTATCCGCCTTTTGTCTACCTGAATGCCGGGCATCAGCTGGTGGGGTTTGATATCGAGCTGGCAAAAGCCCTGTGCGAAAAAATAGCGCGGCAGTGTCTCTTTACCAATAATGATTTTGACCGCCTGCTGCCTTCGCTAAAATTCAACCGCTATGACGCGGTGATTTCCGGCCTGGATATTACCGAAGAGCGCCGGGAAGAGGCGGATTTCACCCAGCCTTATCTGGAAAGTTCCGGCATGGTGATTGCGGTTAAAGGCCGCTACGCCTCTTTAGCGGAGCTGCGCGGCAAGCGCGTTGGCGTCGCCGATGCCACAACCTTACAGGCCTGGCTGCAAAGTTCGTGGCCGGATATCATTCCTGTCGCGTACGACAACTATCAGAATGCGCTTCTGGATATCCGCAGCGCCAGGCTCGACGCCATTTTTGGCGAGACGCCTTCCATGCAGACCATCCTGAGAAGCAATCCCGGCCTGGACGCCGTAGGCAAGCCGATTACGGATAATCGCTATTTCAGTGCAGGCCTGGGTATCGCGGTACGTAAAGGCGATAAGGCGCTGCTGGAGCAGCTGAATGGCGCGCTACAAAGCCTGAGCGATGACGGTACGCTGCACATGCTGAAGCAGCGCTGGCTTGGCCCGGCGGCTGACCTGCCCGCCGAGTCAGAGATGCCGTAGCAGCGTCAGCACTTCGCCGTGCGCGGTATGCGGGAACATATCGAACAGCTGCACTTTAACAAGGGTATATTCGCTCAGGCGGGCGATATCGGTAGCCATGGTCTGCGCGTTGCAGCTGGAATAAAGAATGAACGGCGGCGCCATGCGGCTCAGATACTCGCAGAGTGCGGCGCCAATACCGCGACGCGGCGGATTGACCAGCACCAGATCGGGCGTGCTGCCTTCGCCGGTAGCAAACGCCGTAGAGTCCAGCGCGGCGAAGCTGACTTTCTCCAGCCCCATCTTTTCCGCTGACCGTTTAGCGCAGGCAATGGCCTCCGCGCTGATTTCAATGCCGGTCAGCGACATCTCTGGCGTGGCGCAATGCAGGCCGAAGCCGCCTACGCCGCAGAACAGATCCCACATGCTTTTGACGCCCAGCTCGCTTACCCATGCTTTTGCCGTAGCGTACAGCGAGGCGGCTACCGCCGGGTTGGTCTGAAAAAAACTCTGCGGCCGGATCCACAGCGGCACGTCGTTCAGCTGGTCGGCCAGCGCCTGATTTTCCGTTAGCGGGATCTCTTCTTCGCCTTCCAGAATCGCCATATGCACCGGCTGAATATTGGCTGAAATCACGCTCAGCTGCGGCAGCTGCGCCTGCAGGGCGGGCAGCGCGTTAGTGAGCTGGGCCAGCTTCTCTTTGGATCGCAGCACAAAGCGCAGCATCAGCTCGCCGCTGCGGCTGCTTTCCGTCAGCAGGATAAACTTCAGCTCGCCGCGCCTGCGCGCCACGTTATACGGCGTCAGACCCGCGCGGGCGATAAAGGGTTTCAGCTGCGCAAATACCGCGGCGAAGCTGTCGGGATAAAGTGGACAGCCACAAAGATCGACTGGCGTCCCGTCGCGATGCACAATGCCGAGCAGCGGGCGCTCCACGCTGCCGCTGACCACCATTTTCGCCTTGTTGCGAAAGCCCTGCTGCGCCGAAGTGACCGGCGGCAGCCATTCGCTGACCGCCTGCGCGGACAGAAGCTGTTGCAGCTCAGACTGCTTCTGGTTCAGCTGTTGCGAATAGGGGCGATCCAGCCACTGGCAGGAGCGGCAGCGATCGGCATCATAAAGGGCGCAGTGCATGTCAAATCTCGTCAAACAAAAGCGGGCGGGGATTGTACCACTGTGGGATCAGCGCTGCTGAAAAAATTCCCGGCTGCTGGCAGGGAAAAAGAGCAGCCCCAGCACCAGCAGGTCAGGCAGCTTTTGCGAGAGCAGCAGATGCCCCTGCTCGCCGTGTAAAGAAAATATTTCCGGGCCGATCCAGCCCGCCGACGCCATCAGCATATAACCGATCACGATTAGCTGCGAACAGCCGTAGCCCAGACGTCCCCAGCGGCGGCCATGCAATAGCGCAAGCGCACAGCGTAGCTCAATAAAAAAGAGCAGCTGGCTGGCGATAAATATCAGGGTGGCGCTCCAGCTTTGCGCGGCAAGATGGATAACATTCAGCAGCGTATTCAGCCCCATTTCATGCACTTCCAGCGCGACGCTCAGGCAGCGTGTCATAATGATAGCGATTGCCGCCACCACCACCGGGACGGGGATCTCGCAGGCTGGCTCCTGTTTCAGCACCTCTGACATCATTTTCTCCCGTCCATGCTCCGTTTTAGTGCAGGTATGCCCGTGCAGCGTTCCCCTGCCCTCGTTTGCCGTGCTTTCGGCCACGGCTGTCGCTTCGTTAGCGCCAGAGAAAAAGAAAGCGCGAGGCTTTCTTTGCTCGATCCTCTTTCCTGGCACGATAACTGCTTCTCACCTGTTGAATTAGCAGCAATTTATGTTTAGTCCAGTTTACGCACAATTGCCACTGGATAAGATTTTTCGGATCGCTACTCGGGAGACAAAAATGGAGACTGGATCGGCAAAAGCTCGTGAAAACTGGACGCCAGGCATTGGCGCTTATCTGGCCCTGATCGTGGCTATTCTCTTTTTTTCCGGCCTGTTTTTAAACGTGGAAGGGGCAAAATGGCTGGGCGCGTTTGACTTCACCACCCTCGGCGGCAAGTTCGGCACCATTAAGGATGCCGCGCGCGCCACCTTTCTCGGTGAGGGCGGCACGGGCGCTAAAGCCGGTTTTCTGTTTGCGCTTTCGCTGGTGCCGACGGTGATGCTGGCGCTGGGCCTGCTGGAAATCTTCACCCACTATGGCGCCATCCGCGCCGCTCATAAGCTGCTGACGCCGCTGTTAAAACCCCTGCTCGGCATTCCGGGCCGCTGCGGGCTGGCGCTGATCACCGATTTGCAAAGCACCGACGCGGGCGCGGCGCTGACCAAAGAGCTGCACGATGAGAAACAGATAGGTAAAAAGGACGTGGTGATTATGGCCGCCTGGCAATACTCCGGCGCGGGGCTGATTAACAACTATTTTGCCATTGGCTCGGCGCTGTTCGTCTCGCTTTCCGTCCCGGTGCTGGTGCCGCTGGTGCTGATGTTTGTATTAAAGTTTGTTGGCGCTGCCGTGGTGCGCCTGGTGTTAGCTACTGTTTATAAGCAGGATTTCCAGCATGAAAAATAATCCGCCCGTTGCCGTTTCCCATAATCCTTTTGATGTGTTCGTGGTTGGCGCGCGCAAAGGGTTTCATATCGCTATTCATAATTTAATGCCTAACGTCATTATGGCGTACGTGATTGCCGAGATGCTTAACCTGCTGGGCGTGATGGCCTTTATCGGCAAGGTCTTTGCGCCCGTAATGGGCCTGTTTGGGCTACCGGGCGAAGCCGTGACGGTGCTGCTTACCGCCTGGCTTTCGTCGTCGGCCGGAACCGGCGTGGCGGTAAGCCTGCTGGCGAAAGGCGTGCTGACCGGCGCCGATATTACCATCCTGGCGCCGGCCATCTTTCTGATGGGATCGCAGCTGCAATATATGGGTCGCCTGCTGGGCGTGGCCGACGTGCCGAAAAAGCACTGGCCGCTACTGATGCTGACCAGCGTTCTAAATGCCGTTATCGCCATGCTGGTGATGCGTTTTATCGCTTAATGGAGGCTTTATCGTGTTAAAAGTTTTGGAACATTACGCCTTTCTGCATGAAATCCCGGAGCTGGGATTTGAGGAGTTTAAGACTTCCGCTTACCTGGGTCAGCAGCTGAAAGCTGCCGGGTTTCAGGTGACGGAAAACGTCAACGGCACAACCGGTATCGTCGCCCTGCTCGACAGCGGCGTACCCGGCCCAACGCTGGCGCTGCGCGCCGATATGGACGCGCTGGGGCATATCATCGACGGCGAGGCCTGCGCGCGCCATACCTGCGGGCACGACGCGCACTCTTCCGTGGTGCTGACCGCCGCGCAGGAGCTAAAAGCAGAGAACGCAGTTAAACGAGGCCGCCTGAAGCTCATTTTCCAGCCAGCGGAAGAGTTGGGCACCGGCGCGCTGGCAATGGTAGCAGGCGGCGCGGTCGAGGATGTGGATATGCTGCTGGGCTTTCATCTTCGTCCGGCGGAAGAGTGCGCCGTCGGCACCGCGATCCCCGCCATGTACTATTCCGCCTGCGTCACTCTTGAAGCCACCATAGGTGGGCAAACCGCTCACGCCGCGCGGCCGCATTTGGGCATCAACGCGCTGGATGCCGCGGTCAGCGCCGTACAGTCGGTTAACGCCGTGCATATGGCGCCGGGTAAAAGCTGGAGCGCCAAGGCCACCCGGTTTTTATGCGATGCGGGCGTCACTAACTCCGTTCCCGACACGGCCCGCGTAGTGTTTGACCTGCGCGCGGCGGAAAACGAGGATATGACGCAGCTGCAAAGTCGGGTGGAGCGAGCGATAACGCAAAGCGCGGCGGCCTACGGCGCTACCGCTAAAATTGCAGTGCTGAAAGCGATGCCCGCCGCTGAGATCGATGCGGAGATGACGGCGCTGGTGGCGGAAGCGATCAAAGAGGTATTGGGTGAAGCGGCGTTAATGCCGGTACGCTCAACGCCGGGCAGTGAAGATTTCTTCCACTATCCCGTGCAGCGTCCGGCAATCAAAGCAGGGTTTTGGGGGCTGGGCACCGGCCTGACGCCGGGTTTGCACCATCCGGATATGCGTTTTGACCTGGATGCGCTGCCGGTCGGGGTGAAAATCTTTAAGGCCTGCGTGATAAAGATTTTAGGCTAGTCGCGCCGCCATTCAGGCTGGCGGCGCCGCCAGGCCGATCGTCCCTGATCGGCCTGCCGTTAGTGACCTTTTTGCGCGCGCTGCGCATCCCGAATGCGCTGTTTCTCTTCGTGCGCCATAAACCGCCAGGCAATAAAGCCAACAATACCCACCACAAACAGGATCAGCGACGCCAGCGCGTTAATCTCCGGATTAACGCCGCGCCGCACGGTGGCGAAAATCTGCATTGGCAGCGTGGTCGCGCCCGGCCCGGTAACGAAGCTGGCAATCACCAGATCGTCCAGCGACAGCGTAAAGGCCAGCAGCCAGCCGGTGACGATCGCGGGCGCGATCATCGGTACGGTGATCACGAAGAAGACCTTCAGCGGCGTGGCACCTAAATCCATTGCCGCTTCCTCAATAGAGCGGTCCAGCTCGCGCAGACGGGCGTTGATCACTACCGCTACATAGGCCGTACAGAAAGTAACGTGCGCCAGCCAGATAGTGAGCATGCCGCGATCGCCAGGCCAGCCAAAGGTATTGCCCATTGCCACAAACAGCAGCAGCAGCGACAGCCCGGTGATCACGTCCGGCATCACCAGCGGCGCGGTAAGCATAAAGGCGAAGCCGGTTGATCCCTTAAAGCGGCCGAAGCGGACGATCGCTACCGCCGCCATCGTGCCCAAAATCACCGCGGCCGTTGCCGACAGCGCGGCGATGGTCAGACTCAGCGTGACCGCGCTTATCATCGCGCCATCGTGGAACAGCACGTTGTACCAGTGCAGCGAGAAGCTTTCCCATGCGGCCAGCTGCGATGAGTTAAAGGAATAGACCACCAGCAGCACCATCGGCGCGTACAGGAAGAAAAAGCAGACTATCAGGATTGCAATACGCCACGGGGAGCGCACGGTCGGCAAAGCACTCATGCTTTTTCTCCCAGCTCTTTGTTCTGATGCTTATGAAACCAGATGATAGGCAGGATCAGGATCAGCAGGATAATTACCGCCAGCGCCGAGGCGACCGGCCAGTCGCGGTTGTTAAAGAACTCCTGCCACAGCACGCGGCCGATCATGATGCTGTCCGGACCGCCGAGCAGTTCCGGGATAACGTATTCGCCGACTGCCGGAATAAACACCAGCATGGAGCCGGCGATAATGCCGCCTTTGGTCAGCGGCACTATTACGCTAAAGAACGTTTTCAGCGGACGGGCACCTAAATCCAGCGAGGCTTCCACCAGCGAATAGTCGATACGGGTAAGCGCGGTGTAAATAGGCAGCACCATAAAAGGCAGATAGCAGTAGACGATGCCGATATAGACCGCGAGATTGGTATAAAGGATTGCCACCGGATGATCGATAATGCCGCTCCACATCAGAAAACGGTTCAGCACGCCGTTATCGTTCAGAATGCCCATCCAGGCATAAACGCGCACCAAAAAGGAGGTCCAGGAAGGCAGGATCACCAGCAGCAGTAGGATATTGCGGGTAGAAGGCGAACTGTACGCCACGGCCCACGCCAGCGGATAGCCGATAATCAGGCAGGCTACGGTAGAAATTGCCGCCACCTGGAGCGAGTGCAGGTAGGCATCGATATAGAGCGGATCGTCCGTCAGCGTCAGATAGTTGCCAAAATTGATCACCGCGGTCAGCTGACCATCCGCCCAGCTGAACAGGTCCGTATAGGGTGGGATAGCTCGCGCAATATCGGCGAAGCTTATCTTGAGCACGATCAGAAACGGCAGCAGAAACAGCAGGACCAGCCAGAGATAAGGCAGCGCGATCGCCAGCTTGCGGCTTGAGCGCAGCCTGTTCAGCAATGCCGGACGTCTGGACGCAGTAACTTGAGTCATAAACGCCTCCCCTTATTGCGTCAGCACGACGCAGCTATCCGTATCCCAGCAGAGGCGGACTTCGTCTCCCCAGGTCGGTGCCCCTTTACGGAAGCGATAGCCATTCTGCAACTGCGCGCTGATCATCTGGCCGCTGTGCAGGCGCACATGGTAGATGGAGAGATCGCCCAGATAGGCAATATACACCACTTCGCCCACGGCAAAGTTACAGCCATCGGCGGGCACTTCATCGCTCAGCATGACTTTTTCCGGGCGCAGCGCCACGTGTACAGGCACGCCGTCCACAATGGATGCGTCGGAATCAACCTTCAGCGGATGGATCAGGCCTGGACTGTCGATAATCAGGCCGTCTGGCTGGCGCTCGCGCAGCATTCCCTGAAAAATATTTGCTGAACCGATAAACTCGGCGCTGTAGCGCGTCGTGGGATGCTCGTAGATCTCTTCCGGCTCGCCGATCTGCACAAACTTGCCGCGATTCATAATGGCGATACGTCCGGCCATCGTCATCGCTTCTTCCTGATCGTGAGTAACCATCACGCAGGTCGCGCCAACGCGCTCCAGAATGTCCACCACCTCCAGCTGCATCCGGTCACGCAGTTTTTTATCCAGCGCGCCCATCGGCTCGTCCAGCAGCAGCAGCTTAGGGCGTTTAGCCAGGCTGCGGGCCAGCGCCACGCGCTGCCGTTGTCCGCCGGAAAGCTGGTGCGGCTTGCGCTTTGCATACTCCTGCATATGCACCAGCGCCAGCATCTCACTGACGCGCTCGGCGATCTCAGCCTTGGGCAGCCGATCCTGTTTCAGGCCGAAGGCGATATTTTGCTCTACCGTCATATGCGGAAAAAGCGCATAGGACTGAAACATCATATTGACCGGGCGTTGATAGGGCGGCACGTGGGAGAGATCCTGGCCATCCAGCATAATCTGCCCGGAGGTAGGCGCTTCAAACCCGGCCAGCATCCGCAGCAGCGTGGATTTGCCGCAGCCGGAAGCGCCCAGCAGCGCGAAGATCTCACCTTTGTAAATTGTCAGATTGACGTCGTCAACCGCGTGCTGTCCGTCAAAGGACTTGGTCAGATTGCGAATTTCCAGCAGCGGCGTAACCGCCCTGCTGACTTTTTTTTGCGGACGAGGGATCGCGTCGTTCACTTCCATTACACTCCGGCGCTTTTAAACGGTCATGCCGTATAAAAAGAAAACAGAGGCGGGGTCGCCTCTGTGATAACTCAGTGAGGCTTCAGCTACTTGCCACTTTTAACTTTAGTCCATGCCCGCGTGCGCACACGATCGAGTTTCGGATCCTGGACTTTCAGCACAAACAATTTAGCCATCGTCTCCGCGTTGGGATAGATGCCCGGATTGTCGCGTACGCTGGCCTCCACTAACGGCACCGACGCTTTATTGCCGCTGGCGTAAAAAATCTTGTTGGAGATATTCGCCATCACGGCTGGCTCCATCAGATAGTTCAGGAACTGATAAGCCTCATCCATGTTCTTCGCATCTTTAGGAATGGCCAGCATATCGAAGAACGCCAGCGCGCCCTCTTTTGGAATGCTATAGGCGATGTTCACGCCGTTTTTCGCGGCGGCAGCGCGATTCTTCGCCTGCAGCACGTCGCCCGCCCAGCCGATAGCCACGCAGGTATTGCCGTTCGCCAGATCGTTAATGTACTGCGAAGAGTGGAAGTAGCGGATGCTCGGACGCAGCTTCAGCAGCAGATCGGTCGCCGCGCCGGAATAATCTTTGGCATCACTGCTGTTAGGATCTTTGCCCAGGTAGTTCAGAACGGTAGCAAAAATCTCTTCCGGGGCGTCCAGGAAAGAGACGCCGCAGCTTTTGAGTTTTTCCAGATTCTCCGGCTTCAGCACCAGATCCCAGCTGTTAACCGGCGCATCTTTGCCCAGTGCGGCTTTCACCTTATCGACGTTATAACCAATGCCGGTGGTGGCCCAAAGGTAGGGAATGGCGTATTTGTTGCCCGGATCGTGCTGCTCAACCTTTTTCAGCAAATCAGGATCGAGGTTTTTATAATTTGGCAGCTTGCTCTTATCCAGCGGCTGAAAGACGCCGGACTGTAGCTGGCGCGCCAGAAAACTGGAGGATGGCACCACGATATCGTAGCCGGTGCTGCCGGCCATCAGCTTGCCTTCCAGCACCTCGTTGGAGTCGAACACGTCGTAGACGACTTTAATGCCGCTCTGCTTCTCAAAATCAGGCACGGTATTGGGCGCAATATAGTCGGACCAGTTATAGACGTGCAGCGTCTTATCCGCCGCCGTGGCGCCAGCTGAAACCGCCATCACCATGCCAGCAACCAAGCCTGACAACCATTTTTTACGCTGGTTGAACATGTTTTCCATCCTCCTGAACAGAGATAATTACGGCTAAAAGCGGGCCAACGGCGTTTCGCTTACTGTAAGGATTAGCCGCCGCGCTGTTAAATAGAAAAAACCTATACCTGCTGCGACCTTGCACACAAAATGCAGTTTCGCAAGGATAGTCCCACAATGCAGGCCAGACCAGAGCCGGGCGCAAAAAACGCCTTTTATCGATATTCGCCTGGTTTTACTCTATGCAAGCGAGCCGGGAGCGGTAAAACGGCGCAGAAAATAGGGGAAAAACGGCCCTGAGCCAGCATAAAAGCGGGAAAAGCGCGGGGGAAAAATGAAGGAAACGGCCGGATGCGGCCTTAAACAGGGAGATATGCGTCCGTCAGGGCCGCCAGGCCCTGAAATAGTGACTGAAAATCAGTGCAGCATAGAGTGTGAAGCGATGATTTCGCCGCGATCTTCCTCTTCGCTCATCATCAGCAGATGATTGGCAAAGGCTTCCATCACTACCATTGAGATCTGCTCTTCACTCTGCTTCATAAAATGCACGAACTGCCCATAGGTCAGGCCAGCCGTGATGGTAAGCGACTGGCAGACAATCAGCTTGGGCAGATTATCATCCTGGATATCAACGAAAGCTTTCACCGTCAGTGAACTGGCGTTGATCTGTGACAGATCGCCCACCAGCGGGATCAGTGCGGTGGGTTTGACTTCCGCCAGCGCGGAAAACAGAATAACGTTGTCCACCAGATCCAGCTTGGCATCAAACACCCCGTCGAAATTCTGCATATGCGGCAGGTGAAGCGCCTGACAGGAATCGCACTCAAACCAGGTGATGCTCTGCTGATCCAGCCAACGTCGTAAAAGCTCGATATCGGGAACGACGAGTGAATCCATGTAATTGGTCTCTTACTGCCTTAAAATTGCGCCCTAGCTTACGTAAAAAAGCCCCTGAACACCACGACTGTGTAGTAAATATCAGGTCAACCGCCGGTTTTCAGACAGAAACCAGGCTTCGCCTGCTGCTCAATCCAGGCGATCATCTGCGTGGCGATATCCCTCCCCGTGGTCTTTTCGATGCCTTCCAGACCCGGTGAGGCATTAACCTCCATCACCAGCGGCCCGCGCTCGGCGCGTAAAATATCCACGCCCGCCACGTCCAGACCCAGCGTCGCCGCCGCGTGCACGGCAATCTCCCGCTCGCTGTCGGTGATCTCCACCCTGCGCGCTTTGCCGCCGCGATGCAGGTTCGAGCGGAACTCGCCTTCTTTGGCCTGCCGCTCAATAGCCGCCACTACCCTGCCGCCGATCACCAGGCAGCGGATATCCTTGCCTCTGGCTTCCTTGATAAATTCCTGCACCAGAATATGCGCGTTAAGGCCGCGGAAGGCGTCAATCACGCTTTCGGCCGCCTGACGCGTCTCCGCCAGCACCACGCCGATGCCCTGCGTGCCCTCCACCAGCTTGACGACCAGCGGCGCGCCACCCACCATCTCGATCAGATCGCTGGTATCGTCCGGCGAATGCGCAAAGCCCGTAATCGGCATGGGAATGCCTTCCCTGGCAAGCAGCTGCAAAGAACGCAGCTTGTCACGCGCGCGGGTGATAGCGACCGATTCGTTAAGCGGATAGCTGCCGCAAACCTCAAACTGCCGCAAAACGGCCGTGCCGTAAAAGGTAATAGCCGGTCCAATACGCGGGATAACCGCATCATAATGGCTCAGCTGCCTGCCCTGGTAATGAATGGCCGACGATCCGGGATTGATATTCATATAGCAGGACAGCGGATCGATAACTTCAACGCTGTGACCGCGTAGCTGGGCGGCTGCCAGCAGCCGCTTGCAGGAATAGAGCGAGCCGTCCCGGGAAAGAATCGCTATTTTCACCCGATTTCTCCGAAAGGGTTTTAACGGGTTGCCCATCCCTGCTTATGCAGGTAATCAAGCATAAACGGACGACTTTCTTTGATAATGGTTTTCTGGATATGTTCGCTCCAGCTTTCACGCCGCGCGTTGCTTTCACGCGTCAGATAATACGCCTCGTGCTGGGCGTCATAAGCGGCCAGCGTGTCCGGGTCGATCGGCTGATAGCGATTCTCGTGAACCAGCATAGCGGCCGGCATGCGGGGTTTTAACTGCGGGATCTGCTCAGGCCAGCCCAGGCACAGCCCAAACAGCGGCAGCACGAACTTCGGCAGACCCAGCAGCTCGGTGACTTCGGCGATGCTGTTACGGATGCCGCCGATATAAACGCCGCCCAGCCCCAGCGATTCTGCGGCCACCAGCGCGTTTTGCCCCATCAGCGCGGTATCCACGCAGCCCAGCAGCAGCTGCTCCGCCAGGCCCAGCTGCGCTTCCGGACAGATCTGCTGATGACGGTTAAAATCGGCGCAAAAAACCCAAAACTCGGCGGCCTGGCCAACATATTTTTGTCCGCCGGTCAACTCGACCAGCTTCTCACGCACCGCTTTGTCGGTGATGCGGATAATGGATGAGCACTGCAAAAAGCTGGAGCTGGAAGCCGCCTGCGCGGCCGCGATAATCGCTGCTCGTTCAGCCTCGCCGATGGGTTGATCAGTAAAAGATCGGATAGAACGGTGGGAGCAAAGTAGCTCAATAGTCGGCGTCATGCTTCTCTCCTGGTGAGGATTTTTCAGACAAGTTAAACAGCTCCGGCGCCATTGCTTTCGCCGTACGCCACATCATCACGATGGCGGCGGGCAGCATCATCATAAGGCCAACGATAAGCAGGATCGTGGCAGCAAAGGCTCCGGAAAAAGATGCAGGCAAGGGTAGCACCTGATGCAGCGCTAAGTAAGAGAGCAGCAGGATAATTCCGCCCAGCGCCTCGGCAATCAGCACTGGTTTAGGCATGTTACTGAAGGTTAAACCGCCCATACCGCCTCCGTCTCTGGGTGTTAAGCGTTCATACAGCGTAACCGGTTTATCTCTATATAGATGAAACGAATCGAAACGACAGGTAATTCCTTCTTTCTTTCACCTGCGGAAGTGGGCATGATAAGCGCCATTACATGATAAGTTGTGATGTACATCACACTAAATCTGACCTTTGAGGAGACCCCTATGTTTGCCGTAATTTTTGGACGTCCTGGCTGTCCTTATTGTGTCCGCGCTAAAGAACTGGCTGAAAAACTGACCGAAGAGCGTGAAGATTTTAACTTCCGCTACGTGGACATCCACGCTGAAGGCATCACCAAAGCCGATCTGGAAAAAACCGTGGGCAAACCGGTGGAAACCGTACCGCAGATTTTCCTCGACCAGACTCACATTGGCGGCTGCACCGATTTTGAAGCCTACGCCAAAGAAAACCTGGGCCTGTTCCAGTAAGACTTTCTGTTCCTGACTTTTGTTGGGATGATAAAAAAGAGGGCCGCCATGCGGCCCTCTTTTTTTTGCCTGCCGCGCTTAGCTGTGCGAATGCCAGAACAGCGTGCGGCAGAGCATAACGGCCAGCGCGCCGGAACCGCACCAGAATATCGCGCTGGTATCAAAAGCCAGCTCCTGCAACGGTGCGTGATAGTGCAGCGAATAGTAGTGCAGAAAAATCAGGCAAAGCGGCGTAGCCAGTAAAGCGCCCAATAACGCTATCGTCAGCGGGTGCTCTTTTGAGGTCAGCGCCGCGATAGCGCCCGGCAGAGTAAACATCAACAGGCCCGGCCTCGCCTGTGCCCAGGCCGTCCCCTCTATGACCATACCGTAACGTACCGCCAGAAAAACGATGCTGTAGAGAACAAAACTAAACGCTACGCTTGTCCAGGACATACCCTTAAACATAATAGGATCTTCTCTCGGTAATTGATGTTATCACCTGGCCGGAATGACGCCGGACTGATTTTCCCTGTTCTAAATAAACAAAAGCCATGGCTTTTACTGGCTGAAAAAGCGTGAAGCGATTAAAATGACGACCGTTTTATTTGGCTCTGGGCTGTAATTCGCGGAAATTCCTGAATGTTGCCGCTGCTCTGATGGCAGTGCAATAAATTTAGCGTAAAACACCCTTTAATTCAACATGTTACTAGTAAACAAGAAGTTAAACCGTGAATATAAACGTCGCAGATTTGTTAAGTGGAAATGACATTCTGTTATTATTCGTCGTACTGGCGCTCGGGCTCTGTCTGGGTAAATTACGCCTGGGTTCAGTCCAACTGGGTAATTCTATTGGCGTTTTAGTTGTTTCTCTTCTGCTTGGCCAGCAGCATTTTACGATGAATCCCAACGCCCTTAATCTCGGTTTTATGTTATTTATTTTTTGTGTGGGTGTGGAAGCCGGGCCGAATTTTTTCTCTATTTTCTTCCGCGACGGCAAAAATTATCTGATGCTGGCGCTGGTCATGGTTTCCAGCGCGGTGCTGATTGCGCTGGGGCTGGGCAAACTCTTTGGCTGGGATATCGGTCTGACCGCCGGTATGCTGGCAGGCTCCATGACGTCCACGCCGGTATTAGTGGGGGCTGGCGACACGCTGCGCCATACCTATCCCAGCGGTGCGATGCTGAGCCAGGCGCAGAACAACCTCAGCCTGGGCTATGCGCTGACCTACCTGGTCGGGCTGGTCAGCCTGATTTTCGGCGCACGCTATCTTCCCCGGCTTCAGCACCAGGATCTGCCGACCAGCGCGCAGCAGATTGCCCGCGAGCGTGGCCTGGATGCCGAACAGCGCAAGGTTTACCTGCCGGTGATCCGCGCCTATCGCGTAGGGCCGGAGCTGGTCGCCTGGATTGACGGTAAGAACCTGCGCGAGCTGGGTATCTATCGGCAAACCGGCTGCTATATAGAGCGTATCCGCCGCAACGGCATTCTTGCCAATCCTGACGGCGATGCCGTCCTGCAGCAGGGAGACGAGATTTCATTAGTGGGTTACCCGGATGCGCATTCCCGTCTTGACCCCAGCTTCCGCAACGGCAAAGAGGTGTTCGATCGCGATCTGTTGGATATGCGCATCATCACCGAAGAGATCGTGGTCAAAAACAATAACGCCGTGAACAGAAGGCTCAGCCAGCTCAAGCTGACGGATCACGGCTGCTTTCTGAACCGCGTGATCCGTAGCCAGATTGAAATGCCTATTGATGACAGCATTATTTTAAACAAAGGCGACGTGCTGCAAATCAGCGGTGAAGCGCGGCGGGTGAAGTCGGTGGCTGACAAAATCGGCTTTATCTCTATTCACAGCCAGGTTACCGATCTGCTGGCCTTTTGCGCCTTCTTTATTATCGGGCTGATGGTGGGCATGGTCACCTTTCAGTTCAGCCGCTTCAGCTTTAGCGTGGGCAACGCGGCTGGCCTGCTGTTCGCCGGGATCATGCTGGGCTTTCTGCGGGCGAACCATCCGACCTTTGGTTATATCCCGCAGGGCGCCTTAACGATGGTGAAAGAGTTTGGCCTGATGGTATTTATGGCCGGCGTAGGATTAAGCGCGGGCAGCGGTCTTTCGCACGGCATGGGCGATACCGGTCTGCTGATGCTGGCGGCCGGCCTGACGGTCAGCCTGCTGCCGGTGGTGATCAGCTTTGTTTTTGGCGCCTGGGTACTGAAAATGAACCGCGCCTTGCTGTTTGGCGCCATTATGGGCGCTCGCACCTGCGCGCCAGCCATGGAAATTATCAGCGACACGGCCCGCAGCAATATTCCGGCCCTCGGCTATGCGGGAACTTACGCTATCGCTAACGTCCTGCTCACGCTGGCCGGAACGTTAATCGTGCTGATCTGGCCAATGATGGGTGGCTAAAATAATTTCCGATTGTTTGCGAACTTTTGCTGGTGCCCGCAGTCATAATTAATGCCACTGCTTTTCTTTGAAATCCCCAGATTGTGGAGCCCGTTAATCTTATGATTGACGGGTTTTTTTCTTTTTGTTTTCCGCTGTTTCCTGCCTGTTCCCCTTTTTCTGTCCTCAATCCTTAACGAAACCACAACCGCTAACGGAATTAAGAGCGAGCCTATTTAACTTTTATTGGGCCGCTTCTACCTTATGCGGCTGCCTTCAGGGATGCCGTGACGGGCTGGCCGCCGCGCAAACCTCTGAGCAGATTGCGACACTTTAAGGCCGTCACCGGCCCGTTTTTACTTTCAGGTACGTCAGGTACCGCTGAACGAGATGAGGAAATAACCATGCTGGAAGCGCTAAACCGGTCGCTGTTTCTCTGGATTAACGCCACGCCCGACACGCCCGCCTGGTTGATATCGCTGGCTACCCTGGTGGCTCGCGATCTGATCACCATTGTGCCCGTACTTATTGTCGCGCTGTGGCTGTGGGGGCCGAGAAGTCAGGTTGGCTCGCAGCGCCGGCTGGTCCTGAAAACCGCTATCGCTTTGGCCTGCGCCTTAACCGTATCCTGGCTGATTGGCAGCCTGTATCCTCATCCACGCCCCTTTGTTATCGGACTGGGCCATCAGTTTCTTGCGCACGACGCGACGGAATCCTATCCCAGCAATCACGGCACCATTATTTTCACTTTTGCCATCGCCTTTTTCTGCTGGCATCGCGCCTGGTCAGGCGTAGTGCTGCTGGCGGCCGGCCTGGCAATTGCCTGGTCACGCATCTTCCTGGGCGTTCACTGGCCAATGGATATGCTGGGCGGCCTGCTGTTGGGGATGCTTTCCTGCCTGGTGGCGCAGGTTACGTGGCATTTTTGCGGCCGGCGCTTATTGCATAATATTTCTTCGCTTTACCGCCTCTTATTTGCTTTCCCTATTCGCAAAGGCTGGGTGCGTGAATAATACTTTGCCAGGTTAAGTGTAATAATCAGGCCGAAGCAACGGCTTACATTATCGACACAATATTGCGCAACAGGCCGAAATAATAAACGCTTTTTATTCGTCCGTTGCGCAAATGAATAAAATTAGCCCTACGCATTGAATCTTAATTTTAAGTTATTGATTTATTTATATAAAAATCATAAATACTGTAAATGCTCGTGAGAGAGCATTATTTAACCAATCGCGCAGCGGCCAGATTTGGTTTTAATGACTATAGTAACCGCTTCCACTCAGCACTTCTTATGGTGCTAACCTTTCTATTCAGACGATCGCGCTATAAATACGCAAAGTAATCCCTTTATCTGAGATCTGTGCCTTCTAATTTTCCCTTTCTTCTTCTTTTTCTGGTGGTAGAGTGTTGCTCGCCTCAGCCAGAGTAGTTAATTACGCTGACGAGCGCCGTTTTCCTGCTTTACGTTCAGGTTATTTAGCTCACTATTTTCAACCGGGAGATTGTCAATGGAATCCACTAAAACGGCTACGCTGCCGTCAACGGACGCGTCGACAGAGTGGCGCAAAAGCGACACCACGTGGATGCTCGGCCTGTACGGCACGGCTATCGGCGCTGGCGTGTTGTTTTTACCGATCAATGCCGGTATCGGCGGGCTGATTCCTCTGCTTATTATGGCGGCTCTCGCTTTTCCTATGACTTTTTTCGCTCATCGCGGTCTCTGTCGCTTTGTACTCTCCGGACGCGGCGATCGGGATATTACCGGCGTGGTGGAAGAACATTTCGGCGCGGGCGCGGGCACGCTGCTTACCCTGCTCTATTTCTTTGCTATCTATCCTATCCTGCTGGTTTATAGCGTGGCTATCACCAACACCGTCGAGAGCTTTATCACCCATCAGCTTCATTTGTCGCCACCGCCCAGAGCGCTGCTGTCGCTGATTTTGATTGCGGGTTTGATGGCTATCGTGCGCTTCGGCAAAGAGACCATTGTTAAAACCATGAGCGTGCTGGTTTATCCTTTTGTCCTGGTGCTGATGGCGCTGGCGCTATTTTTGATCCCACACTGGAACAGCACGATTTTTCATCATGCGGAAGGCAGCAGCAAGGGCCTGTGGATGACGCTCTGGCTGGCTATCCCGGTCATGGTGTTTTCTTTTAATCATTCACCGATTATTTCGGCTTTTGCGGTAGCAAAGCGTCAGGAATATGGCGATAACGCGGCAAAAAAGTGCGCGCGCATTCTGGCCCGCAGTCATCTGATGATGGTAGTGACGGTGATGTTTTTCGTCTTCAGCTGTGTGCTTAGCCTGTCGCCGGAAAACCTGGCGGAAGCGAAAGAGCAGAACATCTCTATTCTTTCTTATCTGGCTAACCATTTTAATACCCCGCTGATGGGCTGGCTTGCGCCGCTGATCGCGATGGTCGCTATCACCAAATCGTTTCTGGGCCACTATCTGGGCGCGCGCGAAGGCTTTAACGGCCTGATCGCCAGGACTTTCCGCCAGCCGCCGGCGGAAAACAAACTGAACCGGATAACGGCAGTCTTTATGTTTCTGACCACCTGGCTGGTAGCAACCAAAAACCCCAGCATTCTGGGGATGATTGAAACGCTGGGCGGGCCTGTAATTGCCGTGCTGCTTTTCCTGATGCCGATGTACGCGATTAACAAGGTGCCGTCGATGCGCCAGTACAGCGGGAAAATCAGCAACGTATTTGTGGTGCTGACAGGCCTGATCGCCATTTCGGCTATCGCTTACGACCTGTTCTGACCAGGGATGCGCCACGGATGGCGCCGTAGCATGTCGATATTAAGCGCTTAGCCTAACCATTTGCCGAACCAGCCTTGCAGCTTCATCAGCACAAAGTCCCACATCCGGCTAAACACGCCCCCCTCTTTCACCTCATCCATCGCCACCAGCGGACGCTGCTCAATAGTTTTACCGTTCAGCTGAAAATCAATGGTGCCGACGATCTGATTTTTCTTTAACGGCGCCGTCAGCTGCGGCTCGTTGAGCGTAAAGCTCGCTTTCAGCTCCTTTGCCCGATCTTTTGGCAAGGTTATCGCTGCATCTTCCGCCACGCCCAAACGCACCTCTTTCCGATCCCCGAACCAGACCCGCTGCGAAGCAAAGGGTTTGTCGGCTTTTATCGGCGTGATAGTTTCGTAAAAACGGAAACCCCACGTCAGCAGTTTTTCGCTTTCGCGAAAGCGTATGGCGTCGGTTGCTGCGCCCAGTACCACGGAGATCAGCCGCTGTTCTCCTTGCGTCGCTGAAGCGACCAGGTTGTTTCCCGCCCCGGCGGTATGGCCGGTTTTGATGCCGTCTACCTGCAGATTTGTGCTCCACAGCAGACGGTTACGATTGTGCTGTTTAATATTATTGAACGTGAATTCTTTCTCTTTATGCAGCGCGTATTCCGCCGGCACGTCGCGGATCAAAGCCTGGCCAAGCAGCGCCATATCACGGGCGGTGCTGTACTGGCCGTCTGCATCCAGCCCGTGCACGGTTTTAAAATGCGTGTTTTTTAGCCCCAGCGCCTGGACGTAATTGTTCATCAGCCCCACAAAGGCGTCCTGGCTTCCCGCCACGTAATCCGCCAGCGCAATGCTGGCATCGTTGCCGGACTGGATCACCACGCCTTTGTTCAGTTCGGCGACGGGAATGCGATCGCCCGGCTTTAAAAACATCAGCGAAGAGCCTTTCAGTATAGGGTTACCGGTAGCCCAGGCATCCTGGCCGATGGTGACCAGATCGTCATCGTGAATTTTTCCCGCTTTCATCGCCTGTCCAATAACATAGCTGGCCATGATTTTGGTCAGGCTGGCCGGATCGTGGCGCTCGTCCGCATTGGATGCGGTTAGTACCTTACCGCTGTGGTAGTCCATCAGGATCCAGGCTTTGGCCTCAACCTGTGGCGGCACAGGGGCTTCCGCTGCGCGGCTGCTAAAAGAGGCCACGAGCAACAAAACAGGGAGCGTGGCAGCGTGAATTCCGGCGGAGAGGCGCATCATGGTCATGGCGGTTTCTGGCTATCCTTATGAAAAATAAAAGCTTGTCGCATTTACGGGCGAAGGGTCTTTTACGCTAGCGTTTATGGCCGCTAAAAAGAACCTTGATTCAGTAAAGTTTTTTAAAATTTATTAGAGAAACTCACCGCGCCACAGGGGCGTTAGTCTGATTTTGCAGCAGGCTGTTAAGTCCGTCACAAAACTCCGCTAATCTGAATTCAGTCTCTTGGTGGAGTCAACATGATGGATTTAGCCCTGTTCGATCTTGATGAAACGCTTATTTGCGAAGACAGCGCCAGCCTGTGGTGCCGCTGGCTGGTTTCGCAAGGGTATGCGCCGGCCGTGCTGGTAGAGCAGGAAAGAGCGCTAATGGCTCGTTATCGTGAGGGCCTGCTGCCGGCAGAGGAGTATATGCAGGCGACGCTAACGCCGCTGGCAGGCATGGGTACGCTTACCGTTGCCGGCTGGGTCAGGCGCTTTATTCAGCGCGATATCCTGCCTCGCCTCTATCCTGCCGCGCGCGAAAAGCTGGCATGGCACCAGCAGCGTGGCGATAAAGTGATGGTGATGTCGCCAGGCGGCGATCATCTGGCGACGCCTATCGCGCAGCAGCTTGGCGCAGATGGCGCGCTGGCTGTCGGCGTGGAGATCGTCAACGATCGCTACAGCGGCCGCCCCTGCAGCGTAGGCAATAACGGCAGGGATGCGACGGCCAGACTGACGGACTGGCTGGCGCTAGAGGATGACGCGCGGTTTACGCAAATCTGGGCCTATAGCGATTCCATTAACGATCTGCCGCTGCTGGAACGTGCCGATCGCGCCCACGTTATTAATCCAGCGGAGCCGCTCTATCAGCTGGCGCTACAGCGCGGCTGGGAAGTGTGCCGCTGGATCAAATAGCGGGCTGGCCTCGCTTTCCCTGGTAAACCGGCCCCTCGGCCGGTTTTATTTCGGCGCAATGCGCAGCAGTTTGCCGTCTGTTTCATCCGTTAATACGTACAAATAGCCGTCAGGGCCGGTGCGCACGTCCCGAATGCGCTCGCCGCGATCCTTAAGCAGGCGGGCTTGCTCCGTCACCTTTTCGCCGTCCACGGTCAGATGGATAAGACTTTTGTCTTTCAGCGCGCCGATAAAGAGCGAGTTTTTCCATGCCGGAAAGCGATCGCCCTGATAAAACGCCATTCCGCTGAGCGCAGGCGAAACCTTCCAGTAAAGCTGCGGCTGAACCGTATTCGGTGCTTCGCCGCCCTGAGAACCGGGCACTTTGTCGCCGCCATAATCTATGCCCCAGGTCGCCAGCGGCCAGCCGTAGTTTTCTCCCTTACGCAGAAGATTAATCTCATCGCCGCCGCGCGGGCCGTGCTCATTTTCCCACATTTCCCGCGTCGTCGGATTCAGCGCCAGCCCCTGCGGATTGCGCATGCCGTATGTCCAGATTTCAGGCCGTGCGTCCTTTTGCTGCACAAATGGATTATCTTCAGGCACGCTGCCATCCGCTTTCAGCCGCACAATTTTGCCGGTAAGCGTTTTAAGATCCTGCGCCGTCGCGGCCTGGAAATTATCGCCAAAGCTGATGTAGAGATAGCCTTTGTCATCAAAAGCCAGCCGTGAACCTAAATTGGCGCCGCCTGAGAGTTTCGGTTCCTGACGCAGTACAACGCGAAAACTCTCAAGCCCGGTATGGGCTGTATTCAGCCTGCCATAACCTACAACCGCGCCGGCACGTCCCTCTTTATCTGCTTCCGTATAGCTGAGCCAGACCCGACGGCTTTGCGCAAAATCAGGCGCCAGCGCGATATCCAGCAGGCCGCCCTGTCGTTCGGCCCAGACCTTGGGGACGCCTGTCAGCGGCGCCGACAGCCCCTTTCCCTGCTGCCACAGGCGCAGCTGCCCGCCGCGTTCGGTGATCAGTAATCCCTGCTCCTCCGGCAGGAAGGCGATGCCCCAGGGATGATCTAATCCTTTTTGGAGTTCGGTCACGGTAACTTCTTCGGCCACAGCCGTTCCCATGGTCAAAAGCGAGGCGCTCAGCAGGCAAGTTTGCAGCAGTCGGGACATACTTTTTCTCCAGATAAAAGGGGCTGAAATAACTCTAGTGGAGATGCTTTTCAGGCGGGCTACCTTTACAAAAATTCAAAATTGATAGCAGATTCAATTAACTCGATCGCTTAAAAAAAGTACTGGATATTTAAACAGGCAACTGTATAATATTTCTACTGCCCGCTCGGGTGTCTTTTGAAAAGCTTGGGGGTAAAACCTATGATGATTTCGACAGAAAACCTCAGCTCGCTGAATCAATCGGTCACGATGAGCAGCCGGGAAATCGCTCAGTTAGCTGGTATTCCGCACGGCGAAGTAAAACGGCTGATCAAAACGCTGGAAACCACCCAGCGTCTTTCTCAACCGCTGACGATTGGTGTTTACGAGCGTGATGGCGAAACGCGTCAGGAGTATTGCCTGAACAAGCGCGATTCGTTACTGGCCGTGGCGCGTCTTGCGCCCGCGTTTATCACCCAGGCGCTGGACAGCTGGCAGGAACGCGAGAGAAGTACTCGCCTGCCGGATTTCACCAATCCCGCAGCGGCGGCGCGGGCCTGGGCCGAACAGTTTGAACAGCGCCAGGCAGCCGAGCAGCAGCTTGCCCTTTTCGCCCCAAAGGCGGAGTTTTTTGACCGCTTTGTGCAGGTGGAAGATTCGCTGGGTTTTCGCCAGCTCTGCAAAATGCTGAAGGTGAAAGAACCTGAATTCCGTCAGTTCCTGTTTGAACGCAATATTATGTACCGCGCCAACGGCACGCTGATGCCGCAGCAGCACCATGTGCAGGCGGGCTACTTTACGGTGCGCACCAGCGTAGGCGAGAACCTGCACGCCTTTTCACAGGCTCGCTTTACTGCTAAAGGCGTGAAATGGGTGACTAACCTGTGGGCAGCGCATCTTGCTGCACAGCCAAAAGGCGCAGCGGCATAACAGCAGTAATCGGCCATGGACTGGCTGGGTTATAGCGTGTTGTCACTCTGATCGGGTGGCTGATGTTCCGGCTAAAATAATCCGCAGCACGCCCGCTTTCAGAACCGTTGTTTATGCGGAGGCTATCCCTTCCGCTTGTCGGTTATTCCGCCTGGAACACGGTACAGTTGGTCGGCTTTAAGAGCCGTCTTTTATGCTGAGGCTAACCCTCCTGATTGCCGGTTATTCTGTCTGATATCCTGTCTTAAACCCGGTACAGTTAATCGGCTTTCAAAACCATCGTTTATGCTATGACTCTCCCTTCCGCCTGACAGTTTCCTGCCTGAAACCGGCTGCAGTTAGTTATATGGGTTAAACTCGTTGCCTGTTGTAGCTGACCGCTGTTAATCATCCCGCCTGAAGATTTGTGACGCGCTGCAGGCTTCAGAAAAGTCTGTTTTTGCGGGGAGGCTTATCTGGAATATTCCGTTCGGTTTTAAGCGCTTTTCAGCGCCATGCCTGCTTTCCGCCACGTTTTGACGCGCGCTGTATCTGCTTGTTTTCTGGGCATCCGGTGTGGGTAAATGAGAATCTATCGTGTTTGCCTTCCCATTTTTACCAATTTCTACCAGGCTTATTGCGTTGCTTAACTAACGTAATCTACCAGGAGGAAAACATGTTTCATCATTCATCGAAACTGCAATATCCGGTAAAAGTCGACAAGCCCGATCCAGAATTTGCCATGCTGTTGCAGCAGGCCATCGGCGGTGTCGAAGGGGAAATACGCGTTGCTATGCAATATTTTTTCCAGGCGATGGGGACTCGCGGCGATCCACGCATTAAAGATTTGCTGATCTCCACCGCTACCGAAGAGCTGGCTCATATCGAAATGCTTGGTCACGCCGTCGCGCTTAACCTTGAAGGCGCACCGCTCTCCTATCAGGAAGAGTCGGCAAAGGATCCGGTAGTTAACGCTATCCTGGGCGGCATGAATCCGCGTCATATTCTGTCGTCAGGCCTGGCGGCCATGCCCGTCAACGCCAACGGGATGTCTTTTGATATGAGTCACATTTACGCTTCCGGCAACGTCGCTGCGGATATGCTGGCTAACGTTACCGCAGAGGCTACCGGCCGCGTACTGGCAACCCGCCTGTATAACCTGACGGAAGACAAAGGCATGAAGGATTTCCTCTCTTTCCTGATTGCCCGCGATACCATGCACCAGCAGCAGTGGCTGGCGGTAATTGAGGATATGGGCGGTATCGGTGCGTCTATGCCTGTTCCGAACAGCTTCCCGCAGTCGGAGGAGGCGCAGGAGCACTCTTATTACTGTCTGAACACTTCGCTGGATAAACCGCTGCCGAAAGGCCGCTGGAGTGAAGGCCCGGCCTACGACGGCGTAGGGCAGTTTACCGCGAAAGAGAAACCGGACATCCTGGGACAGGAACCTATCCTTGGCCCGGCCAGACCGGGTTCCGGCGCGCAGAAAGAACAGATCCAGCCGGGCGCTCCGCTGGAAAAATAATGCTGTATTCAGGCCGCTTAACCGCGGCCTTTTAACGTTTAACCGCGTTAGCCATATTTCGTCTGATGGGCTTTTTTACGTTTCAGGTAATCTTCGTCCTCACGGATCTTATCCCACCAGACTTTAAAAATAGCCGCCGCTTCCGCTTTCTCTTCATTCACGTGATAAGGCAGTACCTGCCGATCTTCGTCATATTTGCGGCCGCCTTTATGATTGGCGTAGCGCCTGGCTCGCGTATAGCCCATCTGAATAAATTTTCGCGCCATGTCCATACCGACAAAATCATCTTTTGCACGGTACTCTTCGAACAGCGCCATAATTTTTTTAGCCGAGGCTTCCGCAATGGCGGGCGTTCTGAAACGCCAGTGCGGTAATATTTCGCCTTTATAAGGCTCGACCATCAGGACGCCCTGTTCACCGCGCCCAACCTGATAAAGCTCAGGATGCTGACGAAAATCGATGGTTTTAAAATCCTGCTCGTAATCAAATTCCTTCACGGCCCACCTCTGGGTAAAGAGGTAAGCCTGGCACAGGAAAAGAAAAAGACGCCAGCATGGCTCAGTTTTTCAGTTTAGGATCCAGCGCGTCGCGCAGCCCGTCGCCCAGCAGATTAAATGCCAGCACGGTCAAAAAGATGGCGAGACTGGGGAAAATCGCCACGTGCGGCGCCATCACCATATCCGCGCGCGCTTCGTTCAGCATCGCGCCCCATTCCGGCGTCGGCGGCTGCGCGCCCAGCCCCAGAAAAGAGAGGCTGGCGGCGGTAATAATCGAGGTGCCGATACGCATGGTAAAATAGACCACCACAGAGGAGAGCGTACCCGGCAGAATATGGCGCAGGATAATAGTGACATCTGAAGCGCCAATGCTTCTGGCGGATTCAATGTATGTCATCTGTTTCAACACCAGCGTGTTACCGCGCACCAGACGCGCAAAGGCAGGAATACTGAAAATAGCCACGGCGATAACCACGTTCGCCATGCCGCTGCCCATAATAGCGACCACGGCAATCGCCAGTAAAATTCCGGGGAAAGCGAACAGCACGTCGCTGATGCGCATAATAATGCGATCCCACCAGCCTTCATAATAGCCCGCCAGCAACCCCAGCACCGTACCGATGGCCGCGCCGATCGCTACCGAAAAAAAGCCGGAAATCAGCGATAAGCGTGTTCCCAGCAGCACGCGGCTAAAAATATCGCGGCCCAGCGAATCGACGCCGAACCAGTGCATCGCCGATGGCCCTTCCGTCAGGCGATCGTAATCAAAGTAGTTTTCCGCGTCGAAGGGCGCCAGCCAGGGCGCCACAAAGGCAACCGCAATCAGCAGGATAATAAAGAGGCCGGCCGTCATCGCCACCGGCTGGCGACGAAAGCGCCGCCAAAATTCCCGCCACGGCGTGCGTACGCGATGCTGTTTTATCGTTGGCATCGCGGCCAGGGCCGCGCTACGTCGCCAGTTTTTCATCGCCCGTCCTTATTTGTAGCGAATAGTCGGGTTAATCGCCGCGTACAGCATATCGACAACCAGGTTAATAAGAATAAATTCCAGTGAAAACAGCAATACTTCGGCCTGTACCACGGGGTAGTCGCGCATTTCTACCGAATCCACCAGCAGGCGCCCCAGTCCCGGCCAGTTGAACACCACCTCCACCACAATCGATCCGCCCAGCAAAAAGCCGAACTGTAGGCCCATCATGGTGACGACCGGGATCATCGCGTTGCGCAGGCCATGCTTGATCACCACCCACGTTTCGCGCACGCCTTTCGCCCGCGCGGTACGCATGTAATCTTCCTGCATCACCTCCACAAAAGAGGCGCGGGTAAAACGGGCCATCACTGCGGCAACGGCCGCACCCAAAGTGATGGAAGGCAGAATATAGTTGCGCCAGCCATCCGCGCCGACGGTAGGCAGCCAGCCCAGCTCCACGGAGAAGATTTGCATCAGCAGCATGCCCAGCGCGAAGGCGGGAAAAGAGATGCCGGAAACGGCCAGCGTCATGCCGATACGATCCGGCCAGCGATTGCGCCAGACGGCCGAGACGATGCCGATAGTCATGCCGAAAATCACTGACCAGACCATGCTGCTCAGCGTCAGCCACAGCGTGGGCAGAAAACGCTGGGCGATTTCCGCCGAAACAGGTCGACGGGAAACCATCGACTGACCAAAATCGCCCCGTATCGCCTGGCTGATAAAATGCCAGAACTGCTGAATCAGCGGCTGATCCAGGCCCAGCTGCTGGCGTACCAGCGCCACGACGGTGGCGTCCGCTTCCGGCCCGGCCACCAGCCTGGCCGGATCGCCCGGCAGCATATGCACAAACAGAAAGACCAGCACCGCCACGATAAGCAAAGTGGGGATCAGGCCCAGCAGTCGTTTAATAAAATAGTTAAGCATAGGTTTCCTGACACGTTCACGGCGGCGCCCGCCACACCAGGCGCCGCCGGAGCGGTTACTTCAGATCGGCCTCTTCAAAGCTGAACGAAGTATCCGGCATGACATAAAAGCCCGTCAGGTTTTTGGTATTGGCTGAAACCAGCTTTTCCACCACCAGCGGTGCCCACGGGCGATCGTTCCAGATGCGATCCTGCGCGTCTTTATAGAGCGAGGCTTTCTTCTGAGCGTCGGTGGTGTTTAGCGCATCGGCCAAATCTTTATCCACCTGCGGATTGCTGTAGAAAGCGGTATTGAAAATCGTCGGTGGCCAGGACTGCGTGGCGAACAGCGGCGTCAGCGCCCAGTTGGCTTCGCCCGTCGAGGCGCTCCAACCGGTATAGAACATTTTCACGCCGCTCTCTTTCTGCCCTTTATCCTCAACCTGCGCCGCGCGCTGGCCGGCATCCATGGCGGTGACCGTAACTTTAATGCCTACCTGCGCCAGCTGCTGCTGGGTAAACTGCAATACTTTCTGCGCCGTGCTGTGGTTATGCGAAGACCACAGCGTGGTGCTGAAGCCGTTCGGATAGCCTGCTTCTTTCAGCAGCTCGCGCGCTTTCGCCGGGTTGTACGCCAGCGGCGGATAGCTTTGCGCATACTGAATCGATGGCGGCACGATGCCCGTGGCCGGCGTGGCGTAACCGGCAAAGGCGACCTTCACCAGCGCCTGGCGATTGATGGCGTAGTTGATGGCCTCGCGCACTTTGGGATTATCAAATGGCTTCTGCGTGACGTTAAAACTGATATAGCGCTGCATGATGGAAGGCGTAGCCACCAAATCTAATTTGCTGTTTTTTTCCAGCAGTTTGGCCTGCTCGTAAGGCACCGGGAAAGCCAGATTCGCCTCGCCGGTTTGCAGCATTGCCGCTCGGGTATTGTTATCCACTACCGGCCGCCAGGTAATGCTGTCCAGCTTCGGATAGCCAGCCTGCCAGTAGCCCGCAAATTTTTTCACCTTTACAAAATCGGTCTGGTTCCAGGTTTCCAGCTCGTACGGGCCGGTGCCCACCGGGTGGAAGCCGATCTCTTTGCCATATTTTTTCAGCGCGGTCGGTGAAATCATCGCCGCTGCCGGGCTGGCAAGCGTGTTGATAAAAGCGGAGAACGGCTGTTTCAGGGTAATTTTCACGGTAGTGGGATCGATCACTTCCGTGGTCGCCACCGACTTAAACAGGTTGTAGCGCTTGAGGTGATTATCAGGGTTGCTGGCGCGATCCAGATTCACCTTCACCGCTTCAGCGTTGAAATCGGTGCCGTCCTGGAACTTGATGCCGCTGCGCAGTTTAATGGTGTAGGTCAGGCCGTCCTTGCTGGCGTCAAAACTCTCCGCCAGCACGTTAATCCGCTTCATCTCTTTATCAAAGCCGAACAGGCCCTGATAGAAAGATTTGGCGACCGCCTGCGACAGCGTGTCGTTGGCGTCATAAGGATCGAGCGTGGTGAAATTAGAGCCAACGGCGATCACCGCATCTTTTGCCGCCCAGGCCGGGATCGCCGTCAGGCTGCTCAGGATCCCGGCAGCCAACAGCAGCTTGCGTTCAATAATCATGCTTTTTCTCCAGTGATTTTGTTATGCAGCATATTCAGACGCCGCCGACGGCATGACGGGCGACATAGTGCCCCGCGCCGACTTCTACCAGCGGCGCGACTTCAGGCTCTTCGCCGATAGCCCGAATCGGGCTGGGTATCTCATCCGCCAGCAGCGCCCGTTCGCGACGGCGATGCTGCGGATCGGCTACCGGCACGGCAGACATTAATTTACGCGTATAGGGATGCTGGGGATTTTCGAATACCGCCTGGCGCGAACCTATCTCAACGATCTGCCCGAGGTACATCACCGCCACGCGGTGGCTGATCCGTTCCACTACCGCCATATCGTGAGAGATAAACAGAAAGGCGATGCCAAACTCCCGTTGCAGATCCATCATCAGATTGACGATTTGCGCCTGTACCGAAACGTCCAGCGCGGAAACGGATTCGTCAGCGATAACCACTTTTGGATTAAGCGCCAGCGCTCGCGCAATGCAGATACGCTGGCGCTGGCCGCCGGAAAACTCGTGCGGATAGCGCCGGGCGTGTTCCGGCAGCAGGCCGACGCGCTCCAGCAGCCAGGCCACGCGCGCCTCGGCCTCTTTGCCTTTCGCCACGCCGTGCACCAGCAGCGGCTCCATAATAGAAAAGCCAACCGTCAGACGTGGATCGAGCGAAGCGTAGGGATCCTGAAAGATAAACTGAATATCGCGCCGCAGATGAGAAAGCGCCGCGCCGGTAAGGTTGTCGATGCGCTGGCCGTTAAAGGTGATGGTGCCGCCCTGGCTGGCGACCAGCCGCAGCAGCGAACGACCGGTGGTGGATTTCCCACAGCCCGATTCGCCAACCAGCGCCAGCGTTTCACCCGCGCGCAGATCGAAACTGACCTTTTCCACGGCATGAACGCGCCGCGTGACGCGATTCAGAATGCCGCTGCGTATATCGAACCGCGTCACCAAATCCCGCACCTGAAGCACCGGAGGCGCGTCGCTCACCACGGTATCCTGTTTTTCCTGCGCCGTTTCGCTGTCGGCCGTTAACAATGGAAAACGAGCCGGGAAAGGCCTGCCCCGCATCGCGCCCAGCTTAGGCACCGCGGCCAGTAGCGCTTTGGTATAATCCTGCTGCGGATGCTGAAAAATGGCCTCAACCGGCCCGGTTTCTACCACGTCGCCGCGATACATCACCTGCACGCGATCGGCCATTTCCGCCACCACGCCCATATCATGGGTGATGAAAATAACGCCCATCTGCATCTCTTTTTGCAGTACGCGGATCAGCTGTAAGATTTGTGCCTGAATGGTGACGTCCAGCGCCGTGGTGGGTTCGTCAGCAATCAGCAGCGCCGGACGGCAGGAGAGCGCCATCGCAATCATCACCCGCTGACGCATGCCGCCGGAAAGCTGATGCGGAAAGCGGCCCAGCACGTTTTTGGCCTCCGGAATGCGCACCAGATCCAGCATCCGTTCGGCTTCCTTCAGCGCCTCGCGGTGGCTTTTACCCTGATGCAGAACAATCGATTCCGCGATTTGATCGCCGACGGGAAAGACCGGGTTAAGCGAGGTCATCGGTTCCTGAAAAATCATCGCCATATCCGCGCCGCGTACTCTGCGCAGCCCCGACTGCGGCGTGCGCAGCAGATCGATCGCTTCGCCGTTGCGGCGCCGGAGCCAGATTTCGCCGCTGTCGATGCGTCCCCCGCCCTGCTCCACCAGCCGCATCAGCGCCAGCGAGGTAACGGATTTTCCCGAGCCGGATTCGCCTACTATCGCCAACGTTTCGCCACGCTGCACCTCAAGCGAAAGGTTTTTCACCGCCTGCACGGTGTCGCCTTCCTGCGCAAAGCTGACGCTCAAGTTTTTGACCGACAAAACCTGTCCGGCGGACAGATCGGATCCACTGGCCATCCTGACTCCCTATTCTTCGCGATAGATTCCCACGTTTGGCGCATCGCCCACGTAGCCAAAACCCCGATACATGCCTTCGCTGTTAAACGGCAGCGCAATGTTGCCTTCGCGATCTATAGCTATCACGCCGCCGCTGCCGCCCAGCACGCTGATTTTTTCCATCACCACGCGCTCGCTGGCCTGCTTAAGCGACAGGCCGCCGTACTCCATCAGGGCAGCGATGTCATAGGCCGCCAGCGTACGCATAAACACTTCGCCGCTGCCGGTGCAGGAAACCGCTACGTTGGCGTTATTGGCGTAGCAGCCTGCGCCGACGATTGGCGAGTCGCCGACGCGTCCGGCCTGCTTGTTGGTCATGCCGCCTGTTGAGGTAGCCGCCGCCAGATTGCCGTGCCGATCCAGCGCCACCGCGCCTACGGTGCCGAATTTACGATCGGGGTCAAGCGGATCGTCGGACGCCTGCGCCGCGCCGTCATGATCCAGCATGGTTTGCTGCATCTTTAAGGCTCGCTGTAACTGCTCGTAGCGTTCCGGCGTAGAAAAGAAGTCGGGCGGCACCGGCGCGAAGCCTTGCTCAACGGCAAACCGCTCCGCGCCCTCGCCAATAAACAGCACGTGCGGGCTTTTCTCCAGCACGGCACGCGCGACCAGCACCGGATTGCGTACCTGCCTGACCCCCGCGACCGCGCCCGCTTCCAGCGATCTGCCGTCCATCACGCAGGCGTCGAGCTCATGGGTGCCCTGATGGGTAAAGACCGCGCCTTTTCCCGCATTGAACAGCGGGCACTCCTCCAGCAGGCGCACGGCTTCCGTTACCGCATCCAGCGCGCTGCCGTCCTGCGCCAGGATAGCCTGTCCGCTGGCGACGATGTCGGAAAGCGCCTCGATATAAAGCCGTTCTTTTTCCGCGCTCAGGCTGGCGCGGGCAATAGCGCCAGCGCCGCCATGGATGACGATTGCTGCTCTGCTCATAATCCTTTTACCCTGCGTGCCAAATCGGCAAGAAAAACACTGTGTTAGAATGGTTTTGTCAAATTGTGACCGTTTTTGACTATAGGCAGGCTGTAAAGTGATGTAAAGCGGAAAGTGGGTACGGCGGTAATAACGAAAGCTTATGGTTTATAACCTGTTGGTAGCTTTACGTGACCGCGTCAATAATTCACGCCATACTATTTGCCATCTGATTGTATACGCCTGCCCGGCTGTCGGGCATGCCGAGGACGTTATGGAAGCTTTTACTGCGGGACTTATCTCCCTTGACGACGCGCTGTCTACCATGTTGGATCGCGTCACGCCGGTTGCAGAAACCGAAACGGTGCCGCTGACCGCGGCCACGGGCAGAATTACCGCCGCCGCCGTTATCTCTCCTGTTGATGTTCCCCCCTTTGCCA
Organism: Erwinia sp. PsM31; assembly: GCF_030433775.1. Taxonomy (NCBI): domain Bacteria; kingdom Pseudomonadati; phylum Pseudomonadota; class Gammaproteobacteria; order Enterobacterales; family Erwiniaceae; genus Erwinia; species Erwinia sp. PsM31. Next base: position 182,175 of record NZ_JARUWZ010000004.1, read on the forward strand.
ACTCCGCTATGGATGGCTACGCCGTACGCCTGGCCGACCTGGCGACGGGAAATCCGCTGCCCGTCGCCGGGAAAGCCTTTGCCGGAACGCCCTTTAGCGGCGAGTGGCCGGTCGGCAGCTGCATTCGCATTATGACCGGCGCGCCTGTACCGGCAGGTGCGGAGGCCGTGGTGATGCAGGAAGAAACCGAACAGGCTGGCGAAGCGGTGAAGTTCCTGGCCACGGTCAACGCCGGGCAGAATATTCGCCTGGCCGGTGAGGATATTGCTCAGGGCGCCAGCGTGCTGAGCGCCGGTATTCGTCTGGGCACGGCGGAGCTGCCGCTGCTGGCCTCGCTGGGCGTGCCGGAAGTGGCCGTTAAACGTCGGCTGCGCGTGGCGGTATTCTCTACCGGTGATGAGCTTCAGCCGGTCGGCGAACCGCTGGCCGCCGGCCAGATCTACGACACTAACCGTTTTGCCGTGCGCCTGATGCTGGAAAAGCTGGGCTGCGAGGTGATAGATCTTGGCATTATTCGCGATAATCAGGCCGCGCTGCGCGCCGCCTTTATTGAAGCGGACAGCCGGGCCGACGTGGTGATCAGCAGCGGCGGCGTTTCGGTGGGCGAAGCAGACTACACCAAAGCGATGCTGGAAGAGTTGGGCAAAATCGGCTTCTGGAAGCTGGCGATCAAGCCGGGCAAACCTTTTGCTTTCGGCCGGCTGCAAAACAGCTGGTTCTGCGGCCTGCCGGGCAATCCCGTTTCCGCGGTGCTGACCTTTTATCAGCTGGTGCAGCCGCTGCTGGCGAAGCTTAGCGGCCTGACCGCTGCCGCGCTGCCGCCTCGCCAGCGGGTGAAAAGCGCCAGCAGCCTGAAAAAAACGCCGGGCAGGCTCGATTTTCAGCGCGGCAAACTGTCGCGCAACGCGCTGGGCGAGCTGGAAGTCAGCAGCACCGGCCCACAGGGATCGCACGTCTTCAGCTCTTTCAGCCAGGCGAACTGCTTTATCGTGCTGGAGCGCGATCGCGGCAACGTGCAGGCCGGGGAATGGGTGGAAGTCGAGCCGTTCAACAGCCTGCTGGAGGGGTAATGAAACCGGAACTGAGCGACGAAGAGATGCTGCGCTACAACCGGCAAATTGTGCTGCGCGGCTTCGATTTCGACGGCCAGGAAGCGCTGAAGGCGGCAAAAGCATTAATCGTTGGGCTGGGCGGTTTAGGCTGCGCCGCCAGCCCTTATCTGGCTTCCGCTGGCGTGGGTCATCTGACGCTGCTCGATTTTGACCACGTCTCCGTTTCTAATTTGCAGCGGCAGATCCTGCATCGCGATGCGCAGGTTGGCCTGCCGAAGGTTGACTCCGCGCGCCGTCAGCTAGGTGAAATCAATCCGCACATCGTGCTGGAAAGCATCGATCGCCAGCTTGACGAGGCAGAACTGGCCGATCTGATCGCCCGGCATGACGTGGTGCTGGACTGTACGGATAACGTGGCGACCCGCGAGCAGCTAAACCGTCTCTGCTTCGCCAGCAAAACGCCGCTGGTTTCCGGCGCGGCTATCCGTATGGAAGGCCAGATTAGCGTCTTTACCTGGCAGGAAGCGGAGCCTTGCTATCGCTGCCTGAGCCGCCTCTTTGGCGATGCCGCGCTCAGCTGTGTGGAAGCGGGCGTGATGGCGCCGCTGGTCGGCGTCATCGGCTCGCTCCAGGCGATGGAAACCATCCGCCTGCTGAGCAAATATGGCGACAGCGTGGCGGGAAAACTGCTGATGTATGATGCGATGACATTACAGTTCCGCACGCTTAAGCTTGCCAAAGACCCCTGCTGCGAGGTTTGCGGCGGCTGACCTTCTTAGCGCGCCTGTTTTTGCAACGGCGCGCTCATTACTTGCCCGCTTAGTCTGTAAAAACAAGCCATTCTTCCGGCTGCCGCTATAGTTAGATCACTGCGAATGTCGCGCCAGGGAGTATTGCATGAGTGAGGAGCATCACCCGCAACCGGATGTCAGCATGCAGAGTCTGCGTCGCCTGCTGGTTGTATTTTTGCTGGTGATAGGCTGTGCCGTTGTGCTGGTGAACGGATGGGTGATTTACAGTATTTGGCAGCGCGTTGTGAATGAAACTCAAAATAACGCCCGGAATTTATCACAATCGCTGTCACGACAAGCCGAAGATACGCTGCTGCCGGTCGAGCTGACGCTGCAGGATCTACGCGATCGTATTACGCTGGTCGGTCTGGACGCCGAGCGGCAAAACTACCTGCGCACGCTGTTAATGGAGCGAAAAGCTTCGCTGCCGCAGCTGCACGGCCTGTTTGTCTACGACCGCGCAGGCAACTGGGTGCTGACTTCTCAGGGAATGCTTAACCAGCGCAGCAATAATGCCGATCGCGCCTACTTTAAATATCATCAGCAGCATAGCGATTTGGATCTGCATATCGATGAGGTCATTCGCAGCCGCACCACCGGCGAGCTGGTTATTCCCGTTTCAATGAGGCTGAACAACCGCGACGGCACTTTTCGCGGCGTGCTGCTGGCTACGCTGCGCATCGACTATTTTCGGCAGATTTTTGGCTATTACAGCCTGGGTGACAAAGGCCTGCTGGCGCTGATGACCCATACGGGCAATATTCTTTACGTTCGTCCTTTTGTCGATAATCTGCTTAACCGCAATATAGCCAACAGTCCGCTGTTTACGCATCTGTTAAAAACTTCCCCCAACGGAACGGCAAGCTACAAAGCCGCGCTTGACGGCGTCGAACGTATTTTTGGCTATGCGAGCCTGAAACGCTATCCCTTGGTGATTACCGTCGGCTATGACAAAAAGCAGCTGGTGCAGGCCTGGCTGGCCGAGCTGGTGGTTTATTTGTCGCTGTGCGCGCTGCTGCTGCTGGTGATTGCCGCGCTGGGCTGGCTGCTGCTGCGTAATATTGGCCATACTATCCGCGATCAGGAGGAGCTGGCCACGGCGCGCGACCGGCTGACGGCGATAAACCGTACGCTGCAAACGCTGGCGCTGGTGGACAGCCTTACCGGTCTGGCGAATCGCCGCCAGTTCGACCTCTATCTGGATCGCAGCCTGGAGCGCGCCAATAAGCTGCGTTCGCCGATGGCGCTGCTGATGATAGATGTGGATTCATTTAAGCGGTTCAACGACACATACGGCCATCTGGCCGGCGACGAGTGTTTGAAATACGTCGGCAACGCCCTGTTGAACATTGGGCTTCGCTCCGATGACCTGATCGCACGCTACGGCGGCGAGGAATTTGCGGTGATCCTTACCGATTGCGGCCAGGAGGCGGCGATGAAAGTGGCGGAAAGGATAAGAGAAGCCGTTGCCGCGCTGGAGATCCCACATCGTAACAGCGAAAGCGCGGCTAAAGTAGTGACTATCAGCATAGGTCTCCATGTGATGCAGAGCAATCAGCCGGAAGATCGCCAGACGCTGATAGGCCAGGCGGATAAAGCGCTTTATCAGGCAAAATTAGCCGGAAGGAATAGAGTGGAAATATTCCAGTAATTTCCAGAAAACATCAAATAGTTGCGCACCTTCACCTTTTTCTGCGCTGTTATCCTTTATTCTTTACGCGCCAAACCAGCCAGCCCTTTGCTTATCTCGCCCCGCTGGCGTAGTTTACAGGACACAAGGAACAGGGATATGGGTAGCTATTTATGCCCGTCTGACATGAGTGATGTCTGGCATAAGGACGAAGGAAACGGAGAAAATATGGATATTCTGGAACAGCGCGTCGAGCGACTTGAAGAAGATACGCGACAGATAAAACTCGATCTTGCCGTGCTTACGGCTCGTTCAGAAAATTTTGCCACCAAAACGGACGTGGCGGAACTCAGAGCCGAGTTGATAAAAGAGATAGCGGCCAGCGAAGCGCGCACTAATATCAGATTTGAAAAGATTGATGAAAAATTCGAGCGAATAGACGAAAAATTCGAGCGAATAGACGAAAAATTCGAGCGAATAGATGAAAAATTCGAGCGAATGTTTGAGAAGTTTAACGATATCAACAGCAGGATCACCTGGACGCTGATGATCCCGGCGCTGGTGGCCGTTCTTCTGTGGTTTATTAAAACCGCGATCCTGAAAATCTGACCCGATAGCTTACCGGGCCAATAAGGCGGAGCAGATGCCCCGCCTTTTTATTTAATTCAGGCGATACCTTTGCTGCGCAGGTAATCTTCGTAGTTGCCGGTGAAGTCGTGGATTTTGCCCGGCGTCATTTCAATCACGCGGGTCGCCAGCGAGCTGACGAACTCACGGTCGTGAGAAACGAAAATCAGCGTGCCTTCGTACATCTCCAGCGCCATGTTCAGCGCCTCGATGGATTCCATATCCAGGTGGTTGGTCGGCTCATCCATAATCAGCACGTTCGGCTTTTCCATCATCAGCTTGCCAAACAGCATACGGCCCTTTTCGCCACCGGAGAGGACTTTCGCTGGCTTTTTGATATCGTCCTGGCTGAACAGCAGGCGACCCAGAATGCTGCGTACCGCCTGCTCGTCATCCCCTTCCTGCATCCACTGGCTCATCCAGTCGAACACCGTCAGGTCGTTGGCAAAATCATGCGCGTGATCCTGCGCATAATAGCCGATGCGGGCGTTTTCTGACCATTTAACCGTGCCGTTATCCGGCTGCTGTTCGCCCACCAGCGTTTTCAGCAGCGTGGATTTACCGATACCGTTCGGCCCGATAATCGCAAGCTTTTCGCCTACTTCCAGCAGCAGGTTAACGTTTTTAAACAGCGGGCCCTGATCGAAGCCTTTGGTCAGCCCTGCCAGCTCCAGCGCGTTACGGAACAGCTTTTTATCCTGCTCGAAGCGAATAAACGGGTTCTGACGGCTGGAGGCCTTCACCTCATCCAGCTTGATTTTATCAATCTGCTTGGCGCGGGAAGTTGCCTGACGCGATTTAGAGGCGTTGGCGCTAAAGCGGCTGACGAAAGATTGCAGCTCGTTAATCTGCGCTTTCTTCTTGGCGTTATCGGCAAGCAGACGTTCGCGCGCCTGGGTTGCCGCCGTCATGTATTCGTCATAGTTGCCCGGATAAACGCGCAGCTCGCCGTAATCCAGATCGGCCATATGGGTGCAGACCATATTCAGGAAGTGACGGTCGTGCGAAATAATAATCATGGTGCTGTTACGTTCGTTCAGCACCTGCTCCAGCCAGCGAATGGTATCGATGTCCAGGTTGTTGGTTGGTTCGTCAAGCAGCAGGATCTCTGGATTAGAGAACAGCGCCTGCGCCAGCAGCACGCGCAGCTTCCAGCCCGGCGCAACTTCGCTCATGGGGCCGTAATGCTGCTCCAGCGGGATCCCCACGCCCAGCAGCAGTTCGCCAGCGCGCGATTCTGCGGTGTAACCGTCCATTTCGCCGTATTTTTCTTCCAGATCGGCCACTTTATAGCCGTCTTCTTCGCTCATTTCCGGAAGCGCGTAAATGCGGTCACGCTCTTCTTTCACTTCCCACAGCTCGCCGTGGCCCATGATGACCGTATCCAGCACCGAGTACTGCTCAAAGGCGAACTGATCCTGACGGAGTTTACCGATGCGCTCGTTAGGATCGAGCGACACGTTGCCCGCAGACGGCACCAGGTCGCCGCCGAGAATTTTCATAAAGGTGGACTTGCCGCTACCGTTGGCACCGATCAGGCCATAGCGGTTGCCGCCGCCAAATTTGACAGAGATGTTTTCGAACAGCGGCTTACTGCCAAACTGCATGGTGACGTTGCTGGAAACTAGCACAGGATTGCCTTTCATTTACGATGGGGGAATAAATCAGCGCATAGTATGCCAAAAAAAAGGGGCGGCGAATACACCGCCGCCCGCTGAAGCTTCCCGATTTCGCTAATGACTTTCCGCTTTACGTTCCGGCGATCGTACGGCTCGTGTCTCAACGTCGTTACTCAGCCAGTCATGCAGATAATGTTCGATCTGCTCCAGGCTGCGGTTGCGCGTTTCCGGCACGCATTTGATAACAAAGACCGCGCCAAACAGGCCAATAAAGGCGAAGATAAAGAACGCGCCGGAAAGCCCTACCGTGGCCAGCAGCATCGGGAAAACCAGCGAGATAATGAAGTTGGCAATCCACATAGCAAATACCGCGCCGCCCATAAAAATCCCGCGCAGGCGAGTCGGGAAAATTTCCGAAAGCAGCAGCCAGGTGACCGGCGACAGCGCGCCCTGCTGGAAGCTAAGGAACATCAGCATGCCCAGCAATACCAGATAGCTACGCATCATGTCCGGCTGGCCATTGACCGTTTCCGGCATAAAATAGCTGATGCAGCCAATAAACAGCAGGCAGGCGGTGCAGCCGAACTGACCGATCATGGTCAGGGTGCGGCGTCCCAAACGGCCCAGCAGCCAGATCCCCACAAAGGTCATCAGTACTGAAATCACGCCGTTGGCGATAGTGGCAAACAGCGCAGCGTCGGTGCTCATACCCACCGCCTTCAGCATGGTAGGCGCGTAATACATAATGGTGTTTACGCCGGAAAGCTGTTGGATCACCGCTACGCCGATCCCGATAAGAAACAGTTTGAACAGCCAGGGCTTGCGCAGCTCTTTCAGGCTGGGCTTGTTTTTGTTTTCCTCTTCGCTGAGCGTTTCCTCAATTTCCGTCATCTCCCACTCGACGTCACTTTTGGCACGGGTTCTCTCCAGCACCTTGCGCGCCTCCGCCAGACGTCCTTTCATCGCGTACCAGCGCGGCGTATCGGGCATAAACATCATGCCGAACCAGAGCGCTACGGCGGGTACGGTAGCGACCGCCAGCATCCAGCGCCAGGTCTGCTCGCCGCCCCAGGCCGCGTTAAAACCGGCATTGGAAATATAGGCCAGCATCTGACCGGACACGATCATCAACTCCTGGAGCGTAACCAGCTGTCCGCGCTTGTTGGCAGGCGCGATTTCGGCAATGTAGACCGGCACGGTTGCCGCCGCGCCGCCTACCGCCACGCCTAATACCAGGCGGAAGAAAATCATCCAGTGCACATCAGGTGCCAGTGAGGTTCCCAGTGCGCCGATGGCGAAAATGACGGCGAGAACGATAATGATTTTCTTCCGCCCGGCTGCCGCGGCGAAATGACCGGAAATCAGCGCGCCGAACGCAGCGCCGAACAGCAGCGAACTGGTCACCAGGCCGGTAGTGAATGGCGTAAGATGCAGCTCCGTGCCCATAAACAGCAGCGCACCGGAAATAACCCCGGTGTCGTAACCAAACAGCAGGCCGCCCAGCGTGGCGATAACGGCTATCACTTTGACGAAGGGTTCCGTTCGCGACGTGCTGTTAGGCCCCGAGGCCCGATTGGGCGTGAGATATTGTTCTTTAGGCATTATGTTGACCTCTTCGTTATTCGCAGGTCAGGCCGCCAGAAATAAAGTGGCGCCTGGTGTGTTCTCCAGGCTCTTAACTTAGTGCATTTCTTTCATTTAAAATAACAATGAAAATTAAATTTTGCGGCACAGCTCTCACCGCATCGCTGCTTTTGTGACGCAAGTATCATAAGTGGGGCGCAACCTGTCGCCACACCCTACCCTGTCTGGGTTAAAACAGAAAAGCGCACCCTTATCCAACTAAAACTTTTATTTCATTTTAATGAAAAAGCATCGGATAATTTTGCCGTGGGCGGTTTATGACCGTTAAGCATTTCGATCATGGAGGGAAACACGGCTGTAACAGGCGAGGCAGATGTTTTCATAAAAGGCCGCACTGGCAGGAACGGGCAAAGCCAGGTAAGGCGACCGGCGGCGACGTTGCGTTACCGCTGGTCGGGCAAGGGCCTCAGCCCGCCGGCGTATCGCCGCTTTCTGCGGGGCCGAAAACGGAGTAGTCCGGCAGCTGCACGTTTTGATAAAGCTCCCAGCCGCCGCCCAGCGCTTTATAGAGCGCGACCAGATCCAGGCTGCTCTGCACCCTGGCAGATGCGGCCTGCTGCTTCGCCTGAGCCAGCTGGCGCTGCGCGGTTAGCGCGTCGATAAACGAAGAAAGCCCCTTGCCATAGCTGTCGTTAGCCAAATCGAAGGCGTTTTGCAGCGCGTCAACCGTTTGATCCAGCCCTTCCACCTGCTGCTGATCGGTGCGATAGCTGACTAACGCGTTTTCCACATCCTGCAAGGCGGTCAGAACCGTCTGCCGATAGCCAAGCGCGGCGCTGGCCTGCTCCGCTCTGGCGAGTTTTACGCCAGAAACCAGCCTGCCGCCCTGGAAAATCGGCAGCGAGACCGAGGCGCCGTAGCTGTAGAAATGGCTGCTCCAGTTATCCAGATAGCTGGCGTCGGTATTACGCATTCCGAACTGCCCGGTCAGCGAGAAATCCGGGAACAGCTGCGCGACGGAAACGCCAATACTGGCTGTCGCCTCATGCAGTCTCGCTTCCGCCTGGCGCACGTCCGGACGCCGGCGCGCCAGCGTGGACGGCAGACCCACCGATACCGCTTTTGGCAAGGCCGGCATCGCTTTCGGCGCGGCCAGCTCGGCATCCAGCGCCCCCGGCGGCTTGCCGATCAGCACCGCCAGCCCGTTCATCGCCTGATGCATTTGCGATTCATACTGCGGCAGCTGCGCGCGCAGAGAATGCAGCTGGGCGCGAGCGTTTTCCACGTCCATCTGAGGCGCGAGGCCGTTGCGCTGCTGGCTTTGCGTCAGCTCCAGCGTTTGCTGCGCCACTTCAATCTGCGTTTGCAGCGTCTGGCTAATCAGCTGCGCGCCGCGCAGCTGTAAATAGGTGCGGGCCACCTCAGCCTCAAGCGAAACCAGCGCGTCGTTACGGCTTTCCAGTGACTCCTGCTGCTGCGCGCCTGCTGCCTCAACCTGCCGACGGACTTTGCCCCACAGATCCAGCTCCCAGGAGGCGTCGAAGCTACCCTGGTAAAGCCCGACCGGCTTGGTCAGCCCGTTCAGCGCCGAGCGAACGTCGGTATCGCCGCTGACCTCATCCAGCTGGCTGTAGACGCCTTTCGATTCCAGCTCGCCTTTCAGGCCCAGCTGCTGGCGCTGTGCCGAGGCGGCACCGTTGATCGAGGGGAACCATGCGCCGCGAGCCTGATTAAGCTGCTGACGAGAACCGGCGATGCGCAAAACAGCCTGCTGCAGGCTCAGATTGCCGACGATGGCGCGATCGATCAGGCTGTTTAGCTGCGGATCGTTAAACGATTTCCACCAGCCCGGATTGGTGACGGTGGCCTGGGGACGAGACGCGCGATCCGACGCCAGCGAGTTGAAAGCAGCGGGCGTGGACGGTTTCGGCGCCCGGTAGTCCGGCCCGACGCTACAGGCCGACAGCGTAATAGCCGCAACCAGCAGCACGCCGAGCCGCGAACGCGTAAATAAAGGAGTAACGTTCATGTCAGTGTGCTCCTGCACTGCCCTCGCTCTTAATCGGCGCCAGCAGTAAACAAAATGGAATAAGAACCAGGGCGACAATGCTCAGGCCCATAAAAACGTCGATATAGGCCAGAATACGCGCCTGGACGATCATCTCTTTATAGACCTGCCCTGTCGCTATCGTAATCGGATCGCCCACCGCTGAGGTAAAGTCTCTGACCCCCTGCGCCCAGCGTTCTACCGTCAGATTGAACGGCTCGTTAAGCGGCGTCATGTTATGCACCATGTGCGCGCTACGCGCCTGCTCCCGCTCGGTAATCATCGCCGTAGAAAGCGAAATGCCTATCGAACCCGCCACGTTACGACACATGGTGAACAGCGCTGACGCATCCGCATTTAGCTTTTGTGGAATAGTCACGAACGCAATGGTCGTTAACGGCACAAACAGGAAACCCAGCCCGATGGTCTGCGCGCTGCGCATCATCACCAGCGTGGTGAAATCGATATTGGGCGTCAGCTTCGCGGAATAGAGAAAAGAGACAAACAGGCAGGTAAAACCGAAGGCGATAATCCAGCGCGTCTGGACGATCGGCATCAGCTTCAGCACCAGCGGAATGGTCAGCACAATCAGCACCGCACCGGGCGAAAGCACCAGCCCTGACCAGGTGGCGGTATAGCCCAGATCCTGCTGCGCCAGCTGGGGGATCACCACCGAGCTGCCATAGAGGATGGCCGCCATGCCGGACATCAGAATACTGGCGACGGCAAAGTTACGGTCTTTCAGCACGTGCAGATCCACCACCGGCTTTTTGGCGTACAGCAGCCAGTAAACCGCGCCGACCAGCCCGATGGCGCTCAGTATGGCGAAGGTCATAATAAAATTAGAGCTGAACCAGTCGTCATCTTCGCCGCGATCGAGAAAGACCTGCAAACAGCCCAGTCCCAGGGTAATTAAACCGATACCGATATAGTCGATATTCAGTTTTCCTTTCGCCCACTTACGCTCCCACGGCGGATCTTCCAGCAGCTGATAGATAGCCAGCACGCTGAGGATGCCGACCGGAATATTGATAAAGAATACCCAGCGCCAGCTGTAGTTATCGGTGATCCAGCCGCCCAGCGTCGGGCCAAGCACCGGCGCGACGATAATGGCGATAGAGGAAAGACCAAACGCCTTGCCGCGATCTTCCGGCTTAAAGTAGTCCAACAGTACCGATTGCTGTACCGGCTGCAGGCCGCCGCCGAAAAAGCCCTGCAGGATCCTGAACAGAATGATCTGCCACAGCTCGGTAGCGATGCCGCACAGGAAAGAGCAGACGGTAAACATCACAATACAGATCAGAAAGAACTGCTTGCGGCCAAATACGCGGCTGAGGAAGGCGGAGATCGGCAGCACGATGCCGTTCGCCACCAGATAGGAGGTCAGCACCCAGGTTGACTCGTCATAGCTGGATGAGAGCGAACCGGCGACGTGCGGCAGCGCCACGTTGACAATGGTGGTGTCCAGGATCTCCATAAACACCGCCAGCGTCACCGTCATCGCGACCAGCCAGGGGTTACTGGCCGGCTGCCAGCTCTGGCTTTGACTCATTCCACTGTTACCTCAGGCTCCACCGACAGCCCCAGCGGCAGCGGCTTGTTCGGATCCAGTCCCTTATCAATAACGATCTTGACCGGCACGCGCTGGACAATTTTCACATAGTTGCCGGTCGCGTTTTCCGACGGGAAGGTAGAGAAACGGGAGCCTGAACCCATCTGAATGCTTTCCACGTGCCCTTCCAGCTTCATATCCGGCCAGGCATCCACGGAAATATGCACTTTATCGCCAGGGTTCATTCTTTCCAGCTGCGACTCTTTAAAGTTGGCGGTGATCCAGACATCTGGCGAAACCAGCGAAAACAGCGAGGTGCCAGCCTGAACCAGCGTGCCGACCTGCACGTTACGTTTAGTGACGAAGCCATCGTAAGGCGCGCGCACTTCTGTATAGGAAAGGTTAAGGTTAGCCGTGTTCAGCTGCGCTTTGGCCTGTTCGACCTGCTGCTGACGAGCTTCCACGTTGGTTTCCTGCTGGCGAATTTGCAGCTGGATTTGCGAAGCGACTTCTACCTGCGCTTTCGCGCTTTCCAGCTCGGCCTTCGCGCTTCTTAACTGCGCGCTGGCCGCATCAATATTACGCTGCGAGGTTGCACGCGGATCGACGCCGCGCTGGCGTTTGTAATCTTCCTGAGCATTAAGGAAGTTAGCTTCCGCCTTGGCCTGCTGCGCCAGCGCCTGATCTTTCTGCGCCGGATACTGCACTTTAGACAGCGCCAGAGAAGCCTGCGCCTGATGCAGCTGCGCCACGGCCAGGCCAAGCTGGGCCTGAGCCTGATCGCGCTGCGCCTGGGTATCCTGCGGATCGATAACCACCAGCAGATCGCCCTTTTTCACCCGCTGGTTATCGGTAACCAGCAGCTTAGTGACGTAGCCGGAGGCTTTAGGCGCAATAGTCACGGCGTCCGATTCCGTAAAGGCGTCGTCCGTCGTTTCTATATTGCGGCCGGTAAACCAGAAGTAAAAGCCGACAATAATCATGACGATCACCACAATCGCCAGAATAATCAGCGGCTTTTTGCCGGGGCGTTTACGTTCCGCCTGGCCCTCGTCCTGCTGCTGGTCGTCCTGCTGCGGTTTGTCGTTTTGGTCGTCAGACTGCGAATTATTCTGCGGATGACGCTGGTCATCATCTGAGGAAGAATTTGATTGATTAGCCATAGTTCTCATCAGGTTACGGCGGGCTCAAGCCGAGCCCGCAAGATTCACGCTGTTATAAACATAGGGCCTAAATTGACAAATGCCAGTGTTTCTTTACAAAGTCAGAAAAGATTCAGGCTACAGCGCATCAATGCCTAAAAGCAGCACCCAGCCCAGCGCCATCGCCCACAGCAGCATGGGCAGCGAGTAGAAGTGGAAACGCAGCCAGACAGAGCGATCTTTCGCCATCCGCAGCGCGATAAGGTTTGCCAGCGAACCGGGCAGCAGCCCGAAACCGCCGATATTCACCGCCCAGGCCAGCAGCGTGCTGGCTGGCAGATTCGCCAGCAGTAAAATAGTAGCCGGCACGTTGCTGATAATCTGCGACAGGCCGATCGCCAGCAGATATTTCCCGCCCTCCGGCAGCTGCGGAATTTGCTGGAGCAGATGCTGTAAAGCGGGAAGTCGGGTTAACAGAAAAACATCCACGAACATGGCGATAAATACCGCCAGCAGGCTCCAGTCGATCGCCAGCAGCGTGCGGCGTGCCATCAGCAGGAAAACGCCAAATACCAGCAGAACGCCCCAGCCCGCATAGCCCATCTCCAGCGCGATAATAAACAGCAAATAGAGCACGACGCTGGCAATCAGCAACGAGCGCTGCCATTGCGTTTCCGGCGAATGTGACGAGCGCTCGATCCGTTTCGCCGAAAAACTGACGGCGGTAAGCAGCAGCAGGCTGGCCAGCAGCGCCCCGCCCAGCGGCAGCATCTGGCCGATAAAACCGGCGAAGCCGACGTGGCCGTGTTGCCACAGCAGGATATTTTGCGGATTGCCTATGGGCGTGAGCAGCGATCCGGCGTTAACCGCCAGCGCCTCAAAGATGACCAGCCGGGCGATCGGCAGCGAGGAGTAGCGACGCAGCGTCAGCGTCAGCGGCACCAGGATAAAGAGTGCGACATCGTTGGTCAGGAAAGTGGACAGCAGCGCGGCGGCAGCGGTCAGAAACAGCGCCAGCGAACGCTCTGACTGAAAGCGCTGCACCAGGCGACGTCCCAACACGTCGAAATAACCGCTGGCTTCGATGCCTTTGGTCAGCATCAACAGCCCGCCCAGCGTCAGTATGGTCGACCAGTCCACCGCCGCAGGCAGCTGCCGCAGCGAGAAAGGCGCAAAGCAGGCCAGCAGCAGGCCCAGTAAAATTAACAGATGCAGAAAGCGATCGTGCAAAAAAGGCCTGAGCAGCGTTGCCATACGGACTCACCTGAGAGGAAATTACTGACGGCTTTCGTAGAATTGCTGAAAAATAGCCAGGGTTTCGTCACTAACGTGATGTTCCAGCCCTTCCGCATCGCGGCGGGCGGTATCAGGGCTGATGCCCAGCGCCAGCAAAAACGTTTCCACAATATGGTGGCGTTTGCGGCTTTCTTCCGCCAGCGCCTCTCCTTCAGCAGTCAGGAACACGCCGCGATAGGGAACCTGCTCGACCAGTCCAACCGTAGCCAGGCGTTTCAACATTTTGGCAACGGTAGGCTGGGAAACGCCGAGCCGCGCCGCCATATCAACCTGGCGGGCTTCGCCAAATTCACGGATCAGATCGGAAATCAGCTCAACATAGTCATCAATTAATTCACGCCGATGGGCTTCACGGACCTGACGGAAGCCTTCGACATGCTCTTCTATCTCTTTCAGTGGCGCAGGCACTGCGGTTTTAGCGCGACGACTCATTCAGCTTCCTCATTATTATTTCTGGCGCGTGCGGGCGCTCGCATCAGCCTGATGGTGCCACATTGTAAACGAAGCGCACGGAAGCACAAAATCTCGCGCAATAGCGCTGGCTACGAATTATAGCCTGTGCTATACCTGTACATAAAGCGAACGGAGGAGACCATGAAAAAACCACTTTTACTACAGCTGCTCTGTCGTTCGCCTTTTACGCTACGGCTGATGCTGCTGGAGATGCTGACAGCAGAAAAAAATCCCGGCGGCTGATTCAGCCATAAAAAAAATCCGCCACGTGGGCGGATTTTTTATCAACCAACCGAAGCTGGTTTCAGGCAATCTTAGAAGCTGTAGCCAACACCAGCAATCCAGGTGCCAACGTCTACGCTGCGGATGCGGCTCTGCTCGTAACCAACGTCCAGAGCAACGTTTTCGATGCCTGGGTTGAACTGCAGGCCCGCACCGTAGGAAACACCTACGTCGCTTGAGTCAGACTTGTCACGCGCTGGTGCGTTCTGCTGGAATTTACCGTAACCGATACCAACCACGCCATAGATGCTGGCCCAGTCGTTCAGACGGTAAGCAGGACCACCGGTGATGCCGTAGTACTGGCCTTTGTTATAGACGCCAGCGTCGGTACGATCTTTCTCGGTGTAGGTGAAAGAACCGATCCAGCCCAGTGGATCGCTGCCGTTTTCGTAGCGGTATTTCAGGTTGAAACCGTTAGCTTTGTTAGCCACGCCCTGCATATCGCTTTGTGCGTAACCACCGGAAACTGTGCTCTGTGCCATCGCTGAACCAGCAGAAACTGCCAGTACACAAGCCAGTGCTGAAAGACATGCAATTTTTTTCATAACCACCTCAAATGTGAAAGTACTTATCTCCTGACAACGCTGAAAATATAACAAACCTCAGCCAGAAACTCTGCCCCGTTTTTGTTGTCCAAGACAATGTTTGGTGTAACAGGACGTTAATGATTCTTTCTATCTCATTCTTTTTACTTATGTTTCTCTCTTTGCCGCTTCGCCTGACCAGCAATGTAAAAATTTGTTCATTGAGATAAATCTTAATTAAACTGACACTTCTTTACCCGTCTGCGTGCGCTTGACGACGAATTTTTCGAATTTCTTTAACGTTTTCCCAGGCCATTTTTGCCTGGTTTGCACAATCTGTTGGTACACTTCGGGGAACTTTTCTCCCGTTCGATGGACAAATAAGGTTGGTCAAAAGGATGTCTCCCTCTTCACGCGGTTCTTCAATCTGGTTTCCTGTCTTACTGCTCTTGCTCGCCATGACCTCAATTCAGGGCGGGGCCGCGCTGGCAAAAACCCTGTTTCCGGTAGTCGGCGCACCGGGGATCACCGCCCTGCGTCTTGGGCTGGGCACGCTTATTCTTTGCCTTATCTTCAAACCCTGGCGGCTGCGGTTCAGCCGCGATCGCGTAGTACCTCTGGTTTTGTATGGCCTGGCGCTGGGCGGCATGAACTATACGTTTTATCTGGCGCTGCGTACCGTCCCGCTGGGCATTGCCGTTGCGTTGGAATTTGTCGGTCCGCTGACGCTGGCGCTGGTGGGGTCGAGAAAGCCTCGCGATTTTCTCTGGGTGGCGCTGGCGTTGCTTGGGCTGTGGCTTTTGCTGCCTCTTGGCAAGAGCATGTCGGGCATCGATCCCAAAGGCGCATTTTTTGCGCTGCTGGCTGGTGCCTGCTGGGCCATCTATATTCTGAGCGGCCAACGCGCAGGAGCGGAGCACGGCCCTGCTACCGTCGCCATGGGATCGCTGATCGCTTCGCTGGTCTTTGTCCCTGTTGGCTTTACGTTTGCCGAAAGCGGCGTCTGGAACCTGGCAGTTTTACCGGTTGCGCTTATTGTCGCCATTCTTTCCAGCGCGTTCCCCTATACGCTGGAGATGGTCGCGCTGACCCGGCTGCCGGCCAGGACGTTTGGCACACTGATGAGCCTGGAGCCGGCCATGGGCGCGCTTTCCGGCATGATTTTCCTGGGCGAGCTGCTGACGCTGCCGCAATGGCTGGGCCTGCTGTCGATTATTATCGCCTCGGCAGGCGCTACGCTGAGTCTGCGTCCCGCTAAGCAAAAAGTCGTTCCGATTAGCGAGCTGCGTGAATAGCTATATTCAGAAAAGTTTATCCCGGCAGACAAATTTAAAGAGGCGTCTGTTAAAAAAGGAATATGTCATATATGGCTCGGATAATTCTGAGCCAATTTAATAAATCGTGGCTTTTTAACAGGGTTTTTTACGCAATTTGTAACGAAACGATAAATTAAAAATCTATTTTTTATCAGTCATTTATCTTTATCAATCTAAATGAGAATATTTATTAATCGCATTCGATAAATTATTCCTCTTTAATACCAGTCAGTTAAACCCTAAGGCCGCTACTATTTGTGCGATAGGCAGTATCGTGATGGCAATGTTGAAAAGCGCTGCTATACTTATTCGGTACATTCAGGACAACTGACCATTAAGAGGATATTAATGATGAGTACCGCTAAACTGGTAAAAACGACTGCGACCGATCTGCATTACACCCGCAACAACGTGGCCGATGAGGAAAAGAAAGCCACCATTGAGGTGTTGAATCGTCTGGTAACGGAATTCATTGATTTGTCCCTGATTACCAAACAGGCGCACTGGAATATGCGCGGCGCTAACTTTATTGGCGTACACGAAATGCTGGACGGTTTCCGCACTACGATTACCGATCATCAGGACACCATTGCAGAGCGCGTAGTACAGCTGGGCGGCGTGGCGTTGGGCACCACTCAGGTAGTGAACGATCGCACTCCGCTGAAAAGCTATCCGCTGAACATTCATACCGTTCAGGATCACCTTAAAGCGCTGGCAGAACGCTATGCCGTTGTTGCTAACGATACTCGTAAAGCGATTAGTGAAGTTGAAGACGAAGACACCGCTGATATCTTTACCGCCGCTTCCCGCGACCTGGATAAATTCCTGTGGTTTATCGAATCTAACATCGAGTAAGTCGATGCGGGCTGCGCTCAGTAGCCCCACTTTTCATAGCGTGGTTTTGCGAGCAGATGAGGCCTTTCATCTGCTCTTCTTATATGGAGGAAAGCGATGGCCAGTGGTTGGGCACGTGATGATGCCGTACAGGAACAGATCGACTCAACGGTAGAAGATGCCGTTAATCGCGCCCGGCGCGCCATTCATCATGGCGCCAGCGCAAAATATTGCGAAGAGTGCGGGGATGCCATTCCTGAAGCTCGCCGTCTGGCCCTGCCCGGCGTGCAATATTGTATTCAATGCCAGGCACAGCGAGACAAACAGCAGCAGTCGACGCTTTTTAATCGCCGCGGCAGTAAAGACAGCCAGCTGCGTTAATCACGCGAGCGCTCTCGCACCCTTTCCTTTTTTACTTTGTTTTTTATCCTCCGCCAGGTTAAAACTGGATTGCACCATAATGAAACCAGCGCACTGTTTTGGTGCCTCATTATGGTGCATCGCGCTACTTAAGGCGTAATTATCCCTGTTAAATTGACTCAACGTGCTGTTTTCAATATATTTTGAAAACCTGGCATAGTTTTTTCATATGGCTGCTGGCATTCAATCGGACAAGGCGCTTGTCCGACTGCAATAAGGATAAAAAGATGAAGTCACTTGTTAAGTTTTCCCTGGCTGCGCTGACGCTGGCGTTTGCCGTCTCTTCTACCGCCGCAGAAAAAAAGCTGGTTGTCGCCACCGATACCGCCTTTGTTCCTTTTGAGTTCAAACAGGGTAACCAATATGTGGGCTTCGATGTGGAGCTGTGGGCGGCTATCGCGAAGGAACTGAAGCTGGACTATACCCTTAAACCAATGGATTTTAGCGGTATCATTCCGGGTCTGCAGACGCGTAACGTCGATCTGGCGCTGGCCGGTATCACTATCACTGACGCCCGCAAGCAGGCGATTGATTTCTCCGACAGCTACTATAAAAGCGGTCTGCTGGTGATGGTCAAAGCCAATAACGACAAAATTCAGGGTCTGAAAGATCTTGATGGCAAAGTCGTTGCGGTGAAAAGCGGCACCGGCTCCGTGGATTACGCTAAGCAGCACATCAAAACCAAAGATCTGCGCCAGTTCCCTAATATCGATAATGCCTATATGGAGCTGGGCACGGGCCGTGCGGACGCCGTGCTGCACGATACGCCAAACATCCTTTACTTCATTAACACCGCAGGCAAAGGCCAGTTCAAAGCCGTAGGCGAATCGATCGAAGCGCAGGATTACGGTATCGCCTTCCCGAAAGGCAGCGACGAGCTGCGTGAAAAAGTAAACGGCGCGCTGAAAACGCTGCGTGCAAACGGTACCTACAACACAATTTATAAAAAATGGTTCGGTTCCGAGCCTAAATAATCGCTTTTACTTTTCGCAGGCGCGCTGTGCGCCTGCGTTTTCCACACCAACGAAATATGGTTTTGATCCGGAGAAATAAGAATGCAGTTTGACTGGAGCGCCATCTGGCCATCTATTCCGGCCCTGCTCGAGGGCGCCCGCCTGACGCTGTGGATATCCGTCCTCGGCCTGATTGGCGGCCTGATTATCGGCCTTATAGCGGGTTTTGCCCGCGCTTACGGCGGCTGGCTGTCGCGTAATATCGCCCTGGTCTTTATTGAACTGATCCGCGGCACGCCGATTGTCGTGCAGGTGATGTTTATCTATTTTGCGCTGCCGATGGCCTTTAACGATTTGCGCATCGACCCTTTTAGCGCGGCAGTGGTCACCATCATGATTAACTCCGGCGCTTACATCGCTGAAATTACCCGTGGCGCCGTGCTGTCAATCAATAAGGGCTTTCGTGAAGCCGGTCTGGCGCTGGGTCTTTCCAGTCGCGAAACGCTGCGCTACGTTATCATGCCGCTGGCGCTGCGCCGTATGCTGCCGCCGCTGGGTAACCAGTGGATCGTCAGCATCAAGGATACCTCCCTGTTTATCGTTATCGGCGTGGCGGAGCTGACTCGCCAGGGCCAGGAAATCATTGCCGGTAACTTCCGCGCGCTGGAAATCTGGAGCGCCGTAGCCGTTATCTATCTGTTTATTACGCTGGTGCTGAGCTTTGTTCTGCGTCGCATTGAAAAAAGGATGAAGATCCTGTGATTGAATTTAAAAACGTCTCCAAACATTTTGGCGAAACGCAGGTTCTGCATAATATCGATCTGACTATTAAACAGGGCGAGGTCGTGGTGATTATCGGGCCGTCCGGCTCCGGCAAATCCACGCTGCTGCGCTGCATTAACAAGCTGGAAGAGATCACCACCGGCGAGCTGATTGTGGACGGGCTGAAGGTCAACGATCCTAAAGTAGACGATCGCCTGATCCGCCAGGAAGCGGGCATGGTGTTCCAGCAGTTCCATCTGTTCCCGCAGATGAGCGCGCTGGATAACGTCGCTTTTGGCCCAATCCGCGTACGCGGCGCCAGCAAAGCCGATGCGCAGCGTCTGGCAAAAGAGCTGCTGGGCAAGGTCGGCCTGGCCGAACGCGCGCACCATTTCCCGTCGGAGCTTTCCGGCGGCCAACAGCAGCGTGTGGCCATTGCCCGCGCGCTGGCGGTCAAGCCGAAGATGATGCTGTTCGATGAGCCAACCTCCGCGCTGGATCCGGAGCTGCGTCATGAAGTGCTGAAGGTAATGCAGGACCTGGCGGAAGAAGGCATGACCATGGTTATTGTGACGCACGAAGTGGGCTTTGCGAAGAAAGTCGCTTCACGCCTGATCTTTATCGATAAAGGCCGCATTGCGGAAGACGGCGATCCGGCAGAGCTGATTGATAACCCGCCGGGCGCACGCCTGCAGGAATTCTTACAGCACGTCTCCTAATTTTTTGGGGCGGTCAGGCCGCCCCGCTTTCCCGGCCCGCTCTTAAAAAACTCTTCCCCCCCTCTCTCCTTTTCTTTGTCCGGCTATACTTGCTGCTCGACGCTTCTTTGCGCCGTTAAAGGAGAATATGATGTCGGGAACCCCGCCCTTCTGGCGCTGTATGTTCAGATGGCTACCGTTAGTCGCTGCTGTTTTTTGCTGTCAGGCTGAGGCCGTCAGCCTGCCTGTCGCCGCCGTTGCGGCGTCCCGGTCGCAACCCGCGGCCGATGCTTCCGGCGAACCGAGCCTGGAAGAGAAAAAAGCCGCCTACGCCGCGCTGGCCAACATTTTGCAAAATGATCAATCGCGAACCGAGCTGATTAACCAGCTGCGGAGCGCTTCCGAAAGCACTGCTAAAACTGAAGATCCCGTGCTGACGCCGCCGGATGAAGAAGAGGATAAAACGGTGCTGGAAAGCGTCACCGACGTCAGCCGTCAGTTTGGCAGCGAGGTGCTGGGTAAAGTAGAAAAACTCCACCGCAATATCGTTAACGCTCCTCATAAAACCTTTAACCCAATAACTTTTTATAACGCGCTGAGCCACTTTGCGATGCTGGCCATCGCCCTGTTCGCTTTCTACTGGCTGCTCTGCCGGGCGGCGACGCCGCTTTATCGCCGCATGGGGTCATGGGGCCGCCGTAAAAATAGCGAGCGCACCAGCTGGCTGCACCTTCCGGCGATGATCCTGGGCGCGTTTATCATTGATTTGCTGCTGCTGGGCATCGCGCTGTTTGTCGGCCAGATGCTCAGCGATACGCTCAATGCCGGTAGCAGGACGATTGCCCGCCAGCAGGGCCTGTTCTTAAGCGCTTTTGCACTGATTGAATTCTTCAAGGCGATCCTGCGGCTGATTTTCTGCCCGCGCTATCCGCAGCTGCGTTTTTTCCATCTTTCTGACGAGCGCGCTAACTACTGGAATACGCGGTTAAGCTGGCTGAGCAGCGTTATCGGCTACGGACTGCTGGTTATCGTGCCTATTGTTTCTAATCAGGTTAACGTGCAGGCGGCGGCGCTGGTTAACCTGGTTTTGATGTGTCTGATCACCGGGTGGGCGCTTTATCTGATTTTCCGCAACCGCCGCCCCGTACAGCTGGCGCTGGTTCAGCTGGCCGACCGCTCGATGAGCTTTTTTTCACTGTTTATCCGCGCTTTCGCCGTCATCTGGCACTGGCTTGCCAGCGCCTATTTTATCGCGCTGTTCCTGCTCTCGATCTTTAACCCCGGCGACAGCCTCAGATTTATGATGTCCGCTACCGTGCGTTCGCTGGCAATAATAGGGCTGGGCGCGCTGATTTCCGGCGTTCTCAGCCGCTGGATCTCAAAAACCATTATTCTCTCGCCAGAGCTGCGTCGCAATTATCCCGAGCTGCAAAAAAGAGTGAACGGCTGGGTTTCCATGATGCTGAAGCTGGCGCGTACGCTGACGGTGTTTGCCGTCTGCCTGCTGCTGCTGAACGCCTGGAATCTGTTCGACCTCTGGCATTGGCTGACGGTTGGCGCAGGCGTGAAGCTGGTAGATGTGATCATCCGTATTGTCATGATCCTGTTTTTCTCGGCGGTGGGCTGGACGCTGCTTGCCAGTCTGATCGAGAGCCGTCTCGCTTCCGATTCTCACGGCAGGCCGATGCCCAGCGCCAGAACCCGCACGCTGTTGACGCTGTTTCGCAACGCGCTGGCCGTGGTCATCAGTACCATCACTATCATGATCCTGTTGTCGGAAATCGGCGTGAATATCGCGCCGCTGCTGGCGGGCGCAGGCGCGCTGGGCCTGGCGGTATCCTTTGGTTCGCAAACACTGGTTAAGGATATTATTACCGGTATTTTTATTCAGTTTGAGAACGGAATGAACACGGGCGATTTGGTCACTATCGGCGCCATTACCGGCACGGTGGAGCGCATGTCAATCCGCTCGGTGGGCGTCCGCCAGGATACCGGCGCTTACCATATTATCCCCTGGTCTTCGATCACCACCTTCGCCAATTTCGTGCGCGGCATTGGCTCTTTCGTGGCGAATTACGATGTGGATCGCAGTGAGGACAGCGATAAGGTGAATGCCGCGCTGCACGAGGCGGTGGACGAACTGATGCAGGACGAAACCATTCGCGGCATGGTTATTGGCGAGCCTAATTTCGCCGGACTGGTCGGGCTGACCAACCAGGCCTTTACCGTGCGCGTCTCCTTTACTACCCAACCGCTGAAGCAGTGGACGGTGCGTTTCGCGCTCGACAATAGGGTGAAGAAGCATTTTGATGCGGCGGGGATCAAAGCGCCGCATCCAACGGTGCAGGTCATGCAAAACGGCAGCGGGCTGGACGCCGCCGCCGCTGTGCCTGCGTTGCCTGCGCCGGAGTAACGGATGGCCGTACTGGCGGTATTAAAGACGGCTCATCTGGCGTTCGCGAGCCGTCTTTTCCATAAAGGTCCAGGCGATAAAACGGCTCTGCTTTTGGCCCTGAGCCATTTCCACGGTGCGTACGGCCACCGCATCGACCTGCTCCAGTGCACGCCACAGCTCGGGCAGGTTTTCGCGGCGGGACACCAGCGAAGTAAACCACACGCACTGTTTCGCAAAATCCACGCTTTCATTAATCATGCGGCTGATAAAGGCTTTTTCGCCGCCTTCACACCACAGCTCCTCCTGCTGGCCGCCGAAATTTAACGGCGCGTTTTTATCCAGACCGAGATTACGCACCTTGCGCTGGGTGCCCTGCTGCGCTTCGCTGGCGGACGCGTGAAACGGCGGGTTGCACAGCACGGCATGATACTGCTCGTTTTTATGAATAACGCCGTGAAAAATCGCCTGCGTATTTTTCTGACGACGCAGGCGAATACCGCGATTCAGGCCCGGATTGGCGGCGATAATGGCGTTAGCGGCGCGCATCGCCTCTTCATTGATTTCGCTGCCGGTAAAGCGCCACTCATATTCCCGATAGCCAATCAGCGGATAAATGCAGTTGGCACCGCAGCCGATATCGAGCACGTTAATATTGCGCGGCGCGACGGCGCGGTTATCTTCCGCCAGCAGGTCGGCCAGATGATGAATATAGTCAGCCCGGCCCGGCACCGGCGGACAAAGAAAACCATCCGGGATCGCCCACTGTTCAACCTGATAGAAATGCTTCAGCAATGCCTGATTTAACATTTTTACCGCGGCCGGATCGGCGAAATTCACCGATTCATCACCGTACTGATTAACCGCCACAAACTCCGCCAGCGGCGGATGACTGGCAATCAGGGCAGGAAAATCATAGCGGCCACGATGGCGGTTACGGGGATGAAGCTGGGTTTTTTCGACAATCTTTTTCATGAACGGCTCTCTTATCTGCAGGCGCGTAAGATACCTGCTGCGGTAAAGATCGTAAACAATTCCCGCCTTTTTTCCCACGGCGAAGCGGCTACTATGTAATAACTATCCCTTTATCAGGAGTTCAGATGTCCTCTTCCCGCCATACTTATCAACCGCGTCTTGGCCACGGTCTGCCTCATGATCCTTTGAACGCCATTATCGGCCCGCGTCCCATCGGCTGGATCAGTTCCCAAAGCGCCAGCGGCGAGCGCAATCTGGCGCCCTACAGCTTTTTTAACTGCTTTAACTATAAGCCGCCTATTATTGGTTTCTCCAGCCAGGGCTGGAAAGACAGCGTGGCGAACATCGTGGAAACAGGCGAGTTTGTCTGGAACCTGGCTACCCGCGAGCTGGCCGTGGCGATGAATGAAAGTTCGGCTTCGCTGCCGCGCGGCGAGGATGAATTCGCTTTTTCCGGCGTGACGCCCATTCCCGGCACGCAGGTAGCGGTCAGCATGGTAGCCGAAAGCCCGGTGAATTTTGAATGCAAGCTGACGCAGGTTATCCAGCTGCAAGACGCCGACGGCGGCAAGCTGGAGCAGTGGCTGGTGCTGGGCGAAGCGGTGGCGATACATATCGATCACAAGCTGCTGGAAAACGGCATCTATCAGACGGCGAAAGCCAACCCTATATTGCGGGCGGGCGGCCCCAGCGCCTATTACGCCATTAGCGACGATTTACGTTTTGATTTGGTACGGCCGGACGCGCGCCAGTCCTGAGCCGTTCTGTGCCGCCTTGTACAGGGCGGCTTAGATCGCTTTCTTTTAGCTTATACAGCATTGCTATCAGGCAAGCTCGCCGGGCAGCCTGGCGCAGACATGCTGGCGGCCGCGCCGTAAGCGGCCGCAGCCACGAAAAGCCTGAGTGAACGGCCACGCCCCGCGCTGTTTTTAGACGGGCAGCTCTGCTTTTCAACGCGAGCAGGAAACCCTGCTGCGCACCTTTTTTTGGTATGATGTTATGCATCCCGAAAGCCATCATGGAGTGATAATGAAGAGAATTGCTATTGATATGGATGAGGTCATTGCCGATTTCCATCCTAAAATGGTCGCCACGTTTAACCGCCATTTCTCGCTGGAACTGGCGCACAGCGAATTCAATCTGTTCAGCCTGGCAGAGGAAAAGCCCGAGATGCTGCAGGAGATCTTTAGCCGGGTCAGCGAAGACGCGGAATTTTTTGGCGATCTGGGCGTAATTGCCGACAGCCAGCGCGTGATTGAGGCGCTAAGCCATCGTTACGAGATCTTTATCACCACGGCCGCCATGCAGATGCCCTCTTCGTTTAATGCGAAATTCCGCTGGTTAAATACCCACTTCCCGGCCATCAAACCCAGTAATATTGTGTTCTGCGGCAACAAAAGCATTATCAATGCGGATTATATGATTGATGATAACGCCCATAATTTCACAGGGTTTTGCGGAGAAGGCATCCTTTATAGCGCCCCGCACAACCTGCAGGTAACCGGCTACAGGCGGGTTAAAAACTGGCAGGAAATAGAGAACCTGTTGCTCTGAGCTCCCTCACTTTTGAAAAATACCTGTCAGGCAGCAGTGCCGCGCTCGCCTTCCGGCTTATCGTCCGCAAAGGAGAAGATATGATCCCCGTTTCGCTGATTCAGGAAGCCATTGAATGGCGCAGACAGTTTCACTCAAGGCCGGAGCTGGGCTATCACGAAGATGAGACTTCACAGCGCGTAGCGGCGCTGCTGCGCGAGTTTGGTTTGCAGGTGCATACGGGCCTGGCAGGCACCGGCGTGGTGGGCACGCTGGAGAACGGTCCCGGTCCCGCTATCGGTTTTCGTGCGGATATGGACGCCCTGCCCATCACCGAGCTGGGCGATGCGCCGTGGCGCTCCTCGCAGCCTGGCGTGATGCACGCCTGCGGACACGATGGCCACACGGCCATGCTGCTGGCGGCGGCGAAACATCTCAGCGCCACGCGGCGGTTCAGCGGCACGCTGCATTTTGTTTTCCAGCCGGCGGAAGAAAACCTGGGCGGTGCCAGAAAAATGGTCGCCGACGGCCTGTTTACGCTGTTTCCCATGGACGCTATCTACGGCCTGCATAACTGGCCAGGCCTGCCGGTCGGTCATGTGGCGGTGAACAGCGGCCCCATGATGGCTTCGCTGGACGCTTTCGAAATTACGCTGCGCGGGAAAAGCTGCCACGCGGCGATGCCGGAAAACGGCGCAGATCCGATCGTAGCCGCCGCGCAGCTCATTCTTGCGCTGCAAACTATCCCGGCCCGACGCCTGTCGCCGCTCTCCTCTGCGGTAGTCAGCATCACGCAAATTAATGGCGGCGAAGCCATTAACGTTATCCCGGAAAGCGTGGTGCTTCGCGGCACGCTAAGATGCCTGCAGGCCGATGTGCGTAGCCGGGTGCGCGGCATGATTGACGACTTTGTCACTACTTTTACCGCGCCGCTGGGCATTGACGGCAGCATTGACTACCTGACCGATTACCCGGTGACCTGCAATCACGCCGCCGCCGCACAGCAGGTTCGCGACTGCGCGCTGGCATTACTGCCGACAGAACAGGTGCACTGGGAAACCAGCCCATCAATGGCGTCGGAAGATTTTGCCTGCATGCTGGAAGCCTGCCCCGGTGCCTATTTCTGGATAGGTGCAGACGGCGAGGTGCCTTCTGCTCCGCTGCATAACGCCCGCTACGATTTTAACGATGATGTTATCCCGGAAGGCGTTACGTTCTGGACGGCGCTGGCGGAAAAGCTTCTGCCGCTCGGATAAGCGCCATGCGCTTTCCGGCCCGACGGGAAGGCTGCCTCGCTTTTTAGATCCACTTCAAAAAAGAATGCAAGAAGCAGGCAGGCACGTAAAAAACTTTGCGTGACCTGTTCCGCTTCATGAAAACGTCGCTGACTTCACGGCCAAACCGCTTTATCCTGACGGCAGATTTTTCAGGGAAGGCGGGATTTATGCACAGAACGCGAAGCGTACTGCCGGATGGCAGACACGCCATGTTATATCGGGTTGAGGCAGGCGAAGCGGGCGTTTACCTGGTGCAGTTAACGGAAATTGTTACGGTTGAGGATTCACTTATTAATTTGCCGCAGGGGCTACTGACAGGTAAACGTCCGCACAGGCTAACGTTGAAGGGCGGCTGTTATGATATCGCTTTTGACAGCCTGGATAATATCGAAGCCGACACGCCCTTTTTTAAAAGGCGATTTAGGGGTCAGCGCGCGCAGGCTCTGAACTGCATTATTGATTATATAATCGACAAGCACTACACTGCGTACCGGCCTTATTGCTATACGTTTTTGGCTTTTGACGAACTGCTTTCACGAGCTTATCGCTTGCGAATACTACAGCTCAGCAGAAGCCAGCCGCAGCGGATAGCCGCCGTTTACCCAAACCTTGATCCTCACAGGAGGGGTTATGCCGTTAAACTCAGATAAACCCACCAGGCCGCTGACGCTGGAAGAGGCCATCGCGCTTAAAGCCCGGCGGATGAAAGCTGTTTATGAGCACTTTCAGAAGCAGGACAAAAAGCGCAGCGCATCCGTTATTTTTTTCAGGCCGGATGCGTAACCGCCAGGTAAGGCTTGCAAAGCCTTACCTTTCGAACGCTTACCTGCCCGGCGAAGCCATCCATCCGGCAAAACGTTCAACCTCAGCCCGGCGAAGCGTTCAATCTCAGTCAGGCGAAACGTTCAGCCTCAGCCCGGCAAAATCGTTTCCCCGATAAACAGCTTATCGCCGCCCTGGCTAAAACGCCCGGTCCGGCTCAGTATCCGGCCTTCGCGATTTGCTCCAGCGCGCTCTCTACGTCCACCGCGCGGCCCGTAGCGACGTAACAGCAGGCGATCTGCTGACGCAGCGACTGCGGTACCGCTACTTCGCGATTGAGGCAACGCCTGATCCATTCAGCCGTTGTTTCAGCCTCTTTACCCGCAGGCAGCGCGTCGCGGGCGATATGGCTTTCCGGCTGGCGTGGTAACAGCACCTCTGGCTCCTCTCCGGCAATCAGGTTCAGCGCCGGGCAGCGCTGCGGATTGGCATAAACCTCGCCTTCCGTACCGTTAAGCAGCAGCGCGCGGCCGCCGATGGCCTGGAAGAATTTGCCCACGCGCGGGATATATTCCGGGTGCGACACGCTGGAAAGCCGCAGCGCCGCATCTTCGCCAAACGGCGTCAGCAGCTTCGCCAGCGTATGCGCGCTGTTGCGTACGCCCAGCTGCCAGCGCAGCGAGAGCTGCCGTGCCAGCGGCGCGCAAAGCGTTTCAACCGACACGAAGACCAGATTGCCCTCTTCCAGCCGCTGCTGCGCTTCCTGCATGTCCGATACCGCCTTAACGCCCAGCGCGGCAAACACCGCCTCACTGGTAACGCGAGTCGGGTCATCGCTAACGCCGTGCACCACCACAGGAAAACCGAGCAGGGAGAGCAGTAGCGCCAGCAGCGGCGTCAGGTTCGCCTGTTTACGCGCGCCGTTATAGCTTGGGATCACCACCGGCATAGGCAGGCTGGCAGGCGGCTGTAGTTTCAGCACGCGCGCCTGTACGGCCTGATAAAAGCCGAGCATCTCCTCCTCGCCCTCGCCTTTGATTCGCAGCGCAATCAGGATAGCGCCCATCTCAAGCGGCGACACCTCGTCCGCCAGCATCCGGCTGTAAAGCTCGCTGGCGGTAGCGAAATCAAGGTCGCGGGCATGATTTTTCCCTCGGCCGATCTCTTTAATAATTTTTGTATAGTCCATGCTTCTGCTCTGTTGGGTGGTTAGCGACGGCGGCGACGTACGGTTTTCTTACCCGGTACGGCCGCAACGGCTTTTGGCGGCTCCCCCGGCGGCATAGGCGGCTGCTCAATGGGGAAAACCGGTAGCGCGCCCAGCAGGCGCGCGCCATAGCTTTTGGTCAGCAAACGACGATCGTAAATCACTATCTCGCCGAAACAGTCGTGGCTGCGGATCAGCCTGCCCACCTGCTGGATCAGGTTAAAGGAGGCGCTCGGCAGGCTTTGTACTTCAAAAGGATAGCGCTTCAGGCTTTTCAGCCATTCGCCCTCCGTCAAAATAACCGGACTGTCCACCGGCGGAAAGGCAATTTTATGGATATGCACCTGCGACAGCAGGTCACCCTTCAGATCCAGCCCTTCGGCAAAGGATTGCAGGCCCACCAGCACGCTGGTTTCGCCCTGCTCCACCTTTTTACGATGTAGCGCCACCAGCGCCGGACGCGGCCTGTCGCCCTGCACCAGCAGCATCAGCCGCAGCTCCGGCAGGTAAGAGATAAACTGCTGCATCGCCCGCCCGCTGGCAAACAGCACCAGCAGCCCTTTGTGTTTGCCTTCTTTAATCTGCTGGCGGAAAAAGTGCGCCATTTCCGCCAGGTGTTCCACTTCGTTAGCCAGCATCGGCTCGTAGCGCATCTGCGGGATAATCAGCTTGCCCTGCTCAACGTGGTTAAAAGGCGAATCCAGCGCGACAAAGCGATCGCCCGGCTTTTCGCTCAGGCCCGCCATTTCCTGCAGGCGCTGAAAGCTGTTCAGCGAGCGTAGCGTGGCCGAGGTCAGCACCACGTGCGGGATTTTACGCCACAGCAGTTTTTCCAGCTGCTCGCTGACGCGAATACCGGCGCAGTGAAACAGCAGGTGCGGGTTACCTTCACGCAGCTCACGCGTCACCCATTTGGACACCGGCGCGCCGGAAGCCTGCGCCATTGAGGCGAGCCGCCACAGCTTGCTGCTGGCCTCGAACCAGCCCAGTGCGCGGTTCATCTGGATCAGCGTACGGTGCAGGCGCACTACGTCGAACTGCCCCGTTTTTTCACTGAGATCGTTCAGCAGCGCCTCTGCCAGCCCGCGCAGCCCGTCGCTGAGTTTGAACAGGCGCGCGCACAGCGTCATCACCTCTTCCGGCAGCTGGCCCATCTCGAAACGGTATTCGCCTTCCTGATTGCCGGGCGGCAACAGCTGCACCAGGATTTGCGACAGCTGTTGCAGCTGCTCGCGCACCTCTTCACAGTGGGCTTTAAGCCGCTCCGGATTGCCAAGATGCGGCGGCTTTTTCGGCCGGAACTGCGCCATACACTGTTCAACCAGACGACAGAAAAGGTCGAGCTGTAACGTGCTCCAGGCGGGCGTGATATCCCCGCTCATTTCCAGCGCGTCGCGCGCCACATCCGGCAGGTGGTGCCCTTCATCAAGTACCAGCAGCAGATTTTTCGGCGGCGGCAGCACCGATTCCGTTTCCAGGGCCGCCATGACCAGCGCATGGTTAGCCACCACCACGTCGGCGTTTTCGATTTCCCGCCGGGCCAGGTAGAACGGGCATTCACGGAACCAGTGACAGTTGCTGCCCAGACAGTTGGCTTTATCGGTACTGATGCGCTGCCAGAGCGAATCTTCAATCGTCTCTTCGCAGTGGTCGCGCAGGCCGTCCCACTGATGGCGATCGAGGTTTTTCGCCAGCGTAGTACAGAGCGCCCGCTCATCCTTGCTGGCGGTCATTTCATCATCAAGAAACAGCAGCAAATCGCCCTGCTTTTCTTCATCGCCGCCCAGCGCGGACAGGTTGCGCGGGCAGACGTAGCGACCCCGGCCAAACGCGGCGGTAAAACGCAGATCGGGGATGATCTTCTGCAACAGCGGCAGATCTTTCGTGAAGATCTGATCCTGTAGCGCCACGTTGGCGGTGCTGACCACCAGCGGCTTATCTTCCGCACGGCTGACGGCGATGCCGGGGATCAGATAGGAGAGCGTTTTGCCGACGCCGGTCGGGGCTTCAATCGCCAGATGGCGCCCTTCGTCGCCCGCCAGCGTTTTCGCCACTTCGGCAATCATCTGCCGCTGCGGCGCTCGGGAAATAAAATCGGGGATTTGCTGCTGGAGAGCCTTATACCAGCCGGCAATTTGCGCTTTTAACGCGGCAGTTAGCGCCATATCAATCACTTTTTATTGAAACGGCCTGTATTTTTACACAGTATTTCGTTCAGCAATAGTCCCTGAAGGTTAATCCTGCGGCACGGCTCGCAACCTGGTGCTGTCCGCGCCTGCTGACGGGCCGAATTTACTCGCCGCTGTCCGTTTCGATTTTATTGGTGCCCAGCCTGCCGGTAAAAGGCAGCCGCAGCGCCGGATGCTTAAAATCGATGCCGAAATTAAAGGCCAGCACGTTAAACTCTACGCCTTCCTCCGCACCCAGCGTCAGCCCAAGCACGCCCAGCAGTGAAACCTGCAAGCCTTTGCCTGAGGCGGGCAGCCCCACCGGACGGCTCAGCGGGCGGAAATCTTTACCGATGGCGTTCGCAGGCAGATCGAGCTTCAGCTCCGGCACTTCTCTGCCGATATGGGCCAGAAAAGTATTGCTGTTGGGGCCGGGCCAGACCCGATAGCTGTGCGGCCAGGGATAGCTGCCGATAGCGGCTTCGATCGACGGGATCATCGCCGCCGCGCGTTCGCCGCGATGATCGACCAGCAGTCTGGGCTTAGCGCCAAACCAGTAGCCGTCGGGCAAAGCGTAATTATGGCGAATAACGTTGCTGCTGCCCCAGCTGACCACCTCGTAGCGGTGATACTGGCTCTCGCCGGCCTTTTTAAAAATGATCCACGGATGGACGGCGAACAGTCCACGCCAGCCAAAGGTCGGCGCGGTATAAACCTGCACGATGGCCGTATCGATAAACTTCTGCGGATCGGGCGCCATCTCTGCCGAATCACGTCTGGCTGTGGACCAATGTTGGCCATTGATGGCGACGCCGCTGTGGGTCGCCTTAACGTAGCTCTGCGCGAAAGAGAGCAGCAGCATACAGATAAAACTGATACCTATCACTTTTACAAGGAACATAATACCTTTGGCTGCCCGCAGCTGCGGGTCGGATCAGAGAGTGGGATAACATCAGCGAGCAGCATGCTGTCGCTTAAGGTGTGAGCAGAATCACATTACTGAAAACCGGCGCGGCATTCAATCTTTGTCCACCGCATGCCGTCGTGAGTAAAATTCACAAAAACCGGCCGGTTGCCCGGCCTTTTAGTTATTCGTCAGTTAATTGCTCTGGCTGGCAACCGTACAGCTCCGCCAGCTTGTGCAAATTAAAATTGCGTGGTCTCTCGCTTTTTTCCATGGCTGATACAGAAGCCTGAGTAATGTTCAGCGCCTCAGCGACCTGCTTTTGGGTCAGGCCACGATAAAGACGCCACGCCGCATGAAGCGTTACGCCTTTTTGCACAGAAATATCGACTACCTCGCCGGGGATAAAAGCATCATCATTTTTTCCCGCAACATAGGGTACTGATTCCCATAATTCAGCCAGATCGGCGCTTTGCGTTAGTTTTTCAAATAGCGCTATTGGCACTATTGCCGCCTTGCGATTTCCGGCGCTGTCAGTGATGAATTCAATCATATCGTTTCTCATTGTAGTAGACCGGCAATAATGAAGTTATTTAAGACAAATTCGGCAAATCGAATTTTATTCAATAAGTTTTGCTGGTACGCCTCGCAATTTGCTGGATGGCAATGATTTTGGGTTCCCCGTCTTTTACATAGTCGAATAATACCCGATAGTTACCCCATCTTAGCCGGTAATCGGCTTCACCTGCCGTCAAGGGCTTTACGTCCAGATTTGGCGTGTGCAGCGGAAAATTTTTTAACTCATTCACCGCTGCGTTAATCGCTTCTCTGTCGCTTTTGCTTTTGATAGCAAGAAGTTGTTTCCGCGCTGCTTTGCGCCATTTCAGTTCCGGCATTCCTTGCCCACCTTTTAAAGGATACATCCTTATCAAACTCGATAAATATAGATATTATATTCTATGAGAACAACATAAAAATAGAACTACGTCGTGTTTTTATCTATAAAAACTGGCGACGGCTATTGTATCCGGGACTGCGAGGGCTGTAGCTATACACCCGCCGTGACCCGTTTGTACATAACGGTAGTCGCTTCCGCTTCGCCACGGGTTGAGAGAGCAAAATACGGGATCTGCCCGCAAACCTGCCAGCCCTGCGCCAGGTAAAGCTGCTCGGCCGCATCGCCGGAGCGCGTATCAAGCACCAGCAGCGTTTTGCCCTCCTGCTCCGCCAGCCGTTCAGCGCGGCCTAACAGCTCACGAGCGATGCCCTGCCGTCTGGCATCAGGATGTACCAGCAATTTGGCGATTTCTGCACGATGAGAGCCGTTTGGCTTGCCGCAAAATTCTACGATGACCGTGCCGACAATCTCCTGCTGTCGACGTGCAACCAGCAGCCGCTTTTCGCCGCTGGCGAGGCTGGCGATTACCCCTGTCCAGAACTGTTTCATAGGTGCAGGTTCGTTACTGACAAAGCCGATACTGGCGCCCAGCGCAACACAAGCGCTCAATACATTGTATAATTCATCCTGGCCTTTAGCGGCCTCTTCTGCGGTAAGAAGCGAATAAGTGATAGTGGTCATAAGTAGCAGATCGTCCTGTAAATCGTGCTTTGGCGACACGTGGATTAACGGGTAGACTACCGTTATCGTGCGTGACGGAGACTGAGGGTTTCCCGCCGCGTTTCAATAAGATATACGACGTGGCGCCTCGCCCGGCAAGTTGTACAATTAAATAATAGTTGTACAACAATAGAGAGTTGGTTAGGCTCAGGGGAGTCAAACAGGTTTAAGGAAAGGCATGGCTTTATACAGTATTGGTGACGTCGCCGAACGCTGTCGGATAAATCCTGTTACGCTTCGTGCGTGGCAGCGCCGCTACGGTTTGCTGAAACCACAGCGCACCGAAGGCGGCCATCGTCAGTTTGATGATGAAGATATACAGCGTATTGAAGAGATTAAACGCTGGATAGAGAGCGGCGTACCGGTAGGCAAAGTTAAAGCGCTGCTGGAAGGCGAAAGCGTTAACGCGCACGACGGCTGGATGACGCTACAGGAAGAGATGATGACGGTATTGCGTCACGTCAGGCCCGCTAAGCTCAGAGCAAAAGTGGCAACGGCCGGTCGGGAACATCCGGCGGCGGCGCTGATTGACCATGTTTTTATTCCTATCCGCCAGCGACTGAACCTGGATCAAAATACGGCCAGAACGATGTGCAGCCTGCTTGACGGCATCCTGATCGATTACGTGACCTTCTGCCTTGCAGGCAGCCGCAAGAAGCCCGGCAAGGATGCGCTGATTATCGGCTGGGGCACGGAAGATCGTACGCGCATCTGGCTGGAGGCCTGGCGTCTGTCGCAGCAGGGCTGGCGTATGGAAGTACTGGCCGAACCGCTGGAGATGCCGCGTCCTGAACTTTTTCCCGGCCAGCAGCTGTTTATTTTCACCGGCAAACCTCTGACGCGCCGCCAGCAGGAGCAGATCGCCCACTGGCAGGAACAGGGCTACGCCGTGGCGCATCAGGCCGCATAGCTTTATGGTCATCGTCGCCAGCGCCCTGCTGGCCTCGTCCGTTTTCTCCTGCTAAAAACCAGCAAAGGCTTAACGTCCGCTCAGTAAAAGCGATATACTTTGCTCTCTTTTTTACGGCAGGCGGATAACGGTATGAACTGGCAGAAAATCGGCGTAATTTTTATCTTCTTAATGATGGCGCTGGGCGGTATCGGCGGCGTCATGCTGACCGGCTACACCATCCTTATTCGCGCTTAAACCGCCGTAGCAGGCGCTCGAAAAGGCGGTCCGTCACGATCGCCAGCAGCGCTACCAGGCAGGCTCCCTGTAAGATATAGGCGGTATTAAAGCCGCTCAGCCCGATAATCACCGGCGATCCCAGCGTGTTAGCGCCCACCGTTGAAGCGATGGTGGCCGTGCCGATATTAATAATCACCGAAGTGCGGATCCCGGCCAGGATCACCGGTGCGGCCAGCGGCAGCTCTACCTTAAACAGTATTTGACGCGGACTCATACCGACGCCCGCCGCCACCTCGCGCAAAGTCGGCGGCACCGCGTCAATACCGGCCAGCGTGCCCTGTAAGATCGGCAGCAGCCCATACAACAGCAGCGCGACCATCGCAGGCTGTTCGCCAAAGCCGATAACCGGCACCGCCAGCGCCAGCACGGCCACCGGCGGGAAGGTCTGGCCTGCGGCCACCAGCGTTTCTACTACCGAGCGAAACGCCTTTCCCGCCCGGCGCGTTACCGCAATACCGGCGCCCAAACCCACTATCACCGCAGCGAAGCTGGAGAACGCCACCAGCCGGATATGCGCCAGCGCCAGCCGGATAAAGCTTTCCTGCTGGTAAAGCGGCCTGTCGAGCTGGGGAAAAGCGCGCGCGAACAGCGGGCCGCTATAGGGCATCAGCAGCAGCAGCGCTACAAACAGTAAAATCAGCCAGAGGAGCGGATCGCGAAGCAGGCGCATATTATGGCTTCTTCTGCCGCAGTAAATCAGCAAAGTGCAGCACGCCGAGCGGCTGCTGATTGCTGTCCCGTACCGCCAGCCGGTCGGTTCCACGTGCGATAAACAGCGACAGGGCTTCGCGCAGCGTCAGCGTTTCCGCAATGCCTTCCTCCTCCAGCCATTCGTCTCGCCGCGCCGCCTCGCCTGCCAGCCCCAGCGAAAGCAGGCGAATACCCCATTCGCTCTGGCCGAAAAAGCGACGCACAAAGTCATTAACGGGTTTTGTCAGCAGCGCCGTCGGCGTGCCCTGCTGCACCACTTTGCCGCCGTCCATTAAGACCAGCCGGTCTGCCAGCGCCAGCGCCTCGTCGATATCGTGCGTTACCAGCACTATCGTCTTGCCGGAAAGGCGATGAATACGGGCAATTTCCTGCTGAAGCGTGGCGCGAGTCACCGGATCGAGCGCGCCGAAAGGCTCATCCATCAGCAGCACTTCCGGATCGGCTGCCAGCGCTCTCGCCACGCCAATACGCTGCTGCTGCCCGCCGGAAAGCTGATGCGGATAGCGATGGCGAAACGTCTCTTCCATATTTAGCAAGGCCAGCAGTTCACTGACGCGCGCGTCGATTTGCGGCTTGCTCCAGCCCAGCAGTTTCGGCACGGTGGCGATATTTTTTTCTACCGTCCAGTGCGGGAAAAGCCCGGTGGACTGGATAACGTAGCCCATTCGCCGCCGCAGCGCCTGCGGGTCGAAGCGACGGATCTCTTCGCCGCCAAAACGTATCGCGCCCTTATCGTGTTCGATCAAACGATTAATCATCTTCAGCGTGGTCGATTTACCGCAGCCGGACGTGCCGATCAGCACGGTAAATTCGCCTTTGGCGATATGCAGCGTCAAATCGCTGACCGCCGCCTTGCCCGCAAAATATTTACTCACCTCTTTGAATTCAATCACTGGCGTTGTATCCCGGAGAGCAACAGCTTAAATAACGTATCCACCGCCACCGCCAGGGCGATAACAGGGATCACCCCCAACATGACCAGATCCAGCGCGCTGCTGAGCAGGCCCTGAAAAATGACGGCCCCGAAGCCGCCCGCCCCGATCAGCGCGGCGATAACCGCCATGC
Organism: Erwinia sp. PsM31; assembly: GCF_030433775.1. Lineage (NCBI taxonomy): Bacteria > Pseudomonadati > Pseudomonadota > Gammaproteobacteria > Enterobacterales > Erwiniaceae > Erwinia > Erwinia sp. PsM31. The sequence goes on from NZ_JARUWZ010000004.1 coordinate 217,558, forward strand.
CGATGGTTTGCACCGCCGTGACGCGCAGACCGGCAAGCAGTACCGGCAGCGCCAGCGGCACCTCGACCTGGCGGAATATCTGGCCGCCGCTCATGCCCATGCCCCGCGCGGTTTCAATCACCGCTTGCGGCACGTTCTGCAACCCGCTGACGACGCTACGCACCAGCGGCAGCAGCGCATAGAGCACCAGCGCGATTAGCGCGGGCGCCATACCGATGCCGCTGATGCCTAACGTGGTCAGTGCCGGAAACTCGCGCGCCAGCCCGCTGAGCGGGGCGATAAGCAGGCCAAACAGCGCGACGGAAGGCACGGTCTGAATGATATTCAGCGTGGCGAAAACCGATGACTGTATGGCCGGACGACGACAGCAGTACCAGCCCAGCGGCACGCCGATCAGCAGCGCCGGTAAAAGCGTGCCGCCCAAAATCAGCAGGTGTCGTGACAGCGCCTGGTCGAAGACATCGCGCCGGTTGGCATACTCTTTCAGCAGGGAAAGCGCGTCGAGCTGGCCGCTCAGCAGCAAAAAGACCGCCGGCAGCCAGATCTGCGCGTTCAGCAGCAAACGCCATAACGCCTGTCGGGTCAAACGGCTGATGGCATCTGTCGCCATCAGCAGCGCCAGCGCGGCTGCCAGCCAGAAGCCGCTGCCCAGAGAGGTTCTTGCCAGCGGATGGCCCTGCTGCGCCAGCGAGGCGGCCGCATAACCGCCAGCGGCGATCAGCGCGATAAACAGCGTTTCGCTACAGAGCAGCGTTAAGGCCAGGCTGGTGCGCTTCTGCGGCCAAAAAGCGAGCAGCATCAGTAACAATGCGGGCAGCAACAGCCACCAGCCCAGGCCGTTGGCTACCTGTTGCAGCCCAAGCGGCTGACCGGAAACAAGCCGGTTCGGCGCCCAGTTGAGAAACGGCAGCGCCGTCAGCGCTGCCGTCAGCAGCAGCGCCAGCGTCAATGTGACGCGGTTATGTACCCGAATAGTCATTTTGCCGCGCGTGGCTACAGATTTTTCTGTTGCAGATAGTCGGCGGCCACTTTTTTCGCGTCCATCCCTTCTACCGCAATTTTGGCATTAAGCTGCTGCAGCGTTTTTTCATCCAGCGAGGCGAAAACCGGCTTCAGCCAGTCGCCGATTTGCGGATACGCTTTCAGCACCGCTTCGCGGATAACCGGCGTCGGCGCGTATACGGGCTGCACGCCCTTGGGATCGCTCAGCGTTTGCAGGCCAAGCGCCGCTACCGGGCCGTCGGTGCCGTAAGCCATCGCCGCGTTAACGCCGGAGGTTTGCTGCGCTGCCGCTTTCAGCGTAACGGCCGTATCGCCGCCCGCCAGCGACAGCAGCTGATCCTGATCCAGCTTAAACTGGTAGGCACGCTCAAAAGCGGGCAGCGCGTCGGGCCTTTCGATAAACTCCGCCGAGGCCGCCAGCTTAAATTCGCCGCCGCTTTTCAGCCAGGCACTGAGATCGGCCAGCGTGGCGAGTTTGTTTTTCTGCGCCACATCGCCGCGTACCGCGATGGTCCATGTATTGTTAGCGGGCGACGGCGTCAGCCAGATCAGATGATTTTTCTCGCCGTCGAGCTTCTTAACCAGCTGATAGCCTGCCTGGGCATTTTTCCAGGCGGGGTTTTTCTCGTCGTGGAAGAAGAAAGCGCCGTTGCCGGTATATTCCGGATAGATATCCAGTTCGCCCGCCGTGATGGCGCCCCTGACGACCTGCGTATTTCCCAGCTGAATTTTGTTCACGGTTTTTACGCCGTGTTTATCCAGCACCTGTAAAATCAGGTTGCCCAGCAGCGAACCTTCCGTATCAATTTTCGACCCGACCTTTACCGCCTCCGCCGCCTGCGCGCCGCCCGCCATCGCCAGCCAAACCGCCAGCGCCAGCGCGCCGCCCAATCTTATGCTTTTAGCCATTTCGCGTTTCCCTGTTATCGACTCAGCTTCAAGAGTAGCTGAAGAATTAACCACTTAAAACCGCCGCCTTACAACTAAATTACATTGCACCGTTTGGTTGTAACTTATAACGAGCGGGAATTTAACTCTGCCAGCGCCGGGAGTATGCTCACAAACCACACCACTAAAACTGAATATAACCTCATGACTGACTTAACGGCTGAATCGCATGTCGCCACGGCAGGGAGCGAGCCAACGGGCGAAACGTTGTTTATCCGTCAGGCTGCGGACGTTGCAACGCTGGTCAACAACAGTACCCAGGCGCGTAGCAATGCGCATATCGTGATCGCGATTGCGCTGGGTGGCGTGTTTCTGGACGCCTACGATCTGGGCGCGCTGGCGTTTGGCATGAAGGACGTAACCAAAGAGTTTGGCCTGACGCCTGCGGGCGCAGGCATGGTGGCTTCCGCTATTGCCTTTGGCGCTATCGTCGGCGCGCTGATTGGCGGCTATCTCACCGATAAAATTGGCCGCTACCGCGTGTTTATGGCCGATATGTTTTTCTTTGTGGTGGCCGCGCTGGCCTGCGCTTTTGCGCCAAACGAATACGTACTGGCGGGCGCGCGTTTTGTGATGGGGCTGGGCGTGGGCATCGATCTGCCGGTAGCGATGGCTTTTTTAGCGGAGTTCTCAAAGCTGAAAGGACGAGGCAACAAGGCGGCCAGCATTGCCATGTGGTGCCCTACCTGGTATGCCGCTATTTCTGTCTCTTATCTGCTGGTGCTGTTTTTTTACTCGGTGCTACCGGAAGCACAGGCGGGCTGGCTGTGGCGGATTATCCTGGGCTTTGGCGCGGTACCCGCGCTGCTGATTATCGCCGTTCGCAGCCGCTATATGAGCGAATCGCCCGTCTGGGCCGCTAACCAGGGCGATTTGCATGGTGCGGCCGCTATTTTACGGCGCTCTTACGGCATCAATGCACAGGTGGCGAAAGAAGCCGATCTGACGCCCGCCGTGCCGGTTCGTCGCGCCAGCTGGCGCAACTATGGCGAACTGTTTAAGGGCATTTACCTGCGTCGTACGCTGCTCGCTACCGTTACCGCCGTCGCTTCGGCTTTCGCCTATAACGCCGTTGCGTTTGGATTGCCGGTGATCCTCTCCAGCTTTCTGGCGCAGTCGATGCTGACCACCATCCTGGTCTCGCTGGCGCTGAATCTGCTGTTCGCCTTTGTTGGCGGGCTGCTGGCGGTACGTTTAGTGCCGCGTCTGGGCGCCTGGCGGATGACGGTAGCTGGCTACGGCTGCCAGTTTGTGGCGCTGCTCGGCCTGGCGCTGGTAGGCAGGCCGGACGACGGCACGCAGGCGGCGGTGTCTGTCGCCATGCTGGCGCTGTTTCTGCTGGGCCAGGGCTTTGGGCCAGGCTCGCATACCATGACTTTTGCCTCGCTTAGCTATCCAACCTCGCTACGCGGCGTGGGCGTGGGTATGAACCAGACGCTGATGCGCGGCAGCTCTACCCTGTCGCTGTTTCTGTTTCCGCTGCTGTCGGCGGCGCTGGGTACTAACGTATTCTGGGTTATCGGCCTTGCGCCGCTGGCGGGCCTGCTGGCGCTGCTGCTGGTACGCTGGGAGCCGTCAGGCTACGACGTGGACGCCGAGGATTTTACGGCTGAACCGCCAGCGCGGCCGCAGTAAAGCGGGCAAATTCGGCGGGGATGCGGGCAAAGGTATGCAGAAACCACGGCGTAAAACGCTCGGGGTGCGCCGCCATTTCCTGCTGAATTTCCGGCAGCGAAGCGTAGCGCCAGTCGTCTGCTTCTTCCGGATTAGGCTGCGGCAGCTCATCGCTCAGGGTAAACAGGACGTGACCATATTCATGTTCGATCAGGCCATTTGCCAGCGGCAGGTAATAGCTCAGCTCAAACATGGGCTGTAGCCTCAGCGATAACCCCATTTCTTCATTGAGGCGTCGCTCGGCCGCGTGTCGCGTCGACTCTTCCGGGTAAGGATGGCCGCAGGTGGTATTGCTCCACAGCCCGCCGCAGTGGTATTTACCGCTGGCGCGCCGTTGCAGCAGCAGCTGATGGTGGGAGTTAAACACGTAAACGGTGACCGCGCGATGCAGCAATCCTTTCTGATGAACCTCAAGCTTTTCCATTCGACCGATGGCGCGATCCTGGTCGTCGACCAGGATAACTTCGATTGCAGACATGCACACCTCTTAAGAATTATCTCAGATAATTGTGGCATATCTTTGGCGGCCGTGGCTGGGTAAAATCGTGCGAAAGTATGACGGCTTAGCCAGCCGGCGGATCCACCAGCTCGGGCCGCGCCCGGAAGACAGGATTACACCCCGCCTCGGTTAAGCGTTCCACTAATTGCAGGCCGCCTTGTGGTTCCTGTTCGACGAATTCCTGCTCGGCGGCCGTCACCGGCGTGGCCCATAACAGCGTCACTTTTTCTCCTTCGCGCGGCGGCAGTGTGAAACTGTCGCCCAGCGAGGCCGAAAGCAAAAAGCCTTCAAAACCTATCGGCGCGACGGCGGAAGAGAGCGTGTGCCCTTCGCCCAGCCAGCTGAGGCGCGCCCAGGGAAAATGCGCAAAGCTTGCCAGCGCGCTGGCCATCTGCACCGCGTTCTCTTCGCTCATCACCTCGCCGTCGATCGCCATCGCCAGCTCGATACGGCGATGATCGGCAGCGTCTTTATCCTTATAGAGGAAATCGATCCACGGCATGGGCCGGATGCTCATACCCAGCGTCAGAAAATACCAGTTGCCCTGATGATAGTGCTGCGAGATGGCCATTGGCGGCCAGCTGCCCTGGTCGATAGCGTAGTACTTTAGCGACTCACCATATTGCGCCTCGTAGCAGCGCAGCATTTCTCGCTGAATGCCTTCCCACGGCTGGGCATCCTGCCAGTCGCGCCAGAAAAGACGATCTTTCTCCGCCCGCGCGTACCAGCTGTTGGTAGAGGCGGAACCCAGCGGCGCGGTCAGCCGGTTCTCTTTGATGCAGCCAGCGGAAAAGCTGACCTGTTTATCCTGATACAGGCTCCAGCCGGGAATAACCGCCAGCAGCTGCCCCTGATACCAGAGCGCCGCACCGTCATCGCCGGGCGTCCAGATAACCTGCAGGCCTGCCGGATGCAATATCGGCTCCGCTTCCAGCGTGCGGCAGTATTCGGCGCTGAGCAGCGGCGGAATGCCCTGCGCCATCGCCTCGCTGTCTTCCTGCGCGGGCGCAGGCAGCAGGTTTCTCAGCCAACAGCCGCGCACGGCAAACTGGCCGCGAAACGGCTCGGCCGGACGAATGTAAAAATAGGCGGTGCGCTCATCCTGCTCAACCGTGGCAATAAGGGTTTGTTGCTGATTAAAGACTTCAGCCAGCCGGTACGTCTGTGTCATAGCGCCTCGACAAGGGTTCAGGGTCATCCCTTTTCCCGGAATTTCCCGGAGAATAGAGCAGGATGCCCGTGCGCGCCATGTCACAACAAGGGTAATAATCTCAAAATAGGCCCGAAAGGGCATGTTGTACAAACCAGTTTTTGGTTGCCGTTCAATCGATTAACCAAGGATACGTAGACGCTGTATTTGTTGAATCACCCATATTAAGAGCAGCTGATCCTCTTTTAACCGAGGAAACATGTGCTGCGTTACACATGCTAATCGGGAAACATTTTTATCATTAATCTCTGACATATCAGGATGTTGCAATACGCGAGCCAGATTGTAACTTAGTTCGAAAAGTCGGGACATCGCTTTATCATTGGTCGCGAAGAAAATGCGTGTTGATGTTATTTCTTTACGCCAGGCTTCTTGTACCTGCGCGCACATGCTCCAGAAAAGAAAAAGCGCGGAAAAGTCAGAGCGAATATTATAAAGTGTAACAGGATTAATGCTACCATTACTAAATAACGAAGCTGCTTTCAATACTGTCCCTACTTCTCCTTTTCTTTTAGTTTTTGAATCGCCAAGCAGATCGCTTAATAAGGCTAAAACCAAGAAGGGATTGATTCCGCTTAGCCTTTTTTTTATATCCAGACGTAATTCGTAATTATCAAAAATATAATCAAGTCGATTCTCGATTGACTGACCGCTTAATGCCAGGTAACCTTCCAGGTAGGAATGCTCTTCCGTTAAATAGCGAAGCATAGAGGGAATTATTTTTTCATACAGTACAGCACTATCATCCGTCACGTGCGCATCGCCAAACTTTTTTCGAAGCTCGCTTTGATATTTATGAAACTGCTGATGAAGTTCCTCTATAGTCGGCACGCGAGAAGCATTAGCTTCCCATATAGCGTAAAGTGCTGAAAATCTGATATTATCGAGAGGTTCTTTTTTTGGGAAATCCTCAATCTTTAGTCGACCTACGATATTTCGGTCGAGAAAAATAATACTGTCACACTTATAGTCATCTTTTATTTGTAGAAACTCACCTAGTGTGGAAATGAAACCAGGCATAAAAATTTTTATTTGATTGATATCCATTGCTGCTAATTATTCCTGTTAGCCACTAAAGAATTCTTCCCATGCGCTGCATGGCACGATAATAGCCGCCGCGACGCACGCACCAGCGCAGCCCGGCCGCCAGCCATTTCATCCGCTGCCGGATTAGCGCCCTGCGCCAGCCGGGAAAGCGAAAGCCAAACTGCTGCTGGGTCCATTCGGGCAAAAGCTCAATGCCCGCCATCATCATAGTGCGCATGGCCGGACGCGCCTGCCAGCTCGGCGCGGGCATGGTCAGCAGCACGGCGAGCACCGCTCTGGTACGTTCGTCACAGCGCAGCTGCGGCCGCATCGCCGTCAGATAAGCCTCAACTTCCTGTACCGTTTTCGGCACCTGTTTCGCACCCAGCGCTTCGGCCACCACGGCGGCTTCCGCATAATAGCGATCCTGATCCTCGCGGCTGAGCTGCGGATTTTTATAGCGCAAATGGGCAGCCAGAAAGCGGCTGGTTTCCGCCACGTGTACCCAGGTCAGCAGCGCCGGATCGCTGGCGGCATAGGGGTTGCCCTGGCCATCAACGCCCGTTACCCGCAGATGGATCCGTTTTACGCGCTCAATTAACGTATGGGCGTCCGCCGTGTTGCCAAAGGTGGTCACGGCGATAAACTGGCTGGTGCGCCGCAGTCTGCCTGACATATCCTCGCGAAAGGTTGAATGATCCCAGACGCCTGCCAGCGCCTGCGGATGCAGCATCTGCATCAGCAGCGCGGAGATGCCGCCGCACAGCATCGACGAGAAATCGCCGTGCACCTGCCAGATAACGCTGTCCGGCCCGTAAAGACCGGGATCGCCAGGCGGCTGGCTGAGGTCGAAGTCGTTCATCGCCAGCCCGTTCAGGCGAAAGACCTGCTGCTGGATCCTGTCTCTGAGTGAAAGCATAATTCCCCGCTGACAAAAAGGCCGAAAGCGCCTTCCGACCTGCTTTTTACCGCTCTTGCGTCAGTTTATCAGTTTCTGACGGCCGCAGGCGCCGCCATGAATAAACTTAATTCCGCACGCAATAACCTTTATGCTTATCCGCTTTAACCCGCAGGGAAAAGGAAAAGCCATGAGTATCACTATCCGCCAGGCCCGTCCGGCAGACGCGCAAACCATTTACGCGATGATTTATGAACTGGCCGTTTATGAAAAAGCGCCGGAAGAAGTTGTGACCACGCCGGAGGAAATTCGCGAGACGCTGTTTGGCGCAGAAAGCAAAACCGAAGCGCTGATTTGCGAAGTGGACGGCACCGCCGTCGGCTATGCGGTGTTTTTTACCAGCTACTCAACCTGGCTTGGCCGCAACGGCATTTATCTGGAAGATCTCTATATTTCGCCCGATGCGCGCGGCAACGGCGCGGGCAAAGCGCTGATTAAGCATATTGCGCAGCTGGCCGTGCAGCGCCGCTGCGGTCGTCTGGAGTGGAGCGTGCTGGACTGGAATCAGCCCGCTATCGACTTCTATTTAAGCATTGGCGCCGTGGCGCAAAGCGAATGGGTGCGTTATCGCCTGGACGGCGACGCGCTGCTGAAATTTGCCGAAGCAGGAAAGTGAAAAGGAGGCGAATATTCGCCTCCTGATGTCTACAGCCGGGCCTTCACGCCCGGTTTTTACAGGTAATTAAATTCCGCATCGCTGGTGTGAACAGAATCCAGCCCGATCATCACGCTGAATTTACCCGGTTCCGCCACCTGCTGCATTTTGGCGTTCCAGAATTTAAGCGCCTTCACGTCAACAGGGAAGGTCACGGTCTGCGACTCGCCCGCTTTCAGCATAATGCGCTTAAAGCCCTTCAGCTCCTTCACCGGGCGGCTAACGCTGGCGACCTGGTCACGCAGGTAAAGCTGCACCACGGTCGCGCCGTCAAGCTTGCCGGTGTTGGTCACCGTGACCGAAGCCGAAACCTGACCGTTACGCGGCATGGTTTTAGCCGAAAGCGTGACCGGCGATACCGTAAAGCTGGTATAGCTCAGCCCGTAGCCAAACGGATAAAGCGGGCCATTCTCTGCATCATAGTAATGCGAGGTATATTTGTTCGGCCTTGCCGGATCGTAAGGCCGCCCCGTGTTCAGGTGGTTGTAGTAGATTGGGATCTGCCCTACCGAACGAGGGAAAGACATCGGCAGCTTGCCGGACGGATTGTAATCGCCGAACAGCACGTCCGCGATGGCGTTGCCGCCTTCGGTGCCGCTGAACCAGGTTTCCAGCAGCGCATCCGCTTCGCGGCTCTCTTTAACGATAGCCAGCGGGCGCCCGTTCATCAGCACCAGCACCAGCGGCTTGCCGGTCGCCTTCAGCGCGCTAATCAGCGCCTGCTGCGAAGGCGGAATGGTGATATCGCTGCGGCTGGACGCTTCATGCGCCATGCCCTGCGCTTCGCCCACGACGGCAACCACCACATCCGCTTTTTTCGCCGTCTCTACCGCTTCGTCCAACAGCTGCTGCGGGGTGCGCGCATCTACCGTGACCGCTTTTTCATAGAGGTTCAGAAAGTCCTGGATGCCCTTGTTGTCGCTGACGTTAGCGCCTTTGGCGTAAAGCAGCGTGGCTTTGCCTGCGGTAGCGTTTTTAATGCCTTGCATGACGGTAACGGACTGCGAGGCGACGCCTGCCGCCGACCAGCTGCCCATAATATCGCGCTGGCTGTCGGCCAGCGGGCCGATCAGCGCAATAGTGCCCGCTTTTTTCAGCGGCAGCGTGTCATTGCGGTTTTTCAGCAACACGATGCTTTTGCGAGCGACATCACGCGCTTCCGGCCGGTGTAAGCGGCTTTCGGCATTGGTGTCTTTGGGATCGCTCTCCGCCGGGCCAAGATGACTGTAGGGATCGTTAAACAGTCCCATATCATATTTGACGTTAAGCACGTGGCGCGTGGCATCGTCGATATCCGCCATGCTGACCGCGCCGCTTTTTACCAGGTTCGGCAGATACTTACTGTAGTATTCGTCGCTCATGCTCATATTCACGCCGGACTGGATGGCGACACGTACGGCATCCTGCGGATCGCTGGCCACGCCGTGCTTCATCAGCTCTTTGATCGCGCCGTGATCGCTGATGGTGATGCCTTTGAACTTCCAGTCATCCCGCAGCAAATCTTTCAGCAGCCAGCTATTGGAAGTGGCAGGCACGCCGTTGATTGAATTCAGTGAGACCATCACGCCGCCGCTGCCCGCGTCCAGCGCCGCTTTGTAAGGCGGCAGATAGTCCTGCGCCAGCCGCTGCGGGCTCATATCCACCGTGTTGTAATCGCGACCGCCCTCTACCGCACCATAGGCGGCGAAGTGCTTCACGCTGGTCATCACCGAATAGCGATCCGCCGGGCTTTTGCCCTGCATGGATTCCACCAGCATGCGGCCCATCTCCGAGGTCAGCCAGGTATCCTCGCCGAACCCTTCCGATACCCTGCCCCAGCGCGGTTCGCGCGTGACGTCCACCATCGGCGCCCAGGTCATGTTCAGGCCGTCGTCCGCCGCTTCATAAGCCGACACGCGCCCCACGGTTGCGATAGCATCCAGATCCCAGCTTGCCGCCAGCGCCAGCGGAATAGGGAAAACGGTACGCTGACCGTGTACCACGTCATAGGCAAAGAACAGCGGAATTTTCAGGCGGCTGAGCTGCATCGCCTGATCCTGCATCGCGCGGATATCGTGGCGCGTGACGGTATTAAAGATCGCGCCGACCTGCTCTTGCTTGATCATTTCCCGGATAGCCTCTTTCGGGTTATCCGGGCCGACGCTGATTAACCGGAGCTGGCCGATTTTTTCATCCAGCGTCATTTTCTGCAGGAGGTTGCTCACAAAGGCATCGCGAGCTTCGGGCGTCAGCGGGTGCTGCCCGTGGTTATCGTCGGCAAAGGCAGGCTGTAGCGCCAGCGCAACGGCGAAGCTAACAGAACAAATCCATTTCATCAGGGTAGTTTCTCTCAGGTAAACGACAGAAAATCGTGCGGCGAGTGTGCCATAAGTTGAGGATAGCAGGTAGTTTTCAAGCCGGTTGAGCCTGCTTTAGTTCAGCGGTGCTAAAGTTAGGGCGTGCGATAAAAAAGGACACAAGGATATGAACAGACCCTCATCAACCGGCAGCAGGCTGGTTTCGGAACTGGGCCGCATCGTCGGCCGCGCCCACTTGCTGACCGATCCGCAAAAAACCGAACGCTACCGCAAAGGCTTCCGCTCTGGCGAAGGCGAAGCGCTGGCCGTGGTGTTTCCCGGCACGCTGCTGGAACAGTGGCGCATTTTACAGGCCTGCGTGGCGGCAGACGTCATCGTGCTGATGCAGGCGGCCAATACCGGCCTTACCGAAGGCTCGACGCCAAACGGCAACGATTACGATCGCGACATCGTGATTGTCAGCACCCGCCGGATGGATAAAATTCAGCTGCTGGATGACGGCAAACAGGTGCTGGCGTTTCCCGGCAGCACGCTTTATCAGCTGGAAAAAATCCTTAAGCCGCTGGGGCGCGAACCGCATTCGGTGATTGGCTCCTCCTGCATTGGCGCGTCGGTGCTGGGCGGCATCTGCAACAACTCCGGCGGTTCGCTGATTAAGCGCGGCCCGGCCTACAGCGAAATGGCGCTCTATGCGCAAAAAGATGCCAGCGGCAGGCTGGTGCTGGTAAACCATCTTGGTATTGAGCTGGGCAGCACGCCGGAGCAAATTCTCAGCCGGCTTGATGATGAAACCTGGCGGCCTGAAGATGTGCGCTACGACAGGCGACACGCGTCGGATCACGACTACGCGGAACGCGTGCGCGAAGTCGAGGCGGATACGCCCTCCCGCTTTAACGCCGATGCGCGGCGGCTGTTTGAGGCTTCCGGCTGTGCGGGCAAGCTGGCCGTCTTCGCCGTGCGGCTGGATACCTTCACCAGCGAAAAAGCCCAGCAGGTTTTTTATATCGGCACCAATCAGCCTGCCGTGCTGGACGAGCTGCGCCGCTATATCCTGCAACACTTTAACGAACTGCCGGTGGCAGGCGAATATCTGCACCGCGATATGTTTGATATTGCCGAAACTTACGGTAAAGACACCTTTGTGATGATCGATAAACTCGGCACCGATAAAATGCCGCTGTTTTTCGCGCTGAAAGGCCATACCGACGCGCTGCTGAAGCGCTTCTCGTTTATTAAGCCCAACCTTACCGACCGCGTGATGCAAAAAATCAGCGGCCTGCTGCCTTCACACCTTCCCGCCAGGCTGAAAGCTTACCGCGATCGTTTCGAGCATCATCTGATGTTGAAAATGGCCGGGCCGGGCGTGGAGGAAGCGCGCCAGTACCTGAAAGATTATTTTCAGCAGGCGGACGGCGACTATTTTGAGTGCACGCCGGAAGAAGGCGGCAAGGCCTTTCTGCATCGCTTTGCCGCAGCGGGCGCGGCCGTTCGCTATCATGCAGTGCATCAGCAGGAAGTGGAGGATATTCTGGCGCTGGATATTGCCCTGCGCCGTAACGATCGCGACTGGTTTGAAAAGCTGCCGCCGGAATTTGACGACGCGCTGGTGCATCGTCTCTATTACGGCCACTTTTTCTGCCACGTCTTCCATCAGGATTACATCGTGAAAAAGGGCGTTGACGCGCATGCCCTGAAGGAGAAGATGTTGCAGATCCTCAGCGAGCGCGGCGCGGAATATCCTGCCGAACATAACGTAGGCCATCTTTACCAGGCCAAACCGCAGCTGAAAGCTTTTTATCAGCAGCTCGATCCCACCAACAGTTTTAACCCCGGCATCGGCAAAACCACCCGGGCGAAAAACTGGGCGGAGTGTGGCTGTACAGGGAAAGCGGAACGCTAAGCCAGATAGCGGCATGACCGATAGTCATGCCGCCTCAGACTGCTGACAAAGATAAAGAATACGTGCGAACCGGACTTTTTGCAGCGAAACCGCAGCCCCGCAGCAGCAGAGGCTGAGCGGATAAGCGGACCGTTTTGGCGCATGGACGCGCCAAACGAGCCTGGAGGGACGTGCGCGTCCGTGTTCCGATCTGCCTCTGCTGCTTTTCACCGGCCCGAACGCGACCTGGTGACAGCATATGAGTTTGTCAGTAATCTCCTGCGGCATATGCCGCCTGGCGTTTACGCCTCGCCGTCCTGCACCACCACTTTCTGACCGTTACGCTGCTCGACGATCATCGTCTGCGGCGTGGAAAGCACGATGCCTTCTTTGCGCAGCCGCGTCAGAATATCAAACAGCAGATCGCTCTTCGCGCCGGAAACCTGGCGCGGACTGGTGACGTTGCCGGTCACCGACAGCACAATGCCGGCCGGGGTAAGATCCTTAAAGGTGACGGAAGGCTCCGGCGTATCCAGAATGCGCTCGTTATCGACATAAACGTCCAGCAGCAGCTGGCGCACCTTGACCGGATCGATATCCAGCGGGAACGTCAGCGTAATGGTCGCCACGCCCTGCGCGTTACCCATTGTCGCGTTACGCACGTTCTGCGAGATAAACTGCGAGTTCGGCACGATCACCGTGGATTTATCGCCCAGCTGGATCTCGGTGGCGCGCACGTTAATACGACGGATATCCCCTTCAATGCCGCTGATACTGACCAGATCGCCCACTTTTACCGGCCGTTCGGTCAGCAGGATCAGACCAGAGATAAAGTTTTTAACGATTTCCTGCAGGCCGAAACCGATACCGACCGACAGGGCGCTGACGATCCAGGCCAGCTTGTTCCATTGCAGCCCCATCACCGACAGCGCCAGCAGGATCACCAACACATAGCCCAGGTTACTGAACAGCGTAATCAGCGACACCCGCATCCCGGTGTCCATAGTGGTTTTCGGCAGGAAATCCTGATCCAGCCAGCGGCGAGCCGAACGCAGCACGTAGATGCCGACAATCAGGCACAGCAGCGCGTTCAGCACGTGCGCCGGCACGATGTTCAGCGACTCCAGCCCTTTGCCGCCCCAGAACTCAATGGCTTTTTGCACCAGCTCAATCGGCGTGGCGCTGCTGAATGTGCCGTTCAGCAAGGCTATCGCGGCGATCAGCACCAGCACGGTTTTACCCAGCGCGCCCAGCAGCGCAGCGACCTGGGAAAGGTGGCGCTCGTCGATATTCAGCGAGCGCTGAATGCCTTTGCCGGTGGCGTTGCTGGTAGAAAACAGCGATTCGCTGGCGTCGGCCACCAGGTGGCTGAGAATATAAAACGAGCCGCAGACGATCCCCGCCCAAACCAGCTCGTAGCTCAGAAAGCGCGCCAGCGTGACGTAGCCGATCACCAGCGCCACCATAATCGCCACGCCGGTCAGCGTGATCGCCATCTGGATCAGGCCAACCAGCGTCGATTTGGCTTCCGGCTGCGCGCCTTCCAGCGCCAGTTTGCGGCGCACGCGATTGGTGCGGAAACTGATAGAGAGCGCCGCCGCGCCGATCAGCAGCGCGGTGATGCCGTTTGCCATCACCGTGGTGGCGACGCTGGTATTGGCGCTGCTGTTAAGGTTTTCCAGCGCCTGAAACACAAACACCAGTCCCGCCATCAGCGGCGGGAAGGGTTTTAACGCCAGCGCTACTTCGTTGGAAATCGTCGGCAGACGCCAGGAAGGCCGACGCGTGGAGAGAAACGCCCGGCCCAGGCCCGCAATCAGACCGCAGAAGATGCTCAGGCCGACCAGCTTATCGGCAAAGGCGCGCACGTCGTCCGTCACGTCAGGATGACGGGTAAAGGCCAGGTTGAGGAAGTTAAAGGCCAGCACCACGGCGGCCAGCGTGGTCAGCGCAATCGCGGCGGCAAGAAAACTGCGGCGCAAACGTCCTTCCGGCAGACGGTGGATACCCACCCACGCCAGAAACTCTTCCATATAGCGGCGTCCGAACGTCGCCACCAGGCCCGCTAACACTATCCACACCACCGTGCCCATGCGCCAGTCCGGCTGCCAGGCCAGCACCGCCGTATCGGCCAGCTCGTCAAGAAAGCCTTTCACTTTCTCATTGTCGTTGCTCTGGCTGTTGTACAGCGGCGACCAGAAGCGCGGCCCGAAAATACTGCCCGCGTTCAGGGCCAGCTGGGTCTTTAACGCATCGCGGCGCAGGCTGACGATCTGCGTAGACAGGTTGGTCGCGCCGCTTTTAATCGCTTCCGCCTGGCTAATCTGATCGTCGATTTTTGCCTTCTGGTTTTGCAGATTTTTACGCTTGCTGGTGACTTCCGAAGTCTCTTTAACACCGCTTTCCGGCTTCGGCGGCGGGCCGAGCACGTCAAGCTGGGCCTGAAGCTGAGCACGCTGCGGCGTAATGGCCTGCACCAGCGTGTCGGCGTCGCCGGACAGCTCCTGCGCCATCTCGTTCAGCGCGCTAAGCTTGCTGTCGTTGGTTTCGCCGGAAACCTGCTGTTTGATTTTATCCAGCACCTTCTGCATTTTAGGCAGCTCGACGGCGGCGTTGAGTTTGGCCGGCGCCTCGGCGGTTTGCTGGCTGGCATCATCGTCAGCGGCCCAGCTCAGCGCGGGCGAAAACGCGATCAGCGCAAACAGACAGGCGCGTAAAAAAGTCACTATGGTAGACATGAAAAGTTCCAGATATCAGACAATCGGACGGGCAAACGCGCGCTATTTTAGGGGTTTGCCCGCCTGAAAACCAGCAGATGCTTAACTATTCAGTAACGTCGCCGTTACCGCCATTGCTGACCATTTCCGCCGCGCGCTGCTTTTTATAGCTCAGGGCGGCGGCGGGAACCGGCGAAACTTTCCCCGTTTCCAGCCAGCTGCGTAGACGATTAGCGTCGGCAAAGTGGGTATATTTTCCAAAAGCGTCCAGTACCACCAGCGCCACCGGACGCTGTTTGATGACGGTGCGCATTACCAGGCAGTGGCCCGCCTGATTGGTGAAGCCGGTTTTGGTCAACTGGATATTCCAGTCCGGCCGGTAAACCAGATGGTTAGTGTTGCGGAACGGCAGCGTATAGGGTGGATTGGCGAAGGTCGCCATCTCTTCATGGGTGGTGCTCAGCTGCCCAAGCAGCGGATAGCGCTTGCTGGCGATCAGCAGCTTAGTGAGATCGCGCGCGGTCGACACGTTCTGAATCGACAGCCCGGTAGGCTCTACGTAACGGGTATGGGTCATGCCCAGCTCGCGCGCTTTCGCGTTCATCGCCCGGATAAAGGCGTCGTAGCCGCCGGGATAGTGATGCGCCAGGCTGGCGGCCGCCCGGTTTTCCGAGGACATCAGCGCCAGCAGCATCATATCTTTGCGGCTGATTTCACTGTTTAAACGCACGCGGGAAAAGACGCCGCGCATTTCCGGCGTATGGCTGATATCCACTTTCAGCATCTCGTTCATCGGCAGATGCGCATCGAGCGCCACCATCACCGTCATCAGCTTGGTGATAGAGGCCATCGGCCGCACCAGATCGGGATGGCTTTCGTAGATCACTTTATTCGTATTGAGATCGACAATCATCGCGCTGCCGGAGGCAATCTGCGGTTGCGCCAGCGAGACCTCGTGCGGGCTGGCAGCGGCCTGATGCACAGCAACCTGTCCGGAAAAAAGCAGGGCCAAACTTAAAAGAGACAAGCGAATTTTTGCAGGCATTATTGAAAACTTAATCGGGTAGTGATTCAGGTATGGCCAGGCCATACGCCGCCGCCGCACAATGCACGCCACGCGGGGGCTGGCGGCGTCATCATACGATGGTGACTCATCTTTTTCCTAAGGGATATTCGTATCCGGGCGTAACGAATCCGCCGTCGGTGACCCGACGGCGGCGACAGTCAGAACAGGCGATAGCCGTAGCCCCAAAGAACCACGGTCATGGCCAGCAGCACTTCAAAGACCAGCACGCCAATCGCCAGCGTCGAGCCGGAAAAGCGCAGGCTTTCTTCCCGGTCGATATTCAGAAACATAGGGATGCCGAGGTACAGCAGATAGCCGGTATAGGCCAGCGCCAGCGCGCCGACAAAAACGCAAAGCCAGACCAGCGGATAAAGCGCGACCAGCCCGCTGATAAACAGCGGCGTAGCGACATAGCCCGCAAAAACGGTACAGCGTTGCAGGCTGGGACGTTGCGGATAGTTCCGCGCCATCCAGTGGATCACCCGGCCCATCACCGCAACGCCGCCTAAAATCAGGCCATAAAACAGAATGGCGAGGGCGAAAGCAGTCATCAGTGACAGCTGAACGGTACGCTGCGCGCCAAAGTCCCAACCTAATCGGGTGGTGCCGATAAACGCACAAATCACCGGGATCAGCGCCATCAATAAAACGTGATGGGTATAGTGATGCGAAACGGTTTCGTTTTCTTGCCGGATATCGCGCATTTCACGGTCAGGATGCGCAAGAAGTCCCCAGACATGGTTCATATCTTCACTCCTTTAGCTTTGAGAGGCCGCAGCGGACTGGCGGGTCAGGATAAAGTATAAACGATCGTAAACTGTTTATTTTTTAAACGCCGCGTCCGCAGGCTAAGCGGTTCTGTTTGTTACGAAAAAAAGTGCGCTTTACGGCAACTTTTGTCCCGCTTTGGCCATCAACGTTTAGACTAAGAGTCTTTTAGCGCATTAACCGCAGGAGCAAAGGCAAATGGATATCAATCAACTGATCACGCAGTACGGTTACGTGGCGCTGTTTTTAGGCTGTATTGCCGAAGGGGAAACCTTCACGCTGCTGGGCGGCGTGGCGGCGCATGAAGGCCTGCTGCACTACGGTCTGGTGGTGCTGGTGGCGATGGCGGGCGGCATTCTGGGCGATACCGCGCTCTTTTTCCTCGGCCGTTACTACGGCGCAAATATCCTTAAAAAATTTACAAAACATCAGAAGCAGATCAAAAAAGCCAACTCGTTAATCCGTAAGCGGCCGGTACTGTTTGTGATCGGCGTACGCTTTATGTACGGCCTGAGAATTGTCGGCCCGATTATCATCGGTTCCAGCCGCCTGAAGCCACAAAAATTTATGCTGCTGAACGTGATTGGCGCGGTGCTGTGGGCGCTGATTTTCGTTTCGCTGGGCTATATCGGCGGCCAGGTTATCGCGCCGTGGCTGCATACGCTGGATCGCCACCTCAAGCAGATTTTCTGGGTGGTGCTGATTGTGGCACTGGTCTGGGGAGTAAGGATTTGGTTTAAGCGCCGCGCGGCGCACCAGACGGATGAAGAGTAACGCTGACAGATAAAGGGCGAGGTCGCCCTTTGTCATCGGCTACTTCTGAATATAGAACTGCGGGTTCGCCAGCGTAAAGCCGCCGTCTATCACAAAAGACTGCCCGGTAGTGTAGCTGGCCCATTCGGAACAGAGCCAGGCGACCATGCTGGCTATTTCACGCGGATCGCCCGGTCGGCCTGCCGGGATCTCCGGAATAGAAACGTTACGGGCATCATCATCGCTCATGTCGTTCATCGGCGTGGCGATCGCGCCGGGCGCTACCGAATTTACCAGAATGTTATGCGGCATCAGGCTCAGCGCCATCGATTTGGTCAGGCCGCCCAGCGCATGTTTGGCAGCGGTGTAGGCCGTCGAATCCGGCAGCGGCGTGTGCTCGTGTACAGAGGTAATATTGACAATCCTGCCGCCCTCGCCCTGTTCAACCATATGGCGCGCGGCAATTTGCCCACAGATAAAAGCGCCGTCCACGTCCACGGTAAAGACTTTCCGCCACGAATCAAACGAGGTTTCCAGAAAAGGAGATTTATCGTTGGTGCCGGCGTTATTGACCAGGGCGTCAATGCGGCCGAGTTTACTGATTAACGCCTCCAGCGCCTTGCCGCCCTCCTGCGGATCCGCCAGGTCAAGATGCTGAATTTCCGCTCTCCTGCCCAGTGCACGCACCCGTTCCGCCGTATCCTGCGCGCCCTTTTCATCCGAGCGCCAGGTAATGCCGATATCGTACCCCTGCTCCGCTAACATAATCGCGCTGGCCTTGCCTATCCCGGAATCGGAAGCGGTAACAACGGCAACTTTCTGCTCTGCTTTACTCATGGGTTTCTCCTCGGTCGCTGTAAAAAAGCTAAGTATAGATGAGGGAGATTCAGCGGCATTTACACTTGCTTGCGCTTCCTGACGCCCGTCCCGCCGGACGCTGGCTATAGTTAAAAAACAACCGGCTACCCGAGGAAGGGGCATGAGCAAGATAAAAAGAAAGATCGAGGATCATGGCGTTATCGGGGATTTACGCACCTGTGCTTTAGTCGCCAACGATGGCGCAATCGACTACTTTTGCTGGCCGGATCTGGACAGCCCGTCCGTGTTTACCGCGCTGCTGGACGGCGACGAAGCGGGCCTGTTCAGCATTGAGCCTGACTGGCCGGAGGCGCGCCGCCAGCAGCTTTATCTGCCTGATACCAATATTCTGCAAACCCGCTGGCTGGATCGCAAAGGCGTGGCGGAAATTACCGACTATATGCCGCTCTGCCAGCCGGAAGACCGGCAGCCACGCCTGATCCGACGGGTTAAGGTCATTCATGGCGAAGCAACGTTTACGCTGCGCTGCGCGCCGGTTCATGACTATGCCCGCGCGGAGACCACGGCCAGCCTGAGCGAGGGCGACGTACTCTTCAGCGCGGAGAACCAGCCCACGCTGCGGTTGAGCGGTAAAGCTGACTTCCAGCTGGCGCGCAACGCGGCAACTTCTACTTTTACCTTACAGGCTGGCGAACACCGCGAGTTCGTGCTGGGCTGCGCGGACGACGAGAAGGTGGATGAGGAAAAGACCGCCCTGTGTTTCCAGGATACGCTGCGTTTCTGGCGGGACTGGAGCGCGAAAAGCACCTATCGCGGCCGCTGGCAGGAAATGGTGACCCGTTCGGCGCTGACCCTGAAGCTGCTGACCTCGTGGAAGCACGGCTCGATCGCCGCCGCCGCCACCTTCGGCCTGCCGGAGGAGCTGGGCGGTGAACGCAACTGGGACTATCGTGCCTCGTGGCTGCGCGACGCCTCTTTCAGCATGTACGCGCTGATGCGGCTGGGCTACGTCGATGAAGCCCGCCACTTTACGCATTGGGTTGGGCGCTGCGTCGAAAACAGCCATCACGACGTGGAAAAACTTCAGGTAATGTATCGCATCGACAGCGGTACCGAGCTGCACGAAAGCGAGCTGCTTAATCTTTCCGGCTACGCGAACTCCACGCCGGTACGCATCGGCAACGACGCCTGGAATCAGACGCAGCTGGATATCTATGGCGAGCTGATGGACGCCGTTTACCTGGCTAATAAATATGGCGAGGCCATCTCCCATCGCGGCTGGCTACACGTCAGTAAAATGATCGATCACGTCGGCGAAAACTGGAACAAGCCCGATGCGGGGATTTGGGAAATGCGCGGTGAACCGGAGCATTTTCTGCATTCGCGCCTGATGTGCTGGGTGGCGCTGGATCGGGCGATACGGCTGGGCCAGAAGCGCTCGCTGTCGTTTCCCTATGAGCGCTGGCTACGCATCCGCGACGAGATCCGCGAAGATATCTGGACAAACTTCTGGAATGAAGAACAGGGCCATTTCGTTGCCACACGCCACGGCGACTTTGTTGACGCCTCAATGCTGCTGATGCCGCTGGTGAGGTTCGTCGGCGCGACCGATCCTGACTGGCTGGCGACGCTCGACGTCATTAAAGATAAGCTGGTCAGTGACGGCCTGGTTAAACGCTATAACCGAACCGAAACGCCGGCTGACGGGCTGGAAGGCACGGAAGGCTCCTTTACCGCCTGTTCGTTCTGGTACGTAGAGTGCCTTGCGCGCGCCGGGCGGGTTTACGAAGCCCATTTTGAATTTGAAAAACTGCTAAGCTATGCCAATCCGCTCGGGCTTTATGCCGAGGAGTTCGATCACCAGGGCTATGCGTTAGGCAATACGCCGCAGGCGCTCAGCCATCTGGCGCTGATCAGCGCGGCCTTTTTCCTGAACCGCAAGCTGAACGGCGACGATCCGCTATGGCAGCCCTGACGCGGCGTGCCGCAGAGAACGCTCTGCGGCTAAATTTACGTAAAGCTGGCCTTTGGCCGCAAATGCAGGTTTATTCCTGCTGAGTTATGACCATATAATGTGCAGCCGGTCACAGCCGACCTGCACAGGCTCCTTTATCCACAGTTTACATGGCGCAATACCTTGAAGAATATGAAAAAAAGCATCCGCGCGTTAGCCACTTTACTGCTGGCCGCCACCGCTTACAGCCAGTCTGCTTTTGCCGTGGTTTATAATCTGCCCGCCGCCAACAGCCGTCTTATTGGCGAAAACATTGAAATTACCGTGCCTCAGGACAGCAAACTGCCGCTGGAGGCGTTTGCCGCACAGTATCAGATGGGCCTGAGCAATATGCTCGAAGCCAATCCCGGCGTGGATGTCTATCTGCCGAAAGCAGGCTCAAAACTGATCGTGCCTCAGCAGCTGATCCTGCCCGACGCGCCGCGCGAAGGGGTGGTGATCAACAGCGCTGAAATGCGTCTTTATTACTATCCGAAAGGCGGTAAGACCGTGGTCGTGCTGCCGGTCGGCGTGGGCGAACTGGGTAAAGATACGCCGGTAAACTGGACGACAACGGTACAAAGCAAGAAAGACGGCCCAACCTGGACGCCGACGAAAAAGATGCATGAAGACGCCGCGGCGGCCGGTTCGCCGCTGCCGCCGATCTTCCCGGCCGGCCCGGATAACCCGATGGGCCTTTACGCGCTCTATATCGGCCGCCTGTACGCTATCCACGGCACCAACGCTAACTTTGGCATCGGCCTGCGCGTCAGCCACGGCTGCGTGCGTCTGCGTGCCGACGATATCAAATGGCTGTTCGACAACGTGCCTGTCGGTACGCGCGTACAGTTTATCGACCAGCCGGTGAAGGCGAGCGTGGAGCCGGACGGCACCCGCTATATCGAGGTGCACAACCCGCTGTCGCAGACCGAAGAGCAGTTCAACTCTCGCGAGCCGGTACCGCTGACGCTGACCGCCGCCGTGAATAAAGTGGTTGGCGACGCCAGCGTGGACAGCGCAAGCCTCGAAGCCGCGCTGAAAGCCCGTACCGGCATGCCGACCAAGGTCAACGGTGCGTCCGGCAACGGCTATGCGGCCCCGATCCCTGTTCAGGAGAACAACAGTGCGCAGCCAACAGAGCAGCCAACCACGCCAGTTACGCCGCAGGGCGCTAACGTGGGCGGCGAGGCGGCTCCGGCGGCTACGGTAGACGGCCAGCCCGCGACCGTAGACGGTCAGGCCACCGGCGAAGGCGCAACCGACGCGCCGCAGGCACCGGCGGCAGGCGACAACGGCTTTGTCGTGCCGGCGCAGCCTGGCCCGGTTTACGATAAGACCACCAAACCGGCAGCGAAAGTCGCGGTGCCAGCGCAGTCGTAACCGAACTCGCTCACTCACCAGCAAAAACGGGCCTTATGGCCCGTTTTTTATTGCACGCCGTGGGCTTTCTGACCGTTCTCTCCCGCAACTTTCATTTTTTTCTCAACCTGTTCTGTGATCGTTTTCAATAATTACTACATTCCTGCCAGAGATTATTTTTTAAACGGCTACGTTTTAAAAACGCAACGACATCCCATTAAAACAATAATGGCCAGCAAGACTTATCTTTCACCTCTGGAAGGCAAAAATGGCGAAAAAAAGTAATGCTCAGGATATTGATAAACTGATCGAACTGGTGGGCGGAAAAGAAAATATAGCAACGGTGAGCCATTGTATTACGAGGCTCAGATTTGTGCTTAACGATCCGGCGAAAGCCAGGCCCAAAGAGATTGAAACGCTGCCGATGGTGAAAGGCTGTTTTACCAATGCCGGTCAGTTTCAGGTGGTTATCGGCACGGATGTCGATGACTGGTATCAGGTATTGCTCAAACAAACACAGCTTAGCGGCACCGATAAAGAAAGCGCCAAGCGGGTCGCCAGGCAGAATATGAAATGGCACGAAAGCCTGATCTCGCACTTTGCCGAAATCTTTTTCCCGCTGCTGCCGGCGCTTATCAGCGGAGGGTTAATATTAGGCTTCCGTAATCTGATTGGGGATTTACCGCTTTATAACGATGCTCCGCTTACCGCCGCGTCGGTAGTATGGAAAAGCGTTTACGATTTCTTGTGGTTAATTGGCGAGGCGATCTTCTTTTATATTCCGGTAGGCCTGTGCTGGTCTGTGGTTAAAAAAATGGGCGGTACCCCGATTTTAGGGATCGTGCTGGGGATCACCCTGGTTTCGCCGCAGCTGATGAATGCTTACCTGTTAGGCCAGCAGGTGCCTGAGTCGTGGAATTTTGGCTGGTTTACTATCGATAAGGTCGGCTATCAGTCTCAGGTTATCCCTTCAATTCTGGCTGGCCTGACGCTGGCATGGATTGAGCTTAAGCTGAAGCGTATCGTGCCGGATTATTTAACGCTGGTGGTGGTGCCGGTGGTATCGCTGCTGATCGCGGTGTTTCTGGCGCATACCCTTATTGGGCCTTTTGGCCGCATTGTCGGTAACGGTATCGCCTGGGGCGTAAGCCACCTGATGACCGGGCCTTTTGCCCCCGTCGGCTCCGCGCTGTTTGGCTTTTTGTATGCCCCGCTGGTTATCACCGGCGTGCATCAGACCACGCTGGCGGTAGATTTACAGCTGATCCAGAATCTTGGCGGCACACCGGTCTGGCCCATTATCGCCCTGTCGAACATGGCGCAGGGGTCAGCGGTGCTCGGCATCATCTTTATGAGCAAAAAAGTGAACGAGCGTGAAATCTCCGTACCAGCGGCTATCTCCGCTTATCTGGGCGTAACCGAACCGGCCATGTACGGGATCAACATGAAATACCGTTTTCCCATGCTGTGCGGCATGGTGGGATCGGCCTGCGCCGGTCTTATCTGCGGGCTTTCCGGCGTGATGGCGAACGGGATTGGCGTTGGCGGGCTGCCGGCTATTTTGTCGGTTAAAACGCAATATTGGGCCGTGTTTGGCATGGCGATGGTCGTCGCTATTGTTATTCCGCTGCTGCTTACGATGGCGATTTACAAACGCAAACAGGCCGCCGGCAAGCTGCTGGTAGTCTGAGAAAAGGCCGCTAAAAATGACGGAGCGTTAGTCCGTCTGCGGCGAAGACCTCCGGGCGCTACCATTTCAGGCCCAGCCCGGTGGTAAAGTTACGCTCGTTGAGCGTATCGCGCGTGCCGCTGACCAGGTTATGGCCGTAGCTGACGTTCAGCGAAGACCAGCTGGTCAGCTGGTAACGCAGGCCGACTTCCGCATCCAGCGTAAAGATGTTGCCATCCAGCGAATGCCCCGCGTCGCCGTGGCTGAACAGCGCAATCTTTCTGCCCTCAAGAAAGCGCTGATAGTCCCAGCGCAGCGACGCGCCTAAATGGCTGTCATAACTGCCGTCGCTATAGCCATAGGTAAACGCGCCGCCCAGCAGGGCCAGCGAGAAAGAACCCAGCTCGTCATCCCAGAACTGATAGCCAGGACCGGTGCCCAGCAGCGCCTGTTCGGAAAGATCCTCCACCCAGTCGCGCTTGTAGCTGGCCCTGCCCTGCCAGAACAGCCGATCCTGAAACTTATAGTCCAGCGCGTAGCGCAGGCTGTAGTTTTCGGTGTTCATGCTGTCGTCTTCTTTTTCGCGCGTATAGGTGCCGCCGAAATCGTTACGCCATTTGCCCACGTTGACCTTGTTGTTGTAAGCGAAATGCGAGTCCTGAGTATGGGTAGAGGCTTTTTTCAGGCTGACGCCCACATCGATATTGCCGGTCCAGGTCAGCGCGTCGGTTTTAGGCTTAGGCTTCATAAATTCGTCGAACTTCGCAACCTGAACGCGCTGCTCGTCATCGCCGCGCCGCACCACAATATAGCCCCGATCGGCGGCTTCCAGCTGCGCTTTAAACACCGTATCGCCGCTGCGCAGATCTATCGCCTTTTCACTGGAAAGCGTGCTGACCGCCCCCCAGTCCAGCGAAAGCGTACCGCCGTAGCTGCTGTCCATCACCAGTTTGCCGTCGCTTAACGAACGGATGGTACCGCTGAGGCGATCGCCATTTTTCATCCAGACCGTATCGGCGCGGGCAGCCCCCGTCGCCAGCACGGGCAGTAATAGCAGGCCGGTAAGCCGCGGGCGAAATAAAGAATAAGACATAGGCGTGAACAGAATCCTCTGAAACGGTGGACGAGTGTCTTTATATCCTGGTTGATAACGCGGGCGCTAAGCACGGGAATATATCTGATAAATAAGGTGATTAACGTTATATGCTGCGTTAGTAGGCGTTATCAGACACTATTTCGGTCATCTTACTGTCATCAAGCCTGCGTACATCTTCAGACAGGTGTCTCTTTTTCGCTGACGGCTGAGAGGATTTATGAGCGACAATAGCGCAGTACCGCACTATCCGGCGGCCAGCAGTCGCCCCGTTTTCCAAAAGAACAGTCGGCTCTCCGTGCTGCTGTTTATTCTGCTGCTGGTGCTGGGCATCGCCTTCGCCGGCGTGAACCTCTTTCGTGACGTCAGCGACGCGGGCGGCGCCAGCACCAGCTACGTTCCCTATCTGCTGCTCGGCATGGCGCTGCTGATTGCGCTGGGCTTTGAGTTCGTCAACGGCTTTCACGATACGGCCAACGCCGTGGCGACGGTGATCTATACCCACTCGCTGACGCCAACCGTGGCGGTGATTTGGTCGGGATTTTTTAACTTCCTGGGCGTGCTGCTTTCCAGCGGCGTGGTCGCCTTCGGCATTATTTCGCTGCTGCCCGTGGAGCTGATTTTACAGGCGAGCAGCGGCGGCGGCTTCGCGATGGTTTATGCGCTGCTGTTTTCCGCTATTCTCTGGAACCTGGGCACCTGGTGGTTTGGCCTGCCCGCCTCCTCTTCCCATACGCTTATCGGCTCTATTATCGGCGTCGGCGTGGCGAACGCGCTGATCCACGGCCGTACCGGCACCAGCGGCGTGGACTGGGATCAGGCGCTGAAAGTGGGCTATGCGCTGCTGCTGTCGCCGGTAGTGGGCTTTGTCTGCGCGGGCCTGCTGCTGCTGGTGATGAAGCGCGTGGTGAAAAATCGTCGCCTGTATAGCGCGCCGCAGGGCAACCGCAAGCCGCCGGTGTGGATACGCGGGCTGCTGATTTTAACCTGTACCGGCGTCTCTTTCGCGCACGGTTCCAACGACGGTCAGAAAGGCATGGGGCTGATAATGCTGATCCTGGTCGGCACCATGCCGATGGCCTACGCGCTGAACCGTTCTATCCCTGCTGAACAAAGCCCGCGCGTGGCGGCGCTGGCTACCGTGACGCAACAGGAGCTGCTGCGCCAGTCGTCCGGCGTGCCGATGCCCGCTTCGCCCTACGACGTGCTGACGGCCTACGTGCGCACCACCACGCTGACGCCGCAGGTTCTTCCCGCGCTGGCGCAGCTAACCGGCGCTATTGGCGATCAGATCCGACAATACGGCACCGTGGATAAGATCCCGGCGCAGGCCGTTTCTAATACCCGCAATACTATGTATCTGGCTTCGGAAACCATCAAGCATCTGAAGAGCGAACCGCAGTTCAGGCTGCCCGCGCAGACGCAGCGGGATCTGGATGCGCTGAAGGCAGAGCTGGATAACGCCACGCGCTTTATTCCCTGGTGGGTGAAGGTGGTGGTCGCTATCGCGCTGGGTCTGGGGACGATGGTGGGCTGGCGCAGGATCGTGGTAACGGTGGGTGAAAAAATCGGCAAAACGCACCTGAGTTACGCCCAGGGCGCCAGCGCGGAGCTGGTGGCAATGGCGACTATCGGCGCCGCAGATGGTTTTGGCCTGCCGGTTTCCACCACGCACGTGCTCTCTTCCGGCGTGGCGGGCACCATGGCCGCTAACCGTTCCGGGCTACAGCTTGCCACGCTGCGCAACCTGGCCATGGCCTGGATATTAACGCTGCCGGTGTCGATCCTGCTTTCCGCCTCGCTTTACTGGCTTTTTACCCGCTTTTAACCGCCGCTTCAGGCTGCATCACCTTGATGCAGCCTTAGTTTTCTACCGCTGCGCCCGCCCGCAGGCGTAGCCGCATTATTACCACCAGCGCAAACGCCACCACCACAGCCGCTGCCAGATAAACGGTATCAATGCTCCAGCGCCCTATCAGCAGTCCCGCCACCGGCCCGGTGATGCCCAGGCCAAAATCCAGAAAGGCAGAATAGAGGCCGAGCGCCGATCCCTGGTTTTGCGGCGCCACCTGCCTGATAGCCTCCACGCCCAGCGCCGGAAAGATCAGCGAAAAGCCGGAGCCGGTCAGAAACGCGCCGATATCCACCACCAGCGACGAGTGCGCCTGCCAGATAATCAGCAGGCCAACGCACTCGATAGCGAAAGAGCAGGCGGAAACGCGCAGGCCGCCAAACCGGCTGATAAAGTTGCTGAATACCAGACGCATCGCCACAAAACCCGCGCTGAACAGCGTCAGCGAAAAGGCCGCGCCGCGCCAGCCGTGGCTGGCAAAATAGAGCGTGATAAAGGTGGCGATAACGCCGAAGCCGATGGTGCCCAACCCCAGACAGAGTCCGTACGGCCAGATACGGGAAAACACCTGGTTAAACGGAATGCGCTGGCCTGTAGTGACCACCACCGCCGGACGGCGAGACGCCAGCCAGAAACCAAAAACCGCCATCAGCACAATCAATCCGGCAAAACCAGGGATGCCGAAGGCGGCGTTAAGCATCACGCCCAGCGGCGCGCCCATCGCCATCGCCAGATAGGTCGCCACGCCGTTCCAGGAGATTACCCGCGCGCTTTGCGTGGTGCCGACAATATTAATGCCCCAGAGAATGGAGCCGGTGGCGGTCAGGCTTTCGCCCAGCCCTAACATAACGCGCCCGATAGCCAATAAAATCAGGCTGGTTAGCGGCGTGCTAAACATCACCGCCAGGATGCTGAACAAACCGCTGGCGCCGCACAGCACCAGGCCCATCAGCACCACTTTTTTCGGGCCGAGCAGATCGGCATAGCGCCCGGCCTGTGGACGGCTGATCAGGGTAGCGAAGTATTGCAGGCTGATAATTAAGCCAGCGATAAAGGTGCTGTAGCCCAACTGGTTATGCACGTAGCCAGGCAGAACCGCCAGCGGCAGACCGATAGAGAGGTAGCAAAAGAAGGTGAAAATCACCACGGAAATAATGCGCTTGTTGAGCTGAGCGCTGGATAAGGCTGGGATCGCAGACATGTCAGAGCCGGAAAATAAGTGTGATAAGCCTCACATCATACCCTTAGCACAAGGTGAGATCCTGCGGCTAAATGTTACAAATTTGTAATAGGAACGGCGAGTTATCTCACCGTTAACGCATAGCGATCCACCGCCAGCGCGATCTCGCCTGAGGTTTTCAACGCGCGCACCTGGCTAAACAGATCGCTGGCTTCCTGATAGGCTTTGCGCAGATAGCCCAGCCACTGTTTGATCCTGGCAACATGATAAAGCCCGGTATCACCCTGTTTTTCCAGCTGCACGTAGCGCTGTAGCAGCGTCACTACCTGCGGCCAGGGCAAAGGCGGTTCGTTGTATTTAATCACCCGGCTCAGATTGGGGACATTAAGCGCGCCGCGCCCGATCATCACGGCGTCGCAGCCCGTTACCCGCAGACAATCCTGCGCGCTTTGCCAGTCCCAGATTTCACCGTTGGCGATAACCGGGATAGTCAGACGCTGGCGGATCTCGCCAATCGCCTGCCAGTTAATCCGCTCCGGCTTGTAACCATCTTCTTTGGTGCGCCCGTGCACCACCAGTTCGCTGGCGCCGGCCTGCTCTACCGCATCCGCGATTTCAAACTGTCGCGCGCCTGACTCCCATCCCAGCCGCACCTTCACCGTCACCGGCAAATGCGCAGGAACGGCTGCGCGCATCGCTTTCGCGCCGCGATAAATCAGCTCGGGATCTTTCAGCAGGGTGGCGCCGCCGCCGCTGCCGTTAACGGTTTTGGAAGGACAGCCGCAGTTCAGATCGACGCCCCAGGAGCCCAGCTCCGCCGCGCGCGCCGCGTTTTCCGCCAGCCATTCAGGATACTGACCCAGCAGCTGAATACGCACCAGCGTGCCGGAAGGCGTACGGCTGGCGTGAAGCAGCTCCGGACAGAGCCGGTAAAAGGATTTGGCAGGCAAAAGCTGATCGACCACCCGCAGAAACTCGGTGATACAGAGATCGTAATCGTTGACGTCGGTGAGCAGTTCGCGCACCAGTGAATCAAGCACGCCCTCCATCGGGGCAAGTAAAACGCGCATGTCACAAACCGTTGCTGATAAAGGAAAGAGGAGGCTGGCTTAACCGCCAGCGAAAACAAGGGGATCGGGCGATCCCCCTTATTTACCGTTACGCCGGGTTAGAGCGACGCTGACGGGTTTTGTTGGTGCGCGGTGCGCCAGCGCTTTCGCCCTGACGACGTGGGCCGCTGCCCTGACGCTCCGACTGGCTACGCTCGCCGCTGGCTGCCTGGCCACGGCCACCGCCGTTACCGCTACGGTTGCCGCTCTGACCGCGTTCGCCGCCGCGATTGCCCTGCGGCGCGCCGCGACCACGGCCTGCACCGCCGCCACCGCCGCCACGCTGCTGACGACCGTTCTGAATCGGCTCCGCTTTGATGCTCGGATCCGGCTCGTAGCCTTCAATAGCGATACGCGGGATCTCACGCTTCAGCACGCGCTCGATATCGCGCAGCAGCTTGTGCTCGTCCACGCAGACCAGCGACAGCGCTTCGCCGGTGGCGGCAGCACGGCCCGTACGGCCGATACGGTGCACATAATCTTCCGGCACGTTCGGCAGCTCGTAGTTAACTACGTGCGGCAGTTCGGAAATATCGATACCGCGCGCGGCGATGTCGGTCGCCACCAGTACGCGAATGTTGCCGTCTTTAAAGTCGCTCAGCGCACGGGTACGCGCGCCCTGGCTCTTGTTGCCGTGGATGGCGGCGGCGGTGATGCCATCTTTATTCAGCTGTTCAGCCAGATGGTTAGCGCCGTGCTTGGTGCGGGTAAACACCAGCACCTGCTGCCAGTTGTCGCGACCAATCAGGAAAGAAAGCAGTTCCCGCTTGCGCTTTTTGTCCACAAAGTGCACGTGCTGGGTAATCTGCTCGGAAGCGGTGTTGCGGCGAGCCACTTCCACCTGCTCCGGGTTATGCAGCAGTTTTTCCGCCAGGGTTTTGATCTCGTCGGAGAAGGTAGCGGAAAACAGCAGGTTCTGACGCTTAGCCGGCAGCTTGGACAGCACGCGACGGATATCGTGGATAAAGCCCATATCCAGCATACGGTCCGCTTCGTCCAGCACCAGGATTTCAACCTGTGACAGATCCAGCGCGTTCTGATGCTCCAGATCCAGCAGACGGCCCGGAGTTGCCACCAGCACGTCAACGCCGCCGCGCAGCTTCATCATCTGCGGGTTAATGCTGACGCCGCCAAAGACGACCAGCGAGCGCAGATCCAGATATTTACTGTAATCGCGCACGTTTTCGCCAACCTGCGCGGCCAGCTCGCGGGTTGGGGTTAAGATCAGCGCGCGAACGGGGCGGCGACCTTTTGGATGCGGGCTTGAGCTGCTCAGCAGCTGCAGCAGCGGCAGCGTAAAACCAGCGGTTTTACCGGTACCGGTCTGGGCGCTGGCCATCAGGTCGCGCCCGCCCAGTACGACAGGGATCGCCTGACGCTGAATAGGGGTTGGCTCGTTATAGCCCTGTTCGTTAACTGCACGCAAAATATCGGCATTAAGGCCGAGAGAATCAAATGACATAAAGTTGACTGACTCCGGTTCCGCCCTGACCGCGACAAGCGGTGTAGTTTCCAGGGGGAGAATATGACGCCAGGCTCAGCCTGACGCTTGAAAGGGGGCACAAACCACGGTGCGTAAGGGCCGGATTATAACAGATGTTCCACGCCCGGCGCGAAATATTCTTTCACGGCCAAAAAAGCGGCGGGTTTATCACGGGAACGGGGGCCGGGAAGCGGCAGGATAGCGGGAAGCGGCAGGATAGCGGGAAGCGGCAGGATGGCGGGAAGCGGCAGGATGGCGGGAAGCGGCAGGATGGCGGGCCGTCGCGGCCCGCCCGGCGTTAACGGCGAACGCGCACCGGCTCTTTAGCCAGCAGCGAAACCACGGCGGGCCCGGTCAGCATGACCACGCCAACGCAGCCCAGCAGCAGGTTGTTATGCACTACGCGGGACAGCAGATACAGCACCAGCATCGCGGCGCCAAAATAGTAAGTGGTGGTGACGTCTTCCAGGAAGTCGCCCAGGCGACGTAAACGCGGCAGGCGCTGGGCCGGCAGCATGACGATAAAGACGCTGGCGTACATCGCCAGTAACACCGAGCTGACCTGGAACAGCGCATGATGCTGCCAGCCCCAGACAAGGGCGGCAATCAGCAGCAGGTGCAGCGTGATATGGACACAGGTTTGTCCGGTAACAATCTGAACACGATTGGACCATTTCATTATTTTATCTCCCGACAGACCTGACTGAGGTCTGCCCAAGCCTGGCTGTCACAGTAAGTGACAACGCATTTCATCAGACTACCGTAGTTCTTAATTAATGCCGTAAATTTCTGCACTTAGCGGCACACTTTTGTGACAAGGACTACACTTTACTCTTCCTGATCCGAAGAGGAGAGCGCGCACAGTATGTCACAAAAACCGCAAGGATTTTCATTAAAAGTCCTGACGATCAATACGCACATGGGTTTCAGCGCGACCAATAAGCGTTTTATTTTGCCGGAATTAAGGGATGCGGTCAGAGATACCTCGGCCGATATTGTCTTTTTGCAGGAGGTCATGGGCTCTCACGATCTGCACTCTATTAAGGTGCAGAACTGGCCCGACACGCCCCATTACGAATTTCTTGCCGAGATGATGTGGCAAGATTTCGCCTATGGGCGCAACGCCGTCTATCCTGAAGGCCATCATGGCAACGCGCTGCTGTCCCGCTTTCCCATTTTGTCCTATGAAAACCGGGATATCTCCGTAGAGGGCACGGAAAAGCGGGGCCTCCTGTACTGTAAAATAACGCTCCCCGACAGCGACAAGATTTTGCATACCGTCTGCGTGCATCTGGGCCTGCGGGACGCGCATCGCGCCGCTCAGCTAACCATGCTCTGCGAGCTGCTTAATAGTCTGCCGCCGGATGAACCCGTGGTGGTGGCGGGCGACTTCAACGACTGGCAGCAAAAAGCCAATAAAATATTACAACGAGGAGCGGGGATGGAAGAGGTATTCAGCCAGAAAAACGGCCGCCCGGCACGTACCTTCCCTGCCCGCTTTCCTCTGTTACGACTGGATCGAATTTACGTCCGTAATGCCGCCGTCAGTCATCCGCACAAAATACCGCTGCGACCCTGGTCGCACCTGTCCGATCACGCGCCTCTGGCTGTGGAGATACACTTATGAAAACGGAATGGCGTGACGGTAATCACCTGCGCCTGTTGGCCAATGGCGAACAATATTTTCCCCGCGTCTTCGAGGCGATCCGCCGCGCAAAAGAGAGCGTGCTGCTGGAAACTTTTATTCTTTTTGAGGATGAAGTCGGAAAAGCTCTGCAGGAAGTTATTCTGGATGCCGCCACGCGCGGCGTGAAGGTTGAAATGCTGCTGGACGGCTATGGCTCTAACGACCTTTCGCCGGAATTTATCCGCAGTCTCACCTCCGCTGGCGTGCGCTTTATCTTTTACGATCCGCGCCCGCTGGTGTTTGGCATGAGAACCAACGTTTTCCGCCGCATGCACCGTAAAACCGTGGTTTGCGACGGTGAAATCGCTTTTGTCGGCGGCATTAACTATTCCGCCGAGCATAATTCCAGCTACGGCGAGGAAGCGAAGCAGGACTACACCGTCGAGGTCAAAGGCCCGGTGGTGGAAGATATTGCCCGCTACGTCAAGGAGGCGATCAACAGCGAACAGCCGGTCAGGCGCTGGTGGAACGGACGGTCGCACCGCGCCGTGCGCAACCGTGCGCCGGGCGATGCGCAGGTGCTGTTTGTCTGGCGCGATAACGACGAGCACCGCGACGATATCGAGCAACACTATATCGATATGCTGCGCGAGGCCAAAGAAGAGGTGATTATCGCCAACGCCTATTTCTTCCCCGGCTATCGTCTGCTGCGCGAAATGCGCTCGGCGGCCCAGCGCGGCGTATCGGTGAAATTGATCGTGCAGGGCAAGCCCGATATGCCGATCGTCAAGGTCGGCGCAGAGCTGCTGTATAACTACCTGGTCGGCGGCGGCGTGGAGGTGTACGAATATATCCGGCGTCCGCTCCATGCCAAAATTGCCATCCAGGATAACTTCTGGTCAACGGTTGGCTCCAGCAATCTCGATCCGCTTAGCCTGTCGCTGAACCTGGAGGCGAATCTGATCATTCACGATCGCGCATTCAACCAGACCCTGCGCACCGAACTGACGCGTCTGCTGGCCGAGGATTGCGTACGGGTGGATGAAGATAAGCTCCCTCCTCAAAACTGGTGGCAGCTGGGGAAAAGCATTGTGGTCTTCCACTTCCTGCGGCATTTCCCGGCGATTGCCGGCTGGCTGCCCGCGCATACGCCTAAGCTGGCGCAGATCGCGCCGCCGGTGCAGCCTGAAATGGAAACCCAGGATCGCGTCGAATCTGACAGTGAAAAAGAGAGGGCTAAATCCTGATGTCTCAGTCACATGCTCGCTGGAAATGGATAAAAAAAGGGCTGACCGGCCTGTTTTTTATCGCGGTAATCGTGCTGCTGGTGATTTACGCCCGCAAGGTTAACTGGCATGACGTGCTTAACGTTATTACCAACTATAACCGCACGGCTATTCTCGCCTCCGTAGCTCTGGTGGTGGTCAGCTATCTGACCTATGGCCTCTACGATTTAATCGGCCAGGCCTACTGCGGCCACAAGCTGCAAAAGCGGCAGGTGATGCTGGTGTCGTTTATCTGCTACGCCTTTAACCTGACGCTCAGTACCTGGGTAGGCGGCGTGGCGATGCGCTACCGGCTCTATTCGCGGCTCGGCCTGAGCGGCAGCACCATTACGCGTATTTTTTCGCTCAGTATCGCTACCAACTGGCTGGGCTACGTGCTGGTGGCCGGTATCGTCTTCAGCAGCGGCGCGGTGCCGATCCCCAAAGGCTGGTTTATCGGCGAAGGCACGCTACGCGCGATCGGCGTGGGGCTGCTGGCTTTTGTGGTATTTTATCTTGCGCTCTGCGCCTTCTCCAAACGTCGCCGCTGGACGGTAAAAGGCCACAAGCTGGCTCTGCCCTCTTTCCGCATGGCGATGCTGCAGTTTGCGGTGTCCAGCGCTAACTGGCTGGTGATGGGGATGATTATCTGGCTGCTGTTTGCACAGCAGGTTGATTATCCTCAGGTGCTGGGCGTACTGCTGATCAGCAGTATTGCGGGCGTGATTATTCATATCCCTGCCGGGATTGGCGTGCTGGAAGCGGTATTCCTGGCGCTGTTGAGCGGCGAACATCTGTCGCACGGCGCCATTATCGCCGGGCTACTGGCCTATCGCGTCATCTACTTTATCGCGCCGCTGCTGTTGGCGCTGGTGCTTTATCTGTGGCTGGAGAGCCGGGCGAAAAGCCTGCGGCATAAAAACCAGCAGGATATGCAAAAGCAGGCGTAAAAAAAGGGGCGGTAAACGCCCCTTGTTCATTAACGGCGGTTGCCGAAAATCCGCAGCAGCATCAGGAACAGGTTAATAAAGTCCAGATACAGCGTCAGCGCGCCCATAATCGAGTGGCGGCGCAGATTCTCTTTATCCCGCACATCAATATTCTCACCGATATTTTTCAGCTTCTGCGTGTCATACGCGGTCAGCCCGACGAACACCAGCACGCCGATATAGGTAACGGCCCACATCAGCGCGGTGCTTTTCAGCCAGAAGTTGACCAGCGACGCCAGCAAAATGCCGATCAGCGCCATAAACAGGATGCTGCCCATCCGGCTCAGATCGCGCTTAGTGGTATAGCCCCAGAAGCTCATTACGCCGAACATCCCGCCCGTGACCACAAAAGTGCTGGCGATAGACGAATAGGTGTATAGCAAAAAGATGCTGGCCAGCGTCAGCCCGGTCAGCGCCGAATAGAGCATAAACAGACCGGTCGCGACCGCGCCGCTCAGCTTGTGCACCATGCCGGACAGCACAAAGACCACGGCCAGCTGGGCGATAATCAGCCCGTAAAAGGTAATTTTATTGGCAAAAACCAGCTGCATGACCGCAGGGGTGTTGGCGGCAAACCAGGACACGAAAGCGGTCAGCAGCAGACCGCAGGTCATCCAGCCGTAGACCTGCGCCATGTAGGTTTGCAGGCCCGTGGTGGCGCCGGAAACAATAGAACCGTTGGAACGAGGATATCTTTCCATGATGCTCTCCTTTAAGGTGAATTTACTGCTAAGTCTGGCACAGTCCGGCCGGGTTGGGCCAGCAGCGCCTGTAGCTTTTTCGTGACAAAAATTCCCCTTGCACCACAAACCTGGCCTGACGCCCCGCGACTGTATAAAGGTCAACCATTTTTTGCCGATAGAGTGAACACAGGGAGAACGCTTACCGGGAAGTCTGAGAACAATTTAATTCACTCCAGGGGTTCCTGATGAACAAGCCACACCAGAAGCGAAAAATGAGCACGCGCACCATGATGCTCCTGACCGGCGCGTTAACTATCACGCTCGGTTTTACCATCACTATTGGTCTGCTCAGCTGGCAGTCCAGCCAGCAACAGCGCAAAATCGCCGAGCAGTATCTGGGACAAATTGCCCAAAGCAACGCGCTCAGCGTGCAGCAAAGCCTTGATTACGCCCGCACGGTAGCCAGAGATATGGGCCAGAGCATTCTCGCCCTGCCCGCCGCTGGCGTGCCCGATCGCAAAGTCGCGGAAGAGTTAATGAAGGCAGCCATGAAGCAGAATCCGGACTATCTGTCGCTGTCGATCACCTTTGAAGCCAATGCCTTTGACGGCAAAGATGCGGAATTCGCCGCCCGGCCAGGTACGCCGCCGCAGGGACGTTTCGCACGCTTTGTCGATCGCGACAGCGCGGGCAATTTCGCCATGCATAATCTGGAATCCATCTTCACGCCCGGCCAGGGCGACTACTATCTGATCCCGCAAAAGCTGCAAAAGGATGTATTGATTGAACCTTACAGCTACGCCTATAACGGCGTGCCGACGCTGCTGACCTCGGTGGCGGCGGTGATTATGGATAACGGCCAGCTGAAAGCGGTCGCCACGTCCGATATCTCGCTCGCCTCGCTGCAAAAAAGCGTGGGCGCGGTGAAGCCCTGGAGCGGCACCGGCTATGCGCTGCTGCTTTCCAACAAAGGCCTGGTGGTGTCCAGCCCTGACAAAGCGGAAGCGGGCAAGGCGTATAAAGGCGAAACCAACGGCTTTACCCAGGATGTGGTGCAGCATTTTGACCGCGTGCTGGGCGAGGATGTGCTGGAAACCTGGCGCCCTGTGACCATCGGCAACAGCCAGCAGCCCTGGTATCTGGGCGTGGTGGCGCCGGTCAGTGCGGTAATGGCTGAGGCCAACCGTCAGCTGATCCATGCGCTGATTATGATGGTGCTGAGCATTGTGATTGTCTGCGCCGTGCTGGGCGTGCTGTTCAGCCGAAAAATCTCCCGGCCGGTGGGCGGCGAACCTTCTCAGGCCGCAGAAATCGCGCTTGGCGTGGCGGAAGGCAACCTCAGTGCGGATATTCCGGTTGGTGCGCAGGACAGGCAAAGCATTTTCTTCGCCATGCAGACCATGCAGCAGCAGCTGCGCACGATGGTTGGCGAGATCATTTCCGCCAGCGATTCCGTCCGCCAGGGCGCAGAAGAGATCGCTTCCGGCAACCTCGATCTGGCATCGCGTACCGAACAGCAGGCCGCCGCGCTGGAAGAGACCGCCGCCAGCATGGAACAGCTTACCGCCACGGTGAAGCACAATGCCGATAACGCGCACAGC
This sequence comes from Erwinia sp. PsM31, assembly GCF_030433775.1. Lineage (NCBI taxonomy): Bacteria > Pseudomonadati > Pseudomonadota > Gammaproteobacteria > Enterobacterales > Erwiniaceae > Erwinia > Erwinia sp. PsM31. Next base: position 253,732 of record NZ_JARUWZ010000004.1, read on the forward strand.
GCCACCGAGCTGACCGATAACGCTACCGCTATCGCACAGCGAGGCGAGCAGCTGGTGCAGCAGGTGGTGGAAATCATGCAGCAGATCGACGAAAGCTCGCAGAAAATCGGCGCCATCACCAGCATCATTAACGGCATCGCCTTCCAGACCAATATTCTGGCGCTTAACGCCGCGGTGGAAGCCGCACGGGCTGGCGAACAGGGCCGTGGTTTCGCCGTGGTGGCGTCGGAAGTACGCAGCCTGGCGCAGCGCAGCGCCAACGCGGTAAAAGATATCTCGGCGCTGATTGGCGAATCGACGCAGCGCGTAAATACCGGGGTTTCGCTGGTGCAGGACGCGGGCAGAACCATGCAGGAGATGAATACCGCCGTGAATTCCGTGAAGACGATTATCGGCGAGATCGTGCACGCTTCCGACGAGCAGTCGCAGGGCATTGGCCAGGTGACGGTGGCCGTCAACCAGATGGACGGCGCGACGCAGCAGAACTCCGCGCTGGTTCAGCAAATGTCCGCCGCCGCCGCTTCGCTGGAAGATCAGGCGAAACAGCTGGCGCAAACGGTACAAATTTTCAGGCTGGAATCGGCATAACGGAAGATGGCAGCCTCTTAGTGAGGCTGCCTTAATCGCTCAGGATAACGTCAGGCAAAAGCATCCGGGCCTTTGCGCGCCAGCGTATTCAGTACCCTTAACGCCGCGCCGTTAGGTTTCTTTTCGCCCCGCTCCCATTTGGAAATGGTTACCACCGACATATTGACGTATTCGGCCAGCATCGCCTGGCTGAGATCGAAACGCTCGCGCAGCTGCCGTATCGCCTGGCCGGGCATATCCTGCACCGCCGGAAGACGCTGGCGTAGCTCCTGCAATCGAACACGGGCATCAATGTAGTGCACGGTTTCAGCAGAAACGCCGCCGACTTCATGAAAGTCGTGGGCGATTTCCTGTAAGTCCTTTAAATGGTCAACCATCAAATTTAACCTCTCGCATTTTTCCTGCGGCCAGCGCTTTTTCCACTATTTCAGGCGACATAGTGAACAGCTCCGCCGCAATTTTTCTGTATGCTTCAAGCTCGCTGGCTGAAATTTCCTTACCCGCTTTTTTTGCAGCGGATTTAGGGTAACCGTTAACAAAGAAAAGATGCTGTTGCAATTTAAACACCACCACAGCACGCGCGCCTCCGCTTTTTCCAGCCTCCAGCGGAATGCGCTTTTTATAGACATGGCCGCCCAGACTGGCTTCATAATAACCGGCTATTACTTCTCTGGCGGCCTGCCGAATCTTATCGTTATCAATACCCGTCCCCTTGAGATTTCTGTCGAACGGCTTTAATACAAAAATCGCCATTATCGCTATCCTTGCTATCAATTACCCGGCGCTTCCTGCGCCCTGACAGACCTTACTTTACTATAGTACTAAGGACAGTAGCAAAGCGCAATATTTAACCATATCGACTTAGTTTGCCCGTCCCAGACAGCTTTGATAACGTCCGTCCACGCGCTGCGCGAACCATGCGGTAGTCAGACTGCGGGTGATTTTCGGGCTTTCCAGCTTAATACCGGGCAGCATCTCGCGCGGCTGACGCCTGCCGGCATTTTTATCCGCCCGGGCAAACACCTGCTGCCATAAGTCGGTTTTTTCAAACGCCAGCGTTTCGCCTTTCTCCAGCGCGCTGCGGATGGCGCCGTCGCTTAACCCTAAGTGCAACGCCCGTACCGCCAGCTCGGTGGAGCCGGCCGCATCCGAACCGTACTGGATCAAATCGCCGTCCAGCGCCAGTTTAATGCCGCTAAGCCGCGCCACGGCAGCCTGAAACGCCGCGTTGCGGCTGGCATACCAGCCCGCGTTAAAATCCGCGAAGCGGTAAAGCGTTTTGCTGTAGTTAGCCGGATAGCCAAGCAGATGGCGGGTGCCGAACCAGACGCCGCCGCGACGGCTAAACACTTCCCGACGAATAGTGCCATCGATTGGGTAAGGGTAGCCATCGGCATGGGCCTCGGCAAAGGCAATGCTGACCTGCATCGGGCCGCCGGTGTGGATAGGGTTGAGGTTGCCAAACAGCGTCTGCCCCATCGGCACCATATTGATAAAATCATCAAAAATGGCGCTCAGCTCTTTTTCGCTGCGCACCTTGTCCAGCCTGTCGGTATAGCTCTCGCCGTTCGGCGATTTGATCCGCAGCGCGGTACGCACCACGAAGGAGGGAATATGCAGCTTGCCCGCGCGGCGGTCGATTTCGCCCCAGGCGATTTTCGGCAGGCCCGGCACGCTGGCGTTAGCATTAAAGGTGGTTTCCTGATCGGCGACGGCAATAACGGCGCAGACGTTGCTGACGGAAGGATCGAGCTTCTGGCTGGTGAACGCGGCGAAGATGTCGTCGGTCCAGCCCTGACGATCGCTGACTTTGGACGGCAGCAGCCGGGTGATCTGCGCTTTTACATCGGCCGGGCGCCGCTCGGGCAGCTTCTTTTCAGGCTGAGTGCTACAGCCTGCCAGCACCAGCAAGGCCAGCAGCGACAGACGTTTAACGGCGGAGTAAACCATGACTTTCCCTGTGTAAAAAAAATTTACCTCAAGGTTACACAGCGAAACATGATTAATCCATCAGAGCGGGCTAAAACAGCCCCGGAACGGCCCGCCCTTGCCGACCGGCGGCAAAGAACCGCTATGCCCAGCGCGAGGCGGCTTCTTTATCGCTGTCGCGGGCATCAACCCAGCGCTCGCCTTCCGGCGCGGCTTCTCTTTTCCAGAACGGCGCGCGGGTTTTCAGATAATCCATAATAAATTCCGCCGCCGCAAAAGCCGCGCCTCGATGTGCGCCGCTGACGCCAACCAGCACGATTTCATCGCCGGGAAACAGCTCGCCGATACGATGGATCACCGTCACGCGCTGCATCGGCCAGCGTTCGCGCGCTTCGGCCACAATCTCCGCCAGCGCCTTTTCGGTCATTCCCGGATAATGCTCCAGCGTCAGCGCAGAAACGTTATCGCCCAGGTTGTGATTGCGCACTTTGCCGGTAAAGGTCACCACCGCGCCATCTTCATCACAGGCGGCCAGCCAGCGGTACTCTTCCGCCATCTCAAACGGCGCCTGCCCTACTCTGATCCGGGTTTCCATTTTAACCTCCGGTTACCGGTGGGAAAAACGCGACCTCGTCGCCCGCTTTCAGCGGATGCTGGGCGGAAACCAAAGTCTGATTGACCGCCGCCAGCAGCTTGTCTGACGAGAGCGCCAGCGACCAGCGATCGCCTCGCTGCGCCAGTGCCGCACGCAGCGCTTCCACGGTGGCGTAGTCTTCGGTAACGCTGATGCTGTCGGTGCCGACCAGCTCGCGCACCTGCGCAAAAAAAAGGACGTTAATCATGCTTATCCGCCTTAAAATCGCCGGATTTGCCGCCGCTTTTGCTCAGCAGTCGGCACTGTTCAATGCTGATATCTTTCTGCACCGCTTTGCACATGTCGTAAATGGTCAGCGCGGCCACCGAGGCCGCCGTCAGCGCCTCCATCTCTACGCCGGTTTTGCCGGTCAGACGGCACAGCGATTCGATACGCACGCGGCTGTTGGCGGTATCGGCGCTCAGCGTCACTTCGACCTTGCTTAGCAGCAGCGGATGGCACAGCGGGATCAGCTCCCAGGTACGCTTGGCGGCCTGAATACCCGCAATGCGCGCCGTGGCGAAGACATCGCCCTTGTGATGGCTGCCGTCCAGGATCATCTGGAGCGTATCGGGATGCATCACCACAAAGGCTTCCGCACGCGCTTCACGTACGGTGTCGTTTTTGGCGGAGACATCCACCATGTGCGCCTCGCCGGAGGCGTTAATATGGGTCAGTTGGGACATAGTTCAGGGCTTCTTCAGGTGCGGGACAAAATTACAGGGACGAGTGCGGGCGTCGAGCTGATCGCGGATAATGCTTTCCCAGGCGCTTTGACAGGCGCGGGTGGAGCCGGGAACGGCAAAAATCACCGTCTGGTTGGCCATGCCCGCGACGGCGCGCGACTGAATGGTCGCGCTGCCGACATCTTCCCAGGAAACCATGCGGAACAGCTCGCCAAAGCCGTCGATTTCACGATCGAACAGCGGCAGCAGCGCTTCCGGCGTGCTGTTTTTGCTGTTAAAGCCCGTCCCGCCGTTCACGATCACCACCTGGACATCCGCGCTGGCGATCCAGCTGGAGACCACGGCGCGAATGCGGTAGCGGTTGTCTTTCACCAGCGCGTGATCCAGCACCTGATGCCCGGCTTCCGCCAGCGCTTCACGCAGATAGTCGCCCGAGGTATCTTCCGCCGCGTCGCGGCTGTCGGAGACGGTCAACACCGCCACGTTAAGCGGGATAAATTCCGCCGTCGATTTTGCCATTGTAGACTCCATGCGTTAGCCGCCGATAAAAGAGAGATTTTGCGTGATGCCGGTGTTGCCCTGATGCAGAAAATGCGTCTGCTTTTTGGTTTTCAGGCTGGCGGCAATGCGCGCCTGCAACTCTGCCTGCTGATCGTCGCTTTGCAGCAGATCGCGCAGCGACACGCCGCCGTCGCCAAACAGACAGAGGTGCAGCTTGCCGACGGCCGACACGCGCAGGCGGTTACAGCTGGCGCAGAAATTTTTCTCGTAGGGCATGATCAGGCCGATTTCACCGGCATAGTCCGGATGGCAGAACACCTGCGCCGGGCCGTCGCTGCGCCCGCGTAGCTGGCGAACCCAGCCCTGCTGGAGCAGCTGGTCGCGGATCACCTCGCCTGATACGTGGTGATTACGGAACAGATCGCCGCCTTCGCCGGTTTCCATCAGCTCAATAAAGCGTAGCTGGATTGGCCGGTCACGGATCCAGTCAAGGAAGGTTTGCAGGCTGTGATGGTTAACGTCGCGCATCAGCACGGTGTTGACTTTGACCTTGCTGAAGCCTGCGTCAAAGGCCGCGTCAATACCCGCCATGACCTGATGGAATTTGTCCTGACCGGTGATAGCGTGAAACTGACGGGCATCAAGGCTGTCGATGCTGACGTTCAGCGCCGTCAGCCCCGCTTCACGCCAGGACGCCACGTCACGCGCCAGCCGGTAGCCGTTAGTGGTGACCGCCAGCTGACGAATAGCGCTGTTTTCGCGCACCGCGGCGATAATGTCGGTAAAATCGCGACGCAGCGAAGGTTCACCGCCCGTCAGGCGCACCTTTTCCGTGCCCGCCGCCGCAAAGGCACGGGTGACGCGCCGGATTTCATCCAGCGAGAGGAAGCTTTTGTTGGTGACGCCCTGCGGCTTGTAGCCATCCGGCAGGCAATAGGTACAGCGGAAATTACAAACGTCCGTGATCGACAGGCGCAGATAGTAAAAGCTGCGGTCGAAATTATCAGTAAATTGTGACACCAGAACACCTTTCCAAATATCGGGAGATGCAGGCATTTCTTTCTGCACCCTGGCAACGTAAAGTTGCGGCCAAAGCACCCTATCCGAAGACTTAGGCGCCAGGGCTAAGTGTGACTTACCGGTATGGTAAGCCATGGTAGTAAAAGTCTACTGCTAACGAAGCGCGGTTGCCAGTAAGGAATTTCGCTATGTATTTTGATATATAACGTTTTTTTACCGCCGTTTTACGGCACCTTAGCGTAAAATAAGGCAAAAACCACTGACAGGCTGGCTGCACTGTTAACATATTGAAGGAATTTTATGCGTAACCGTACTCTGGCCGATCTCGATCGCGTCGTGGCGCTTGGCGGCGGGCATGGCCTGGGCCGTGTTTTATCCGCGCTGTCGTCGCTCGGCTCACGCCTGACCGGCATTGTCACGACCACCGATAACGGCGGCTCCACGGGACGTATTCGTCATGCGGAAGGCGGCATCGCCTGGGGTGATATGCGCAACTGCCTGAACCAGCTGATTACCGAACCCAGCGTGGCCTCCGCCATGTTCGAGTATCGCTTCGGTGGCCAGGGCGAGCTGGCCGGACATAACCTGGGTAATCTGATGCTGAAAGCGCTGGATCACCTGAGCGTGCGGCCGATCGAGGCGATCAATCTGATCCGCAGTTTGCTGAAGGTGGATGCCTTTCTGATCCCCATGTCCGAACAGCCGGTCGACCTGATAGCCCTTGACGATCGGGGCCAGCAGGTTTACGGCGAAACGGCGATCGACAAGCTTGCCATGCCGCCGCGCGAGCTGCTGCTTTCGGCCAGAGCCAACGCGACCAAAGAAGCGGTTGAGGCAATCCACGAGGCCGACCTGATCCTGATTGGGCCAGGCAGTTTCTATACCAGCCTGATGCCGGTGCTGCTGCTGCCGGATATGGCGCAGGCGCTCAGACGCACGCCCGCGCCGATGGTGTTTATCGGTAATCTGGGCAAAGAGCTTAGCCCGGCGGCGGCACAGCTGACGCTGGCGGATAAGCTGACCGTCATGGAAAAATATATCGGCAGGAAGGTGATTGATGCCGTCGTGGTCGGCCCGCATGTGGATACTACGGGCGTCAGCGAACGCCTGATTGTGCAGGAGCCGCTGGAGGCGGCGGATATCAAATACCGCCACGACCGCCAGCTGCTGCACAGCGCGCTGGAGCACGCGATCCAGCGGCTGGGCTAGCGCGCCGAAACCCTTGCTCCCAGGACGAGACGGCGACGGCCTGGTGCCGCGTCTCAGGAAGCGGCAATAAACAGCTCGCGTACCTGATGCAGCTGATCGCGTACGTTGGCGGCCTCTTCAAACTCCAGGTTTTTGGCGTGCTCCTGCATTTTCGTTTCCAGCTCGCGGATACGCTTCTGCAACCCTTTTGGCGATAAATCGACCACCGCCGCATCGTCCTCCACCACATCGCGAGGCGATTTAAGGCGTTTCGGTTTATTTTTGTTGATGCCCTGGCCCAGCTCCAGAATGTCGGCGATCTTCTTGTTGAGCGCCTGCGGCACAATGCCTTTTTCCTTGTTGTAGATCTCCTGCTTCTCGCGGCGACGTTCAGTTTCGCCAATCGCCCTTTCCATCGACGGCGTAATTTTATCGCCGTAGAGAATAGCCTTGCCGTTAACGTTACGCGCGGCGCGGCCGATAGTCTGGATCAGCGAGCGTTCGGAACGCAGGAAGCCCTCTTTGTCGGCATCCAGGATCGCCACCAGCGAAACTTCCGGCATATCCAGACCCTCACGCAGCAGGTTGATGCCGACCAGCACGTCAAACTTGCCGAGGCGGAGGTCGCGAATGATCTCCACACGCTCTACGGTGTCGATATCCGAGTGCAGATAGCGCACCCGCTCGCCGTGTTCGGTGAGGTACTCGGTCAGGTCTTCCGCCATACGCTTGGTCAGCACCGTCACCAGCACACGCTCGTCAATCGCCACGCGCTTGCGGATTTCCGACAGCAGATCGTCAACCTGAGTAGCGACCGGACGCACTTCGATCAGCGGATCCAACAGGCCGGTCGGACGCACCACCTGATCCACCACTTCGCCGCCCGATTTTTCCAGCTCGTACTTGCCTGGCGTAGCGGAAACGTAGATGGTCTGCGGCGCCAGCGCCTCGAACTCTTCAAACTTCATCGGACGGTTATCCAGCGCCGACGGTAGGCGGAAGCCGTACTCCACCAGCGTTTCTTTACGCGCCCGGTCGCCGCGATACATGCCGCCGATCTGCGGGATGGTGACGTGCGATTCGTCAATCACCAACAGGCCATCCGCCGGCAGATAGTCAAACAGCGTCGGCGGCGCCTCGCCAGGCCCACGGCCGGAAAGGTAGCGCGAGTAGTTCTCAATGCCCGAGCAGTAGCCCAGCTCGTTCATCATTTCTAAATCGAACTGCGTGCGCTGGGAAATACGCTGTTCTTCCAGCAGCTTATTGTTCGCCAGCAGCGTTTTACGGCGATCGGCCAGCTCGACTTTAATGTCTTCCATCGCCTGTATGATGCGCTCGCGCGGCGTCACGTAGTGCGTCTTTGGATAGATGGTATAGCGCGGGATCACCGAGGTGATCTGGCCCGTCAGCGGGTCGAAAATCGACAGCCGTTCGACCTCTTCGTCAAACAGCTCGACGCGCAGCGCATAGTCGTCCGATTCCGCCGGGAAGATATCGATCACTTCGCCGCGTACGCGGAAAGTCCCGCGCTGAAAAGCCTGGTCGTTGCGGCTGTATTGCAGCTCCGCCAGACGCCGCAGAATGGCGCGCTGATCGATAACCATACCGCGCGTCAAATGCAGCATCATTTTCAGATAGGAATCCGGATCGCCCAGGCCGTAAATCGCCGACACCGACGCCACCACGATGACATCCCGACGCTCCAGCAGCGCTTTGGTCGCCGACAGACGCATCTGTTCAATATGCTCGTTAACGGAGGCGTCCTTTTCGATAAAGGTATCCGAACTGGGCACGTAGGCTTCCGGCTGATAGTAGTCGTAGTAGGAGACGAAATACTCCACGGCGTTTTCCGGAAAGAATTCCTTCATCTCCCCGTAAAGTTGCGCCGCTAAGGTTTTATTCGGCGCCAGCACCATCGTAGGCCGATTGAGATCGGCGATGACGTTGGCAACGGTAAACGTTTTGCCCGACCCCGTTACGCCGAGCAGCGTCTGATGCGCCAGTCCATCCTGCAGCCCTTCTTCAAGGCGGCGAATGGCTTCAGGCTGATCGCCGGAAGGTTGAAAGGCGGAATTAAGTTTAAAGACTTTGCTCATTGCATGGCTACCTGATGATGAAAAGCGCGGACAGGGTGGTAATTTTACTCTGCTATGACGATTTTGCCAGCAAAAAATACTGGATATATCTCCAGTTATCGATTAGAACAAAGGGAAGGCAGCGCGCGTGTGGGCCAACAGCGTTGAACGGATGCTTAAGCGGCAAGAAAGTGAAGGGGTTATCCCCAGCCGGACTGAAACTTTAACATTTGTCAAGACATCCTGACAAAATGGCGCGGGCAAAATATGCTGCGATCCTTTCCCGCTTGATTTTCACTAACGCCTTGAAATTTAATGCAATGTTATTTCAGCCGAGTTTAGCACCAACTCAAGCTTAAGCCGCGCCGGCTCTCGCCTTTTACAGGTTTTCAGTCATTCATACACATGGTTATCCACAGGAATGGTGGATAACTGATTTCAACGCCCAACCCGTCTGCTGTGTATAAAACGCAGCGTCCTGTGAGCGCGTACGCAAAAAAAATTTTTTCCTTAAATTTTTTACCTGTCCTGCGCGGTCTTGTCCGACCTGAAGCATACTTCTGCCTTCAGGGCTATCCCCATTAAGGCTTTTTTTTCAGCGGGTCGGGCGGCCGATCTGCCTTACAGGCAGGCGCCTGCACCATAAATGTTGGGTTTAGGGCACCATCAAAGTGCAGTCGGAAATTTCCGTCGGCAATTGTTAACCTTTTCTGACCAATTACCCGCCCTGCTTTCCTGATTTGCCGGTCGTTTTTTTCTGCATTTTAAAACCTGGCCTGCGAATTGCAGTTCCTGTTGACCGCCTCACGCTTTCAACATACCAGAGCGAGAAGCCCAAGCCATGGACGCTGCGTCCATGGTCAATCCTTCGTCACGCTACGAAGGCGCGCTCGAAAACTGTCTGGAGGAGAGTGTCAGATGCTGAGCTTACATGCGATAAATCAGTTTTACGGGCAGGATCATATTTTATGGGATGTGGATCTGGAACTGCCGCCGGGCACCTGTACGGGCGTGCTGGGAAGGCCGGGAATGGGGAAAACCACGCTGGTCAACTGCATTATGGGCCATCTGCCAATTAACAGCGGCACCATTATGTGGCAGGAAGGCAATCTGCCGCCGCAAAATCTGCTGCAGCAGCCGGTAGAAAAACGCGCGGCGCTCGGCATCGGCTATGTGCCTCAGGGGCGGCATATTTTCTCACAGCTCAGCGTCGAGGAGAACTTGCAGATAGCGCTGCTGGCGGGCGCAGGACAACAGCGCCATCCGGCCATTCCGCCGATGGTTTTCGATCTTTTTCCCGCGCTTTATTCGCTTCGTCACCGGCGCAGCGGCGAACTGCCGCTCGATCAGCAGCAGCAGCTGGCGCTGGCCAGAGCGCTGGTGCTCCAGCCGAAGCTGCTGATCCTGGACGAGCCGACGGAGGGCATGTCGCCCTGGCTGGAAGAGGAGATGGGGAATTTGATCCATCGATTGAATCACGATTTCGGCTTGACCATTCTGCTGCTTGAGCAGCGGATCTCTTTTATCCGTAAGGTGGCGGACTATTTCCTGCTGCTGCATCGTGGGCGCAACGTGGCCCACGGCAGCGTGGCGCAGCTGGATGAGAGAATAGTCAACACCTGGCTTACCGTTTAGTCATGCCCTCCGGCGCGCTGCCAGAGGGCATCGCCTTATTCCGGCAGGCGCACGTAGTGACCAAGCCGGTCAAAATCGGCGCTGTCGGTGAAAGGGATTTCACCTAGCAGCGGCGCGGGCAGCCGCTGTTGCAGCGTCGCCATGTATTCCGCATGACGCCTGCCCGGCGGCTGCACCGTATTGGCTATCCAGCCAGCCAGACGCAGACCGCTGGCCGTGACGGCCTGCGCCGTCAGCATGGCGTGATTGATGCAGCCCAGCTTGACGCCGACCACCAGCACCACGGGCAGCTGTTCCAGCGTCACCCACTCCGCGAAGGTCGTCGTGGCTGAAAGCGGCGTAAACCAGCCGCCCGCGCCTTCGGTCAGCACCCACTCCGCCTGCTCGCGCAATGCCGCCAGGCCAGCCGAAAGCTGAGTAAACTCAATGGGCCTGCCCTCTTCCGCGCTGACGATATGCGGAGACGTCGGCTCCAGAAAGGCCAGCGGATTGATCTGCTCATAAGGCAGCGTCAGCACGCTGTTGCGCTGTAAAGCCAGCGCGTCGCTGTTGCGGATACCTTCCGCCGTCATTTCACAGCCGGAAGCAACGGGCTTATAGCCTACGCTGCGCAATCCGGCGGCGCGGGCAGCCTGCAACAGCGCGGTACTGGCGACCGTTTTCCCTACTTCCGTATCCGTTCCGGTAATAAACCAGCTACTCACAATCAATCACTCCATACAGCAGATGATAGCTGAGCAGGAAACCGCGCTCGTCGCGCGGCCAGCTCTGCGCCAGCTGACTCAGATGATGACGGCTCAGCAGGCCGTCACGGCGGCCCTGATGCAGATGCGTGGCGCCGATGCCCTTCAGCGAACGCAGCGCGCCGAGCACGTCCGGGAAAGCCAGCGTCTGCGTCTGCGTGATTAGCCGAAGCCCGAGCGAGCTTCCCGCTTCCGCTATTTGCGCCTCGCTCAGAAAACGGTTAACGGGCGCGGGCAGATCCAGCGCCTGCCAGGCCTGGTTAAGCTCGTTCAGCGAGCCGGCGGCCAGCGTTGAAAACAGCACCTGGCCGCCAGGCCGGGTCACGCGGCGCATTTCGGCCAGCGCCAGCCGTAAGTCGCTGCACCATTGCACGGCAAGGTTGCTCCAGCACACGTCGAAAGCGGCATCGGTAAAAGGCAGCGCTTCGATATCGCCCAGCTGATAGGCGTCGGCGGTGTCGCCAAGCCGCGCCTCGTTCAGCATGGCCGGAGAAAGATCCAGCGCGGTGACCCTGTTGCCCGCACTGCGCCAGCGCTTGCTGAACCAGCCCGGCCCGCAGCCCGCATCCAGCACCTGCTTTTGCTCACGGCCGCGCGCCAGCGCAAAGAGTGCTTCGCCGCTCAGACGCTGCAGCTCCGCGTGCCGGTTGTAGCTCTGCGCCGCCCGGCCGAAGGCTCTGGCGATCGCCGCTTTATTGACCGTTTGCGTCATGCAGCGCCTCCAGCAGTCGTTGAATATCTTCTTCCTGATGCGCCGCGCTCAGCGTGATGCGCAGCCTCGCCGTTCCCGGCGGCACGGTGGGCGGGCGGATAGCCGTTACCCAGCATCCCCTTTCGCGCAGCCGTTCCGCCAGCCGCAGCGCCGCCTGCTCTTCACCTACCAGCAGCGGCTGAATAGCCGTTGAAGAAGGCAGGATCGCCAGCCCGCCAGCCGCCGCGCCTTCGCGAAACAGGCGGATATTCTTTTGCAGCCGCGCGCGCAGGTCGTCGCCCTGCCGTACGGCGCGTAAAGCCGTCTGGAGCGCGAAAGCCTGCGCGGGCGGCATCGCCGTGCTGTAGATCAGATGACGCGCGAACTGCAACAGGTAGTCCGCCGTCTCTTCGCTACAGAGCACTGCCGCGCCGCTCAGCCCAAATGCCTTGCCGAAAGTCACGATCAGCAGCTCCGGACGCACGTTCTGCTGCCAGCAGCTGCCGCGCCCCTGCTCGCCCGTTACGCCGATGCCGTGCGCATCGTCCACCAGCAGCCAGCCGTTGTGCAGAGCGGTAAGCTGATGCAGCTCTTGCAGCGGCGCGCTGTCGCCATCCATGCTGAAAACGCCTTCCGTCACCACCAGCGTTTCGCCGCCGTCGGCAGGGCTGAAGAGTTTCGCCAGCGCTTCCGGCTGATTGTGCGCAAAGCGGCGCAGCGTAGCCGGACTGAGCGAGGCCGCTTCCAGCAGCGAAGCGTGCGCCAGGCGATCGGCGAAGATGCGATCGTTTTTCTGCAGCATTGCGGCAATGATTGCCTGATTCGCCGCAAAGCCTGAAATAAACAGCAGCGCGCGCGGATAGCCCAGCCAGTCGGCCAGCTGCTGCTCAAACGCCTGATGAGGCGCGCCATAGCCGGTAACGTGACCCGATCCGCCTGCGCCGACGCCGTAGCGTTCGGCCCCCTGCTGCCAGGCGGCGATAACGTTCCGATCCCGGCTCAGCCCCAGATAGTCATTAGCGGAGAAGTTCAGGTAGCGACGGTCGTTCACGCACAGGGTGCGCACGTCGTCGTGCTGGCTGACGCGGCGCTGGCGAAACTGCTGCTTCTCCCGGCGCTCCGCAAGCGCCAGGCTGATGCGTTGTTGCCAGCCCATTTACACGGCCGCGTTATAGAACTGGTCGGTATCGGCATTCAGCAGCTGACCCGCCAGCGCCTGCTGCTGCTCGTTGTCGCCCGCTTCCGTGGTGGTGTGCGCCGGATTCAGGCCCAGCTTGCGGAACAGGATCAGATCCTTGTCCTCTTCCGGGTTCGGCGTGGTCAGCAGCTTGCAGCCGTAGAAAATCGAGTTGGCGCCAGCCATAAAGCACATCGCCTGCGTCTGCTCGCTCATCTGCTCGCGGCCGGCGGAAAGACGCACGTGGGAGGTCGGCATCATAATGCGCGCCACGGCGATGGTGCGGATAAAATCGAAAGGATCGACATCGTCGTTGTCGGCCAGCGGCGTGCCTTTGACCTTGACCAGCATGTTGATCGGCACGCTTTCCGGCGGCACCGGCAGGTTAGCCAGCTGCACCAGCAGACCGGCCCGATCGTTAACGGTTTCGCCCAGGCCGACGATGCCGCCGGAGCAGACTTTAATGCCCGCGTCGCGTACCTTGCCCAGCGTGTCCAGGCGCTCCTGATAGCTGCGGGTGGTGATAATGCTGCCGTAGAATTCCGGCGAGGTATCCAGGTTATGGTTGTAGAAATCCAGCCCGGCGTGCGCCAGCCGCTGCGCCTGCTCATCGCTCAGCGTGCCCAGCGTCATACAGGTTTCCAGCCCCATTGCTTTAACGCCTTTGACCATCTGCTCCAGATAAGGCATATCGCGTTCGTGCGGGTTTTTCCACGCCGCGCCCATGCAGAAGCGGTCAGATCCTGCGGCTTTGGCTTTGCGGGCAGAGGTCAGCACCTCTTCCACTTCCATCAGGCGCTCCGCTTCCAGGCCGGTTTTGTAGCGGGCGCTCTGCGGACAATATTTACAGTCTTCCGGACAGGCGCCGGTTTTGATCGACAGCAGCGTGCTGACCTGCACCTGACGCGGATCGAAATGTTGACGATGCACCTGCTGCGCTTCAAACATCAGCTCCAGAAAAGGCTTGTCGAAAAGGGCCTGGGCCTGGGCGACTGTCCAGCGATTTGCCATTGCTTGCTCCAAAAGAAAAGATCTCATGTTCATTTTACGGTTATACTTGTAAACTAAATTTTTTAATTTTGGTTTACAAGTATTTTATGACCCCTCTCGACCTCGCTTTTGACCGCGACCATATCTGGCATCCCTACACGTCAATGAGCAAACCGCTGCCGGTGTATCCGGTGGTCGCGGCCTCTGGCACCTCGCTGCAGCTGGCTGATGGCCGCGAGCTGGTGGACGGCATGTCTTCCTGGTGGGCAGCTATCCACGGCTATAACCATCCGCGCCTGAACCAGGCGATGCACGCCCAGATCGAGCAGATGTCGCACGTGATGTTTGGCGGGATCACCCATCCTGCGGCCGTGGCGCTCTGTCGTCGTCTGGTAGAGATGACGCCGCAGGGGCTGGAGTGCGTTTTTCTGGCGGATTCGGGCTCGGTAGCCGTTGAGGTTGCCATGAAAATGGCGCTGCAATATTGTCAGGCGCGCGGCGAAAGGCGTCAGCGCTTTCTGACGCTGCGCAACGGCTATCACGGCGATACCTTTGCCGCGATGTCGGTATGCGATCCGCAGAACTCCATGCATTCGCTCTATCAGGGCTATCTGCCGAACCACCTGTTCGCCGCCGCGCCGGGCTGCGGGTTCGACGATGAGTGGCAGGAAAGCGATATCGCCGATTTTGCCCGTCTGATTGGCGAACAGGCGCACGAACTGGCCGCGGTGATCCTGGAACCCATCGTGCAGGGCGCGGGCGGAATGCGCTTCTATCATCCGCGCTATCTGCAAGGCGTGCGCGAGCTGTGCGATCGCCACAACGTGCTGCTGATAGCCGATGAAATCGCAACAGGCTTTGGCCGTACCGGCAAGCTTTTCGCCTGCGATCACGCCGGGATATCGCCTGATATTCTGTGCGTTGGCAAAGCGCTGACCGGCGGCACCATGACGCTTTCCGCCACGCTGACCACGCGCGAGGTTGCCAATACCATCAGCAACGGCGAGGCGGGCTGTTTTATGCACGGCCCGACGTTTATGGGCAATCCGCTGGCCTGCGCGGTGGCCAGCGAAAGCCTGGCGATGCTGCAGGAAAATCGCTGGCAGCGGCAGGTAAGCGCGATTGAAGCGCAGCTGAAAGCCGCGCTGCTGCCGCTAAAAGCGCAGCCGGAAGTGGCGGATGCCAGGGTACTGGGTGCGATTGGCGTTATCGAAACTCGTCGACCGGTGAATATGGCGGCGCTGCAGCGCTTTTTCGTTGAGCGCGGCGTCTGGATCCGTCCTTTCGGCAGGCTTATCTATTTAATGCCGCCTTACGTTATCGAGCCGGAAGCGCTGCAAAAGCTGACGACAGCGATAGCGGCGGCGGTTGCCTGCCCCACGCTGTTTTTATCCTGACGACGGCGATCAGTCATAGTCAAAATAAATAGTCGCGGTGGCAACGACCGACCCTGGACTGAGATTAGCCGGATCGAACACCTTATAGGCAGCGTTCAGGTTAATGGCGCTGGCATGAATGTCGGCGCCTTTGGTAATCGACAGCAGCGAAGTGGCTTCGCCTGCCGCCGTCCCGCCTGACAGAGAAACGGCCTTACCGGCGCTGTCGCTCAAGACGATGCCGACGCCCTGCGAGCTGGAGCGGCTGTTACGCATAATCTGCTGGCTGTTCTCCACCAGGTCGGCGCTATAGAGCCAGGCATTAACCGAACGCGTAGCGCCACCCGCCAGGGTTGCAGAGCAGCTGATCGGCAGCGTAAAAGAGGTACTGTCGGTGGCAATGCCGTTACGCAGCATATTCAACGACACCCTGGGTAACGTCACCTGCTGGTCTGGCATTTCACAGGTGGTTTCCGCCGGGTTAAAGGTCACCGTCAGGGACTGATAGCCCAGGTAATCATTGTTCCAGTTGCCCGAAGCCGCCACTTCAGCCGCCTGCTCCACCGTAGGCGTGGAGCCAATAAAGTTGGCGTTATGCATCACCATGGTCACGATCTCCGCGCTCCCGGCGTCGGTCACCTTGTAAAATTTGCTGTCGGTTACGCCCGGATCGCTGTCCAGTAAGGTGGCGGTAAGCTGATAGCTAAAATCTGAGCCTTGCAGCGTTCTGTCGCCGTTTTCATAATCTATCTTTTCGATAAATCCACTGGTCTGAAGTTTTATCCAGCGTGCCGTGCCCGCTGCGTTAACAAACTTCACCCAAAAGCCATTTTGTATCGGGCTGACAAAGTGCACCGCGTTGCTATTGAAAATAAGATAGCATGTTACCGGCACTGACCAGGTTGCCGTTCGGGTTTCGCTGTGGCTATCCTGCGCGGTCAGCAAACCTGAAAGGTTCAGGCTGTCGTTGGCCTTTACCGTCGAACCGCTTATAAGGGTACAGCCCGCCTGCACGCCTGCGGAAACAGCGCACAGCCCGAGCAGTAACGCTATCCAGTATTTTTTCATGATGACTCCCTGAAAACGAATGCGGCGCCTTTTCGGCTTAGCGCACGCAAAAAGAGGTCTGCGCCGCGTTGGCTAAATGGATCCGGCACGTTTTACTTTCCTGCCCTTCCGTCAGCTGCACGTGCAGCCATTCGGGAAGCTGCTTCGCTTTGAGATAAATCAGGCTGCCCTGCGCTACGTAGCCCAGCGAGTTGCCTTCTGCATCGGTGACGCCGGCCCCAAAAGGCAAAGGCTGCCCGTTATCAAACAGCGCTTTGAAGGTAAACACGGCACGCGTGTCGGTTTTATATTGCACATAGTTAATGCTGCCTGCCCAGGGCGTCACGCGTCCGATATTGCCCAGCAGTTCGCCCTCGCTTTCACCGCGAGGGTTATCCAACAGATAAGTGTTCATACGGTAAGGCGTGACGGAAGGCACCAGAACCCGGCCTGCGCGGTTGGTTCTCATATTGGGATTGCCGTTGACCGTGGCCTGAGCAATACCCGGCGCGTCCAGGATCACAAAAGTATTGCCCGTGTTGCCTGAAGCCAACACGCCATCGCGCCAGAGTACGGCGCTGCCGCTGGCGCCTATGCCAAGCTGGCGGAAATCGCTCGCCTCGCTGTACTGACCCGTTAACTTTGCATAAGGCGTGCGCCAGGCGCTGTAGGCCCCAAACTTTGCGCTGTGTCCGGTACGGTCATGGCTGAAGTTAAGGCTGTAGTCCAGGCTTTCCAGCGAGCTGTTGACCCCGGCTTCCATACCGCTATATTTACCGTCCTGCGACGAGGTACGCAGCGTGACGCTGTGGCGGTTGCCGGACAGAGAGAGCGGAATAGTAACAGCCAGGTCGATCCGCTGCTCATCGTAGCTTTTGCTGCTGTAACGCCGCTCTTCTTCGCTGCCGTCATATTCATAGTGATTGCGACGAAAGGTCAGGCTCCACGTCGCTTTTTTGTACAGGTTGCTGTAGGTCAGGCTGTATTGCTTTAGCATGCGATCGCTGTTCCAGTACTGACGCCACAAGCCGTCAATCGCAATCCGTCCCCAGCCCGGCGGCAGGGTCTGATCGAGGTTAACGCTGAAGCTCTGTTTGCTTCGCAGGTATTGCTTACCGTTCTCCTCACGCGCTAGCGCATTGGTTTGTACCGTGTCATACAGGGAAAGATAGCGCGCCGTATTGTAATAGTAAGTCGCCAGCGTCAGGTTGGTTTTGGTCATAAAGAAGCGGCTGTAAGCTAATTTCCAGCGCTCTCCCTGCATCGATTCCCCACTGTTCAGATGCGCGCGGGCCATGTCCACATTGGTTGAAAATGATCCGACCCGTGGCAAACTGAACGCGCCGCCCAGCAGAAAAGAAGCATAATCCTGGCTTAGCGTGGCGCCGCTATAGAGCGTCAGATAGTTATTAATGCCGTGTGAGCCATTGCCCTGAACAAAGGCCGGGTGTAAATCCACGTCATGCAGCTGAACGTTACCCGCCGTTAACAGCCACTCTGACGAGCCGCTTCTCAACATATCGGAAACGGTAGAGTAAGGGACGGTAAAACGCTCGGTGATGCCGCCAGCGTTGGCAACTTCTACCGTGAGATCGCTGCGCGATCCGCCAGGCATAAGATCGTCAATAACAAAAGGGCCCGGCGGCACGTTTGTTTGATAAATGGCGCTGCCGTTTTGATAAACGCTGACTACGGCGTTCGCCGTGGCGTTACCGCGAATAACCGGCATATAGGTACGATAAGAATCGGGATACATGCGCTGGTCTTGTTTTAAGGTGATGCCGCGAAAACGTACGTTATCGAACCAGGGCGAATTGGTATAGCTGTCCCCTATCCTGAATAACGAATTAATAGCTGGCAGCGCGCGTTCGACATAGCGGGATTGCGTATTCCATTCTCCCTGGCGACTACGCGTACGTTGAAACTGGCTGTTATCGACCAACTGCCAGTGGGCTAAATTAATGCCGCTGCTGAGCGAAAGAAAAACGTTATCCGCATTGCCATCGTTGTTATGCTGTTGGAGGTTATTATAGCTGAGGCTGTAATTGGTAAAAGCGCCATTAATCCCTGCATCCCACAGTTCCGGCGCGATCCAGCGGCGATCTTTTTTATCTATCCTGGCCTGAGGAATAGTCAGATTCAGGCGCAGCATTCCTCTGTTAAGCGTGGCCTGTCCGCCGTAAAGTATTTCGGCTACCGGCACCCACTCTTTTTTAGTTATCGCTTTTTTATCAATATATTTAATTGGCAGAGCTTTAAGCGTTGCGCCTGACAGCCAGAAAGCTTCCCCTGAATCCACTTTCACCGGAAAATTACCGCTCCAGCTGCCGTTAATATAAATATCCAGATCGTAAACTCCGGATAAAATGGTCTGCCCCTGATTATTCCAGTCAGCCTGAGAAGAATCCCCTACCATCAAACTGGTATTGAATGTTTCAGCCGCGTTGACTACAGAGCAGTTCAGAATAATACAGGTGAGATAAAATAGCTTTCCATAGCCTGTTGGGGCAAGCAAATTTACTGTCGCCTTCATTATTTGCTCCTGAATAATTCCTTTTATTTTACTAAATCAATTGTAACAGGGACTCTGCTGCCATAGTCGTCAATATAAGTCAGCTGATACTTGCCGCCTGAAGCGGATACTTTTCCTGCATCAAGAGGCTGACAGGTAAAAGGCGGTACCGAAACGGTTTTACTAATCAGATTATCCTGTTTTTTTCCTTGCTGAACGCGCGTGCTTTTTCCGTCCCATCTCATCAGCTGTATGGCAGTCAGATAAAAAGGCGATGCATTATTGATGCAGACATTCTGGTTTTTCCTTTTCAGGCTCAGGTACCGACCAATATTTTCAGGCGAGATCTTTAGTCCTGTCGGACGCCAAAAAATTTTTATCCGGCTGCGTATAGCGACCTGCATATAGTTAGCCGCCGCATCCAGCTTTTTCGGTACAGGAGGAATATCCAGCACGTTCAGCCAGTACAGCGACTCGCGATCTTTGGCCAGGGTTCTGACCTGATCGTTGTGATTAATCCTTAAAACCTGGCCATCGTTACCCTGAATTTTTACCACCGGGGGAACCACCATAAAGGGCGTTGAGATATTTTCAGGCTTTTCGTTTTGTCTGCCGTCATCTATCCATGCCTGCACCAGATGCTGTTCTTTACTTTTATTGATTAGCTGCACTGAAACACTTTTAGCGTCGGCAGGAAAGATCACGCGGGTTGAATTAATAATAACATTGGCGCTGGCGGCACAGCTGAAGACATAACAGACGATAATAAGCAAAAACTTTTTCACAAACACTCCTGAAATGCCGTCCGGAAGAGACAGGAAAGCCGACGCTCTCCTGTCCGGGTGCAAGGTAGATTATTCGTAGCTGAACGTATAAGTTGCGGTAGTCACTACTGAACCAGTAGAAACGTTGCTGCCGCCGTAGTTGTAATAATGCGCGTAAAGATTAATGTCGCCTGCCGCAGCCGTATCGTAATTCCCACTGGCAGCGGATTGGCTTGTAGCCAGTCCTGTTGCCAGAGCCTCGTTCATTTTTACCAGATCGCTACCGTTTTTAGTGATGGCGATACCGACACCTTCGGCTGAACCCGATTCGTTTTTCAGGTAATTCATATCATCCGAAACATTGGCGCCGGTGAAGACAATATTCAACGACTGTGCAGCCGTGCTGGCGTCATCAAAACCGCTACAGCCCGAAACGGTAATCGTAAAAGGCGTGGCGCTGCTGCCGATCACGCCTGGCGTGGTGCCCATGTCTTCTTTAGTGACAGGCGACACGTTAACGGTAAAGTCCGACCCGCTATTCGTGGTGACATTACAGGTTGTGTCGCTGACCGCGCCGTTAAAGGTAATAGTGCCCCCGGCGACAGAGGTGCCGGTTGCTGCATATACGCTGCCAGTAAAAAGGGTACCCGCCATAGCGGTAGCTAATAATAATTTTTTAAATTCTTCCATAAATTCCCTCTACTTCACATGTTTATGTGGCTGACTTTTTAGATATAAATTCATCAGGAACATTCCAGCTCAGGAATATAGCATTCCTTAAGAAGGCCCCGAGCCTTATTATCGCCCTATTTCTAATTTCTTGTAAATAGTTTTTAGGACAAATCTAATTAAACAGTCCCATCAAAAAGCTTAGCTATTGTTTAGATAAATAGTAAATTATGTTAAGGGTAACGATAAAAATAAATATAAATACATTAATTAACTAACAATACTCTTAAGTTAAACTAAGTTTTGTCAGAAGATTCATAATTTATACCTAAAATCCTGAATTTCTCGCCCGGACAATAATTAAAACATTGTTAATGAAACGCACATCTTCATCAGGAAATACGCAATAACTAACCTATTTATATCCCAATACAAGCTCTATTTTTGCGTTAATTATATGAACGCTTTTACATTGATTGCGCGATAAAGCTTTTAAAAATTGTTAATAATAATTGCGTTGCCGCCCCGGTTTTAACCCACAGGCAAGCAGAAAAAGATTAAAAAGCCTCACTAAATTTCAGTGGCGCTGTTTTACCTGTTTTACGGCCCAGAGCAAAGCGAGCACGAGACATATGCACTACGCTTTTTACGGGTTGTATTTTGTAAAGGAGAAAAACCATGCCGCAAGACAAACAGACAAATCGCCGTATCGTGCTCGCCTCGCGCCCGCATGGCGCACCGACTGAAGCTAACTTTCGTCTGGAGTCACAGCACGTACCAACGCCAGGGAAAGGCCAGATTCTACTTCGGACGATCTGGCTCTCGCTGGATCCTTATATGCGTGGCCGGATGAGCGACGCGCCTTCCTATGTGCCGCCGATCGCCGTTAACGACGTCATGGGCGCGGGCACCGTCGCCATCGTTGAACAATCAAATCATGAAGATTACCAGCCTGGCGACTGGGTAGTCAGCCAGAGCGGCTGGCAGGATTTTGCCCTGTCGGACGGCAAAGATCTGTTTAAGCTCAGCGGCCCCGTGCTGAAACACCCTTCGTGGGCGCTCGGCATGCTGGGGATGACCGGTTTTACCGCCTATATGGGCCTGTTGGATATTGGTAATCCGCAGCCGGGCGAAACCGTGGTCGTGGCGGCGGCAACCGGCGCGGTCGGCTCTATGGTAGGCCAGATAGCGAAGCTGAAAGGCTGTTACGTGGTGGGTATCGCCGGTGGCGAAGAAAAATGCCGCTACGCCGAAGACGTGCTGGGCTTTGACCGCTGCCTCAACCATCGGTCAGGCGACTTATCAGAATCGCTTAAACGCTACTGCCGCGACGGTATCGACGTCTATTTTGAAAGCGTCGGCGGCCCGGTATTTGACGCCGTCCTGCCGCTGATGAATACCAAAGGCCGTATCCCGGTCTGCGGCCTGATCGCCGACTACAACAGCAAGGATGCGCCGGAAGGGCCAAATCGCCTGCCGCTTTTCCAGAGCGCCATCCTGCGTAAGCGCCTGCACGTTCAGGGCTTTATTATCAATCAGGATTACGGTCATCGCTTTAACGAATTTTTCCAGCAGATGAGTCAGTGGGTCGCGGAGGATCGTTTTGTTTTCCGCGAAGACATAGTAGAGGGTCTGGACAACGCGCCGGAAACCTTTATCGGCATGCTCGAAGGTAAAAACTTCGGTAAAGTGCTGATTAAAGTGGCTGGCGACACGCCAACAGGAGCCTGAAATGAAAATTTTAATGGTGCTGACTTCGCATGACCGACTTGGCGAAACCGGCAAAAAAACCGGTTTCTGGCTGGAGGAGTTCGCAGCGCCTTATTACATTTTCCGCGATGCGGGCATCAACGTGGTGCTGGCGTCGCCCGCTGGCGGACACCCGCCGCTGGATCCCAAAAGCGACGAGCCGGATGCGCAAAGCGCCGATACCGAACGCTTCCGTAAAGATATTGCCGCTCAGCAGGCGCTGGCCAATACCCAGCAGCTGGGCAACATCGACAGCAGCAAATTCGACGCGGTGTTTTATGCCGGCGGCCACGGCCCGCTCTGGGATCTGGCGGAGGATCGGCAGAGCATTGAACTGATTGAGAGTTTTTACGCTAACGGCAAACCGGTCGGCGCGGTCTGCCACGCGCCGGGCGTGCTGAAGCGGGCGAAAAAGCCGGACGGTTCGCCACTGGTGGCCGGAAAACGCGTGACGGGCTTCAGCAACAGTGAAGAAAGCGCCGTCGGGCTGACGAATGTGGTACCTTTCCTGGTTGAGGATGCGCTGAGAGGGCTGGGCGGCAACTATGAAAAAACCCATGACTGGGGCAGTTTCGCCATTACGGACGGTCACCTGGTGACCGGCCAGAATCCCGCATCCTCCGTCGCCGCAGCCGAGGAGCTGCTGAAACTGCTTCATCAATAATGCCAGGAGGGGAAATGAAACTCTTTAGTCAGGATTTTAACGACGGCGACAAGCTACCGGCTCGCCAGGTTTTTAACGGGATGGGCTACGAAGGCGATAACCTGTCGCCGCATCTGACCTGGGATGACGTGCCCGCCGGCACCAAAAGTTTTGTCGTCACCTGTTTTGATCCCGATGCGCCAACCGGCTCCGGCTGGTGGCACTGGGGCGTGGCCAATCTGCCTGCCGACACGCGCGTGCTGCCGCAGGGCGCAGGCTCCGGCGTGGCCGAACTGCCTTCCGGTGCGGTGCAGACCCGCACGGATTTCGGCAAAGCGGGCTATGGCGGCGCGGCACCGCCAAAAGGCGAAAGCCATCGCTACATTTTCACCGTCTATGCGCTGGACGTGGAAAAGCTGGACGTGGACGAGCAGGCGAGCGGCGCGATGCTGGGCTTTAACGTGCATTTCCATCAGCTGGCGAGCGCTTCGCTTACCGCTATCTACAGCTGATAAAAAACAGGCGGCCTTATCGCCGCCTGTCCTTTAAATTTCCGTGATGGTCACCCACATCGGCCCCTGCCCTACCGCATAACGTCCCAGCGGCGTCAGCAGCCCTCTCTCTTCCGCAATGCTATAGACTGCAATATGGTGCGACTTCTGTCCCGCCGCAATCAGGTAGCGACCGCTGGCGTCGATGTTAAAGCCGCGCGGCTGCGTTTCCGTTGGCTGATGGCCCTCAATCGTCAACAGTCCGCCGTCCTCGCTGACGCTGAACGTGGTCAGTACGCTGGCGGTACGGTCGCAGGCGTAAAGGTGACGACCGTTCGGGGTCAGGCGAATATCCGCCGCCCAGCGCGTGTCGCTGAAGCCTGCGGGCATCATATCCAGGCTCTGCACGCGTTCGACTTCGCCATGCGCGTTATTCAGCTGCCAGACGTCAACCGTACTGTCCAGTTCGTTTACGCAGTAGGCGTACTGCTGGTTCGGATGAAACACCATATGGCGCGGGCCAGCGCCCTCAACCGTATTGACCTGAGGCTGCGCGTGCGGCAGCAGCTGACCGTCTTCCTGTAAATCAAACAGACAGATGCGATCCTGTTTTAGCGCCGGGACGAACAGCGTTTCGTTTTTAAGATCGATGTTAGCCGAGTGGCAGCCATCCAGCCCTTTAATCACCTGCAACGGTTCGCCCGGCAGGCCTTGCGCATCGATCGGCGTGACGCTGACGCAGGCGTCGTTATAGGAACCGGTAAAAATAAAGCGTCCCTGACGATCGGTAGAAATATGGGTCGGGCTGCCCGGCAGCGGCGCTTCTGCCGCTTTGGTCAGCTTGCCTTCGCTGTCGATATGAAAAGCGATAACGCGGAAATCAGGACGGATACCGACATACAGAAAAGCTTTATTCGGGCTGACCACCATTGGCTGAACCTGGCCTGGCAGATCGACCACCTGCAGCAGCGTCAGCGCGCCCTGCGGGTCAAGCTGCCAGGCATGGATCTGCCCGCTTTCCGGGCTGGCGGTATAAACGACTTGTTTCATAAATGCTCCTTTTTCAGGTCAATCGGGTCTGCTTCAGCGTAGCGCGTTTTCGCAGGCCACGCAGGCGGATTTGTGCCGGACGATTTTGTCAGCGCCGCCACAGGGTGTAGACTCAAAAATTCGTTTTCAAACCACATTCGGAACGATTTATGAGTTATCGCGTTATTGCTTTAGATCTGGACGGTACGCTGCTGACGCCGCGTAAGACCATTCTTCCTGAATCGCTGGAAGCGCTGCAAAAGGCCCGGCAGGCTGGCGTAAAAATTGTGATAGTGACCGGCCGCCATCACGTCGCTATCCACCCTTTTTATCAGGCGCTGGCGCTCGACACACCTGCAATCTGCTGTAATGGCACCTATTTGTATGATTATCAAGCAAAAAAGGTGATATCTGCCGATCCGCTGCCGCAGGATCAGGCGCTGCGGGTGATTGAGATGCTGGACGAGGCCGCCATTCATGGCCTGCTGTATGTTGATAACGCGATGCTTTACCAGGCCGAAACCGGCCATGTAACCCGCACCATTAACTGGGGGCTGTCGCTGCCGGAACATCAGCGTCCGGTGTTTATTAAGGTGCCGAGCCTGAGCAAGGCGGCAGAAGAAGCGGAATCGATCTGGAAATTTGCCATATCCCATCCCGATACCCGCGCGCTGCAACAGTTTGCCGACAGCGTGGAGCAGGAAATGGGCCTGGCCTGCGAATGGTCATGGCACGATCAGGTTGATATTGCCAAAGCGGGCAACAGCAAAGGCAAACGGCTGGCGGAATGGGTTGAATCTGAAGGCTATCGGATGAGCGATGTGCTGGCCTTTGGCGATAACTATAATGACCTGAGCATGCTGGAAAACGTCGGGCTGGGCGTGGCGATGGGCAACGCCGACGATGCCATCAAGGCGCGCGCGCATCGGACGATCGGCACCAATCTGGAGCCGGGTATCGCACAGACTATTTATCAGGAAGTGCTGTAGCGGCCTTGCCGATGGCAGGCGATCGGCAGCAGTCTGGCGCTGGGTATCGCACAGACTATTTATCAGGAAGTGCTGTAGCGGCTTTGCCGGTGGCAGGCGATCGGCAGCAGTCTGGAACCGGGTATCGCACAGACTATTTATCAGGAAGTGCTGTAGCGGCCTTGCCGATGGC
>NZ_JARUWZ010000050.1:0-9047 GCF_030433775.1 Erwinia sp. PsM31
TGGTTTTCAATACTGCTGAAGCCCAGCGTGCCCGTATCCAGCCGGTTTTTATCCGTCGCTGCCGTTGAGCTGATACCACGCCGAAAAGGCAGTCACGTATGATCCAGAAAAGGACTGTGGAGTGGCGAAAGCTGAATTAACTACATGATTACCAATGAAAGATCTTGGAGGGATGGTCTTGATTTACATCGTAACCGTTTAATTTTATATATAACCGTATTTTTTCACTCGGGAATAGAGGATATAATATCAAACTTACATTGAATATAAATAATTTAGGCGACAAGGCTATTACATTATAAATATTGTTCAGGTAACCATATAAACAGCTTGGCCTGCTGGCAGAAGCTAAACCAACATCTATAGCCAATTTTATTTTACCGAGCAGTGCAGGTATTGGACCCCTAAATATTAATCCGCGCACTTAATACCAATTACATTTCTTTATTGCATCATAAATAATGATAACGTTAAAACCGTTACCATCTGACTTACATGCTGTACTTTCCTTATGAAAAGCACAAAATTCATCAAAACTACGATTATTACCTTCAACAAGTTTACAAAAAAATCTAGTTGAACAAACCCTTGAATTTTATTTTCGCAGAAATATATCAAAAAACAATTTATAAGAATTATCCAGAGCACCCCTATAAACATCCTCCTGTACAATTTCATCGTAGCGATCAGATATTTTATTAATTAAATTATTTGAGTATTCATTCCTGAAAGGGGTGTTGCTATATTGGCAAAGTCCATCCATTGCTGCGGCAAGGACTGGAGGTGACATTCCCCCTACTTCTTTTTCAACATACAGAAGAGAGCACTCCTTATTTAAGTCAAATAAGTGAGATAGACAACTTGACTCTAGATATTTGTCACCAACATTACCGTCATTAAGTATGATTTTACAATACTTCTCACAGAGCTCTGGTTTTTTTTGAAATAATTCCAGAAAACAATCGGCCGCCTCATCATCAGGATTCTCAAACGAATCAAAATTTACAAAGCCGTTTTTAATATAGCTTTCTAACTTTACTGATATTTGGATCTCTTTCTCAATATTCATTTCTTATCCTTAAATATACCCGTTGTCATTGTGGTCAATCTCTTCGTACCATCATCCATTACTTTCCATTTTGCGTTAATACGCACAGATCCAATTGTGCCATGGAGAACAATAGAGCTACTTGGGTTGCTTGCATTCACATCTTTAGCTGACTCCAAAAGTTTATCCATTATAACGGCGTTATTTTTAGGTGTATTAGGAATCCCTGATTTTATTAAGTTATCCCCCATCTCTCGGGTTCTATCTATTCTTTTTATGCTCTCGCTGATGGCTTTTAGTTCAGTTTCTTTCCCTGATTTTGCAAAGGTACTCTGATCGGCATTTTTTTGCGTTCTCAATAGTTCTCGTTGTTTTATTAAAGCATCAAAATCCCCTTTTGCTCCGCCACGCAACCATAGTTCAACTTTATCAACAGGAATATGAGCATCACCTTTAACTGCTGTTGCGTGCAATTTCCCATAAACATCAGGTATTTGCTGTATTTTCGGGCCTTTATATCCTTTAGGCGTTATATATGAAATTCCGGCTCCAGCCAACCATGATGCAGCTTCGGCCGCAACGACCATATCTTTACCAAATTGACTGGTGTACTGGTCTATAACCGCATTGTCTTTTGATGTCTCCTGCTGCATAAATCTTGCAACATCATCATCAATTCCCAATAGAAAACCATTTTCAAGATACTCATTGTAAGCATCATCCGCAATTTCACGGCCAAATCCACATGTATTCGGATGTTCCTGACAAGCCGTCGCCTCAGCTTCCCTTTCCTTTTCTGCTTTATCGCGTGCAGCTTCAAATATGGGATCCAGATTTTCTCCTTTCTCTTTTGCTGCTTTGACTTCTCGGTTGAGGGCTAACATATCCTGGGCCAGATAGTTATTCTCAACAACAACATTTGCTCAATCCCGGCTCAGTCTATTCAATGGCTGAGATTTTCAGATCATAGAGGTAGTTTATCCAGTAAATTATTTAGTCTCTCTGTATCTTCAGGATTCAACAGGAGATACCTCTCACATGCCAGACGGACGTACTGATAGCAGACTTCTTCACTAACAATGACAGTATCTGCTTCAGAAGCGGGATAGCCAACGGCAAATTCAACGCCTTCAAAATGTTCGCTTTCATCATAACTATCCATATCTGGAAAATTACAATAAGCACCATCGGTGTTAAAGCCGACTTTTCTTATAATGTGTTCAATAACCTCCAGAAAATTCTTATCAGAGGACATGATATTAAAATAACCTACGATGATCTCATTTAAACCTGAATGTACATCCGACATGTCAAATAAGTTCTTATTCATATCAATTTTCCTGTAAATTAATTTGGGTGGAAATTTCTAACTGTACCTGTAGATTTATCCACATATATTCTGAAGCTAACACCGCCAGCAACAACATTTGCCGTACCATTCGGGCTGCTCATAGCTTCTTTATAACCACTAGCAGCGGCCTGCTGTCCGAGTTCTAAGATCTTGTGATCCGAGAATATTTTAGGATCGTAGATGGTTTTAGTTTCAGGTGTTGCTTTGTAATCTCCGGTCAGATTTCCAGCCCGATCTTTCGTCGGTATTAAATACTTCACCTCAGTAATACCTTTTACGCCAGTAGGTGTCTCACTGACGATTTTTACATTGTATTCCTTAGCGGCATCGTAAAACGCATTGGAATTATGCCCCCCCGAGATCCCATTTTTTTGTGTAAATCCATCCACTGTTGCCAGATGCTTCGGCTGGTCAATTCTGAAATTCACTCCATCAGGATAAGTGATCGTCGTGGTACCTTTCTCTACACTGGTTTTGTAAGGCAATGAGTTACCATCATACTGACCACCCGGATATTCCACATTCGTAACCGTTTTATCCGGTTTTAGGCTAAATTCACCTTCGCCTGATTTCCAGGCTGATGGCGGCATGTCAGGTATAGCCTTCCCGGTTTTCGAGACAACCTTAGCAACAACCTTCTCCGTCAGTACCGCACCACCTTTCACCACTCCGGCACCGCCAGCCAGCAGACTGGCTATATCGGTGACCAGCTTACCGCCTTCAACACCCGCATTAAACGAGCCGCTGGCCCCGGCTTTCTGGTACTCCGCCTCCATCCGGTCAATGCGGTCGATATAAGACTGCTTCACCGCGTCCGAGACATTACCTAACACGTCACCGCTGTTAAACAGTGCCTTCAGTGCCTCGTAAGTTTCTACCGGACTGCTGGCCGTTTTCACGATACTGTCCACCGCGTCATACAGCCCTGCCGGAACCCCTGCCACCATTCCCGCCGCGAAGCTGCCGTCCTGTCCCAGATCTATAGCAGTCCATTTCGCCTGCGTCTGGGCTTTACAGGCCACGCTCTGACATTCTGCCAGCTCTTCTTTCTTTTGAGCCTGTTGTTTCTGGCTCAGATAGTTATTCTCAACCTCGTCGCTGAGTGACAGATAAAAATATCCCGGTTTGAAGACCGGGATATTTTTCAGTAATAATCTTCTCGCGTAAAACAGACACCTGTAGGTACAAGATCATCTTTATCAAAGTAAACAGCCATTTCTTTTCCATGTATGGCAACAGAGTAACCATACACAACACCATTTTCCTCGCTTATGCCAAGAACCGCCCCCTTACAGCCAACATATTTATTATTCTTGGCTCCAGCTATGACTTCTACTTCATAATAAAAATCAATTTTCATATCAATCACTTATGAGTAACCTTACCATCTAGAGATATGTTTAGATGCGAGCCATCGCGTGTCGCCCAACCTAACTGAGCTTTACCAGTACGTGATAACTGTACATCCCATTCAAACTCCTGCCCTGCTGTACGAGATGGGCCTTTTACCCATTCATTCTTAAATTTGTCAATATAACCATTATTTGGCCCTCTCGGTAGAGGTTGAGATGGAGAGTATCCTTCCGGCGGTATGTAACGGATTTTCCCTTTATTAGGAAGCTGAACATAATTTATACGGGCTTTAGTTGACCATGGTTGCGCACTGCCAGCGGTCCCTCCAGGATTGAAGGGGGGTTCATCAACATAATTGAGGTTTTTATCTGCATTCGGTACAGACGGCTTGCTGGCTTTAGCTGGTATCCCGGCCTGCATACCTTTCATACCGGCCAGCGCTACCGCTATCGCCTGCGTCTGCATTGCAGAGTCATAATCTTTCGCAACGTCATTCCAGTCACGATGCGTTGACGCCGCTATTGCAGTTATCGCCTGGTCACGGCTGATACTTCCCGCATCCACTCCCTGAAGAATGTTTTCCAGATTCGCCGCTTCGTGTGGATAAAGATCCTTATAAATAAGCGAATAACTGACATTTTCACCGTACTTCTTCAGTGCTTCCTGTGCCGGGCTAACCAGCGCACCACAGGCTGAACCCCCTTTATTACCATCCGTACAGACCGCTTTTATCGCTTCATCACGCGCTTTACCTGTCTGATTAATCGTCGCCAGTTCTTTCGCTTCAGCCGGTGTTAACTCCTGTTTCAGGTAGTCGCGCTTCGTCTCCAGCTGTTTCTTTCTGTCTGCTTCCTGAACGCTCAGCCAGTTATTCTCAACAACAACTTAATCCGATGCAGAGTCTGACGGCGGACACGCTTTTTCCCTGTGCTTTCCGTGAGTTACAGCCGGTTTTCCCCTGTCACGTTTCAGCAGCGATAACTTTTTTCCCCGACGCGCTTTTCTGACCCGGAACACGCTACCGCCCGGCCGTGGCGCTGCGCCTGCACCCGCGCATTTTACCAGCGCTGCCCGTTCTGTCATTACTGGTTTGCATCAGATGCTTCCCCGGTTCACAGCTTGCCTGTGGGTCGGGGAAGCATCCGCCGGGCGCGGGCTGGCGAGGCCCGCAAGCGACGGAACGGCGCTTTGTTCCACCGCTGTCTGACCGGGTTTTGATTTTGCATGACAACACTGAACCGGGGCGGGAAGCGGTGGCTGGCGAGGCGGGAACGAGCAACGCAGTGCGAGCCGCCGCAGCCAGACGCAGCCGGGCGGGCATGAACGCCCTTTAGCGGAGGCCGCAGGCCGACAACCGCTTTGCCGTTTGCTGAACACGATCAAGATGCCAACGCCGCCAGGGATGGCGGCCTCACCCGGTGCTGAACGCGGGCGGCGCAAGACATAACGCAGATTATACGCATACGAGCGCATGACGGGGTTTATGTGGTGTACATGAGGCGGGCGCGAGAGTGCGTATAATCTCCGGCGTTATGTTGAACGGACGAACGGCCGGCTGCTCACTGCCAGAACGCACCGCAGCTCAACGCCGGCCGGGCGGCCGTTTACCCCCGCGCACACGGGACGTGAAGAAGGCAGATCGCGCCAGGGATGGCGCGCTCTGCCGTAACCCGGAACAGTCCGGCTCACAGAGTGCTCCGCTAGCTCTGCTGGCTGTACGGCGACGCCGGCGGCCAGCACCGGGCTGTGTGGATCAGCGTCACTATCTAGACGATACCGGCTTCTTCATCCGCTTCGTACACAAGCCGGTAATGCTCATGCGGTATCAGCTCCCGCGTGCCGGCTATTTTTCCCACCACACCCATCAGCGGATGCTCTGCCAGCCTGGCTGCTGCTTCGTTGAACCGTTCATCCAGTTCCATCGCCGCCAGCGGGTTTCGTTCTGCCAGGTAATCCCATATTGCTGTACGGTTGTTGAGCGCTTCCTGCGCCCAGAGCACTTTCACGCTTTCCCCGTCAGTTTTGCACGACGCGCGGCGAACTGCGCTTCAACCTCTTCGTTGCTCACAACGTTACCCGCCCGTATATCCTGCCGTCCTCTCTCCACTTTCTGC
Source organism: Erwinia sp. PsM31 (assembly GCF_030433775.1). NCBI lineage: Bacteria > Pseudomonadati > Pseudomonadota > Gammaproteobacteria > Enterobacterales > Erwiniaceae > Erwinia > Erwinia sp. PsM31. Next base: position 5,867 of record NZ_JARUWZ010000050.1, read on the forward strand.
GCCAGGTAAGCATCGTAAGCCCGGCTTTCGTTCTGTCGCCGGATGTATTCCCGCATCAGCTCGCGTATCACCTGCGAGGCCGGTCTGTCGCTGGCTTTCGCTGCGGCGATAAAGTCTTCCCGCAGCGAGCTTTCCAGCTTCATCGTGAACACCGCTTCTTTAGGCATGGTTCTTTCTCTCATTCCGCTCATATACTGACCGAGTATATACCTTATCATCACCTTTACTCCATATTGTCTGGTTTCTCGCTGTCCCACTGCTCAGCCGGATGCGTACTCGCATGTACTGCCTGCAACGCCCGGATGCTGACCTGCGTGTAGATCTGCGTACTCTCCACGCTCCGGTGGCCCAGCATCACCTGGATCCACCGCAGCTCTGCGCCGTTCTCCAGCATCTGCGTCGCCATCGCGTGACGGAACAGGTGGCAGCTCCCTTTGTCGATGCCCGCCGCTCTCAGGTACGGCACCACCGCCCCGATGATACCGTGCGCCGTCAGACCCGCCACGCCGTCCATCGCCAGGAACAGCGCTTTACACTCCGGGCTGACCAGTATCTGCGGGCGAACATCCAGGATATAGCGCTCCAGCCACCACAGCGCCCGTTCGCCCACCGGGATAACCCTGTCCTGCTTCCCCTTACCCTGTTCGATGGTCAGTATCTGGCGACCGAAGTCCGCGCTGTATATGTCCAGCACCGCCACCTCGCCACGCCGGATACCCGTTGACCACAGCAGCTCCAGCAGCGCCCGGTCCCGGATACCCTGGGGCGTCGTCAGGTCGCACAGGTTCAGCACTTCTTCCACCTGTTCCACGCTCAGGATGGTGCGCGGCAGACGTTTTTCCAGCCTCGGCAGCTCCAGGTCTGCGGCGGGATTTGCCAGTATCAGACCCTGTTTCGCCATCCAGGAGAACCACACCTGAAGCGGCTGAAGCGCCGTCCGCTGCGTCCTGCTCGTCAGCGGCTCCCCGTTGCTCTTGCGGTACTGATACAGCCAGCGCTGCCAGCTCTCCAGCACCGGTCGGGTGACCTCCGCCGCATAGTGCAGGCCGCGCTCTGCCGCCCAGCAGATAAAGCGGTAGCTGTGATGCGTCTGCACCTTCAGCGTGGTTTCCGACCAGTTGCGCTCCTGCCGCCACTTCACGAACCGCAGCAGCAGCGCGTACAGGCTTTTCGGGTGCGTCGCCGGGCCGACCGGCTGCCCTCTCTGGATGCGCTGAAGAAGATAGCCACCACGCTGCACGTCAGTACCGATTTTTTGCTGTTTGATGAACATGAACGTGGCCCGGACGGCGAGCTGGCACTTCAGTTTGAAGCCATCAGTCAGCTGCCGGAGAATGAGCAGGCGATAGTGCGCGAAGTGCTGGAGAGCCTGATTATCAAGTATCAGTCCCGCCGCTGGGACTCTGCAAGGAAAGCGGTTAAAGAAGAGAGTTAATACAGACGCGGGCTGAAGGTGCGCTAACACCACCAACCCGCTGACCACAACCAACTATCAAGGAGTTGATTATGGCTGAGACACATCATAAGCCAGAGATTGCCACACACACAACCCGTTGTTATACCGTGGGTTATGTCAGTGACGCGAAGTACCAGCCCGTTCCGGCTGTCACGCTGAAGGGCCACTGGCTGAAGGAGATGGGTTTTGATACAGGGACGGCGCTGGAGGTGAAGGTTTTACCGGGCTGTCTGATACTGGCCGCGCAGGAGCCACTGCCGGAACCACCCGCAGAGCCGGAGGTGGTGACCACCCTGAGGAAGGCCTGCAAGAAGCTCTCTGACCGTAAGCAGCGGCAGATTGAGGAGTTTATTGAACTGGTCGCCACGCCGCAGCGGCGACTGAGAAGTGGCGGTAACTGACTGGTGTACAAAGTAAAACCCCGGCTCAGCGGCCGGGATTTAGTAATAATAACTAAAATAGCAAATCCAGATTACCTCAGCCAAAAAGGCATATCATCTGAAGTCAGAACATCATATTCTTCTTTTGGCCTGTCTATATCTGAGACGCAATATGGCATATCTGTAATAATAATTTTTACCGCCTGATAAATATTCCAATCCTCATAAAAAGCTTTAGCTGATTGAAAACACCATTCAATACTCTCAAAATACTTCGAAAACTCCATCAGGAAACTTTCATGTGAAAGCGATTTTAGTTCTTGTATAACTAATTGAGTTTCACCAATTTCATCAAGGTTAACATATTTTTTATACAGCCTTTCCAATAAGTTACGCTCCCTTTCATTACGGGAAAGATGATGCAAAACATCAAAAAAACGAACCATATCTGAAGGGCTACCCAACTCAAAAAAAGAGCTTCCACCACAGAAACCAACATGTTTCATTTGTTGTTACCTTTTGAACCTAATAGAGGTTGGGTCAATAGCACCATTGGATTTCCCAACAATACCTTTAATAATCTCTCGTTCCTGATCTAATGAAATTGTTTGCCCACGAGTATCTATAACAACACGCTGTTGCATTCCCGCAGGTAAATTCTTCTGCCGCTCAATTGCCTGTTTTGCTACGTTATTAATCAGCCCATTTTTGTTAGTCGTAATATTATAGTTTTTCACTTCAACACTACAGACATTTCCCTGACACCAGTCAGGGCGAACCCCACCTTTTGTACCGTAGGGAACTTCTTTACCATCTTTGAAGCTGACTTGTTCGCGCCATCCGTCACCGAGATCTTTACCTACATCTATTTCAGATTGCCTGTGACCTGGGCGGACTACAGTTTCAATTTCATCGCTGGCTTTATTGATCAGCTTCGACGCTTCAGCAACATCCCCTTTATTCAGCGCTGCTCTTGCTGCCCTGAATATCTTGCCAGCAACCCGTTCACCCGGAATAACTGAAGCAATAGCTTCAAGATATCCAAGCGCACTTTCTGCTTCCGCCACGCTTTTCAACGTACCCACTACCGGCACAAAATCCAGACCGAGAGACACTGCCCCTGCAACCATTTCCTGCCGGTAAGCTTCCAGTCTGACAGAACATGCTTCCGCACCCAGCCCTGCACACTGCTCTTTTTTAATCTCTTCGAGCGTTTCTTCAGTGTGTTCTCTGGCAACCTGTTGCGGTGATTTACCTGCGGCCAGAGCATCGGTGAGGTCGGACAACGCATTATTCTCAACCGCGTTCTTCCCGGCCTGCGCGCCCGTCACCGCACCGCCGGCAC
>NZ_JARUWZ010000051.1:0-6696 GCF_030433775.1 Erwinia sp. PsM31
GTTTGAAAACCAAAACCTCGCTTAGGGCCGTGTCCACATTACGTGGGTAGGATCACACCACCTCGACGTCGGTAACTTTCCGCCCTTCGGCCTGCATGCTCAGCCAGGCAGCCAGCGGCATCTTTTCACCGTCACGCGGTTGTCAACGTAGTGGTATTTGATGCGCCTCTGCACTGCAGTTTTTACCGTCTGGCGGTTCACTGGGTGGTATTCAAAACGAATGCTGTGCGGCGCCAGCATCGCTTTCAGAATGCATAATATGTAAGGGGGTGCACGCTTAAATTTTAAAACCGGAAGGATTTGAGGCCATTTTCCTACCTCCGGCTTACATTTTATTTACTCAGCAAGTCCAAAGTCTATATATCCTTCTGATGTTATAGCTAAACACCAGGAACCCTCATTATCAAAAAAATAATGATGCTGTGGTATATTATTTGTTGCATAGCTAGCAAAATCTATAAATGAATTTGGTTTCAGCAAGAATGCAAAGTCTAATGAAGAATCATTTATGTAATAAATTACATTACTTTTGCTAATTTTATTAATCGCACCACTTTTTATCAGAAACCTTTCAATCTCTTTTGAGTGATCGTCACTTGAAAAATTAAATTTATCTTCAACATGACATTTTAAATGATTCCAATCAATCTTTGACCCTTTCCAGGGGAATCTATCTGAGAGTATATCTGCTATTGGTTCCCAATCTTCAATGACTTCTGGTGGATAGCGTAAGTTACTCACACCTTTTAATACCTCATATTGCAATGTCATTGCCCCCTCCAAATTTTAGATGGTAAATTAAATAAATTCTGCAATCGGGTCACTGATGATTCAGTCGCATCAAAAAGGAAGTGCTCACCTTTTTCCTTACCACTAAACACGTTTATATGAGCTCCGCTGCGTTCATCATATTCAATCCTGAAACCTGTTTTACCATCAGAAGTTGTCATCCCCACGGGTCTTCCTTTAGTCATACCAAATTTACCAGTATTTACTTTCTCAGCCTTAAAACCTCGTTCTTCAAGCCATTTTAGTGCTTTATTCCTGGCTTGCTCAAAACTCTCGTGACATTTCGTTAAACCAAGAGGATCGATCCAGTTTAATGAGTTAGGTGCGTAAGCGTACTGGTTAATCCCACCCGCCAGTCCTATCGGGTCAACCTGGGTAAACCGCCCACCCACCGGATCGTAATAGCGGAATAAATTGTAATGAAGGCCCGTCTCCCTGTCCAGGTACTGCCCCTGAAACCGGAGGTTCTGCTGTACCGCCTGGAAGCCGGTGACGCTTTCGCGCTCCGTTTCGCCCCAGGTGGAGAAACGGCCGCGCCATACCACCTCGCCGTGTTCGTCGGTCATCCGTTCCGGCAGGCCGTTCAGTTCGGTGTGATACCAGAAAATGTCCGACTGTTCGCCGATGCTGTCTACGCGCGCCAGCGGTTCCCAGCTGTTTTCGCCGTAGATGTACTGCGTGTTGCGCGCAGGCTGAAGGCTGCTGCTTTCGCCCACCATCCGCATGCCGCTCCACAGAAACGAAATAACTTCCTTTTCCCTTCCGTGGCGATGCAGAATTTTTTGCGTACGGCGACCCAGCGCGTCGTAGCGATATTCCGCACGACTGAACTCCCTGTGCCCGTCGAAACGTACTTCGCTGACGCGGTGCTCGTCGTCATAGCTGAAGTGCTGCTCCACGGCATCGGCAGACGATTTCCGCCACGTCATGCGACCAAAGCCGTCGTAGCGCCAGCGCGCACCCTTCAGCCTGAGCAGCAGGTTGTGCCAGACGGTTTCGCCCGGGCTGTCGGTCTGGTTTCCGGCAGCGTCCCAGCTGAAATGCTCTTCCTTATAGGTGCGGACTTCACGCGTGACCTGCCCCGTTGCATCATAGCCAAAGCGCTGCTGCTGGTTTGCCCACTCGTTCTGCCGCGTTGCGCTGTCCGACACCAGCTGCTGCATCACCTGATCCAGACGATCCCAGCGATAGCGGCGCTCCAGCACCACGCCTGAACGATCGATAAAGCCGCTGCGGCGCATCACGATCCGCCCGACAGGATCGTAGCGCGTCTCCTGATGCAGCGCGCCCTGGGTGCGATCGATCTCACGATGCAGCTTATCGCGCTGATAGCCCGCGATTTCGCTCTGCTTACCGTGCATTTTCAGGTTCATCTGCAGCAGATGACCGGTGCCGTAGCGCAGGCAGTTCAGCTCGCGCCCGTCCGGCAGCGTGCTGCCGGTCAGGTTGCCCAGCGCGTCATACTGATGCGTGAACAGCCCGCCGCTGTTCTCTTCGCTGAGCAGGTTGCCCAGCGCGTCGCTGGTTAAGGTCAGTACTTCGGCTTCTGCCTCACGGCCTTCAGCTCGTGCCTTCTCCCATTCCGTCAGCGCTATCTTTCTGACTTCCACGCAGTCCGGGCCGTAGTGATATTCGGTACGGTGCTGCTGCGTAGTTTTCACCGTCAGGCGACTGACTTCATCATATTCAAACTGCGTGCGGTGAGGCGGCAGGTTTTCGCCTTCAACAGACAACGGATGCTGTACGACTTCCGTAACCTGGCCCAGCTCGTCATAACCATAGCTTTTGCGACGCCCCGCGTAGTCAATCTGCGCCAGCAGGCGCTGGCTGTTGTCATACTCGAACTGCCAGCGATCGCCGTTTGGATTGATTAACGCCGTCATCCGTCCAAAGCGATCGTACTGATAGCGGGTAATATGCCCTGCTGGATCGGTCTGGCTGACGATCTGCCCGCGCACGTTACGGGCCACGTGCCGCTCTGAAAAGCTGTCGACGTTCTCGCCAACCAGCATGCCGGCGCGATCGTATTCATATTCCGTTTCACGTCCGTCAGGACGCGTCAGGCACTGCAGACGACCCGCAGCGCTCCAGCGATAACGCGTAGTGTTGCCTTCCGCGTCCGTGCTGCTCAGCAACCTTCCCGCATCATCATACAGACGATAACTTTGGTTGCCGGAGCAGTCCTCGTCGCGCCGGAGCTGCCCGCGCTCGTTCCACCAGAAGCGATGCATGTTGTCCAGCGCGTCGGTGCGCGTGATTAAATCGCCCTGCTCGTTCCAGGTAAAACGGCTGGTACCGCCGAGCGGATCGGTTACGGCTACAACATCTCCGGCGTCGTTGTACTCGTATTGCCACACGGCACCGTCGGGCTGCACCTCTTTTAACGGAAACGCATAGGATGGATGCCAGAGGGTCGTAGTGGTCTGACCCAGCGGATCGCGCACCATCGACAGATTGGCGCGTTCATCGTAGTCATAGGTCCAGACCCGATCGCCCGGCGCAAGGGTAGCCATCAGCAGGTCGCCCTGCTCCGCCCAGCGGTATCGCCAGTGCGCGCCATAGCTGTCGATATAGTCGGTAATACGACAAAGCTCGTCCCAGCGATGCTGCGTGGTGCCGCCAGAAAAACAGGTCACGTTTGCGCTGCGATCTTCTTCGTCTGCATCGATCAGCCAGCGCTCCAGGCAATGCTGATGTTCGTCCAGCACCTGATACTCATATACGCGCCAGTAACGTGGATCGCGGGCTGGCTGCCACTGGTAGGCCACGGTCAGGCCGGTGGCGTAACTGTGCGAGGCCATCAGATCGCTGGCGCGATCCCAGCTGAAGCGGCGGGTTTCAACCCCATCAGCATCCTGCACCGCAATCAGCTGTCCCTGCGGGTTATAGCGATAATTCACCAGAGGACATAATTCCCCGGCGACCACCTGATGCAGCGCCGTCAGTCGGCCATATTGCGGTTCATAGCTCAGCCGCACGTCCAGCGCTTCGTTATCGCCAGCGATGGCGGTCAGCTGTCCGGCTTCGTTCCAGCTAAAATGCTGGCAGTTTTCATGACGGTCATAAATGCGGCCGATTCGCCATTCACCCTCACGCTGCGGATCTGGCTCGTAAAAATGAAACTCGCCTTGGGCGGTCTGCATGACGATAACGCCCTGCAGCGAGCAGAACAGCGTAAAGCCCTCTTCATCAAAACGCACCACGTCGCCTGGCGCAATCTCGCCCAGTCCCAGCTCCTGACCCGTTATGTCGCGCCAGGCAAACTGGAAAGTCCCGTCCGGATGACGAAAGCGGAGCAGACGCGTTTCAAACGGCAGCATCCAGCCCGTGCCCAGCAGACCGGTCGTCAGGTTGCGGCTGTGATAGATGCGTTGCCAGTAAAGCGGGATACGATCCTCCAGCACAAAATCCAGATCGTCCTGACCGGCAAGGATCTTGGCCCCGGTAGCATAGTTAACCGGGTGAAAACTCTGCATCGCCACGGAGGAGATGGCGCCTGCGGCAACCGTTCCTCCGGCTTCAGAAACGATCGTACAGGTGATTTGCCGCAGCGCGCGCCGGGCGGCGATGCGGGTAAAAAGCTGTTCCAGCAGTTTTGCCCCTTCTTTACCGATACCGCCGCTCAGCAGGCCGCCGATAAAATAGGCCAGCATGTTTTTGCCGCTGCGAATATCGCGCACCACCACGCTGTCCCCGCCGATACGCACGCGCGGGTTATCGCTGACCTGAACAGTAGCTTCACAGGTGCTGCGATGCCCGTTGCGCACTGCAGGATGGCCGTTGATCATCACCTTTTTCGAGCCTTCCGCCAGAAAATTGGCATTCTCGGCCAGATGCCCTTTGGTACAGGCGACGGTATCTTTATTGGCTGGCGTGGCATAAGGACTGGCACTGGCAACGGTCGGCTGAATCAAATCATCCCAAAGATTGCTAAACCAGTTGCCTACCGATTCAGCGTTAAGATGGCTGACCTTATCCAGCGCGGCGCTCACGGCATCGCCCGGATGACGGATAGTGGAAGCGATCCCGCCCGCCACAGCCATGGCAATATCTTTCAGCCCCGGCGCTTCTTCGCTGCCGACAGACGGCGAAGCCAGCCAGGCACGGCTTACGGTTCCTGCCGCGCGTGCAGCCGGTTTGCCCATGATCTTAACGTTATCAGAACCGCTGGTTATAACCGCATCCGGCGGCCCGCGCATGCCCAGCGTATCCAGCAGGCCGTCAACGGCGTCGCTGGCTTTGTTGCCCAATTTTTCAGGATAGCCGGATGCCATCGCACCCAGCATGGCTGCCGCGCCAACCGCGACGCCGGCTACCGGGTTGACGGCAAACAGCAGGCCAGCGCCGGCTAAAATGCCGGTATAGATAGCTCCTTCAACTAATCCGCTGACAAGATCCGCCAGTGCGGAGCTGTGCACTAAAGGATCGTCTAAACGAGCTGCGATCGAATCGGACATCACTCAAGCCTCCGATCCTGCGGCAGGAATAAACCCTTTTTTAATATCTTGCCAGACGGCCAGGGAAGCCGCATCGAAAGAGCCTGCGCGGCTAAAGGTCAACGTCATCAGATGCGTAGCGGTTCTGGCGACCAGCAGCTTTTGCACGACCGCCACGCCCTGGTTTTCAAAACGCATCGCCACTTCCTGCGCAGGCAGGCCGCCGAAAAGCGCCTCCTGCACTTTTTCAGCCGCGAATTTTTTCATATCGCGTTTCACTTTTTCCAACTGCTGTTGCAGATAGCGCGCTTCTTCGCCTTCCTGCACATCCCACGCTCGGGTCACGACCAGCGTGGCGCGTGCTTTGGGCAGTTTCAGTAAGGTGATGCTTTGTTCCTGGACCGCTTCAGGTAACGTCAGCGTGCCTTCGGATAAAATGTAATTCATGAATTGCTTCCTTTTTTATCGAAGGCCTGAAGAACCTCATAGCCGATAGTCATCGGTGTTGGATCGGGCGTGATGCCCGGCGTTGGCGTGCTGATATTCAGATCCAGCGTGCCGCCGGTATTGATTTGTCCGTTGCCGGTGGCGTTGATTTGGAACTGAATGCATTGCAACGAAATAGTGCCGTTGGGATCGAGCGTCAGCACGCTCTCGCCCGAAACAAAGCTGATGCCTTGTCCGGCGGCAATTTGCAAGCCATCCTGCGCCCAAAGCTCGTAATCTCCTCCCACCAGTTCATTACGTGATTTCTGTGTTTTCTGCACGTAAGCGCCGCTTACCGTGCTGGTAAAATCTTTATTAACGGATACCGTCTGATTACCGCCTACCGTGTGGGTTTCATCGTTTTTGATATTGGTATCCATATTCTTCTGCGCCTGGATCCACACCTGTTCCTCGCCCGCCTTATCTTCAAAGCGCAGCGCGTTGGCGTTGTCCGGCGTGCCGTCCTTCGAGCGGCTTAAAAAGCCCATCTGCGTTGCCGCGCCGGGCAGCGCCCACGGCGGCATGCTCGCCTCGTTGTACACGCGGCCCGTCACGATCGGCCTGTCCGGATCGCCGTTGATAAAGTCGATCACCACCTCGTCGTTGACGCGCGGGATCTGCACGCCGCCGAATCCCTGGCCCGCCCAGGCGCTCGACACGCGCACCCAGCACGAGCTGGTGTCGTCCCCCTTTGCCAGACGGTCCCAGTGGAACTTCACCTTGATGCGCCCGTACTTGTCCGTCCAGATGGATTCGCCCTTCGGCCCCACCACCTTCGCCGTCTGCGGCCCGTGCGTGCGCGGCCACGGCGTTTCCGGCGCCGCACGGTACGTCACCGCCGACGGGATAACCCCGATGGCGATATTGTGCTTCGTGCCGCCGTCGCCCCCGCTGGCGTAGCGGTTCTCCTCGAAGTCGTAGTACGCGCTTACCGTCAGGTACTCGCCGTTGTCGCTGAAGAACGGCGCGTTCAGCAGCGTGAAGG
>NZ_JARUWZ010000052.1:0-5474 GCF_030433775.1 Erwinia sp. PsM31
GCCGGCGGTGCGGTGACGGGCGCGCAGGCCGGGAAGAACGCGGTTGAGAATAACTGGCTGAGCAGCAAACAGATAGATGCCTGGTCCGCTGAAATGAAGTCCTGTCAGGCTGGAGGCGCTGACTGTGGCGGCATTATCAAAAAATACGAAGAGCTAAGTACCACACAGCAGAAGCAACTAATAAGCGACTGTGCAACCAACCCGACAACCTGTCAGCAGAAATACGGCGACGTGCTGGCCGACAGCATGGCGGTGAAGCATGCAATAGATCGGGCAATGGGCGAAGACATCCCGATCAAGATGGTCTACGATCTGACGGCGACCTGGGCGCACCAGATGGACGCGGACGGGATCGTTGCCAGCAATAAAGTGTCTGAGCAGGTCATGGCGAAATATGGCCTCGATCAAGCTCAGGCTGATATTATTGCGGGCGTAGCGTTAAGTGCGCTGGGAGGCGTGAGTAAAGGAAGTAAACTTCCTACAGCTGCCGCAAAAAATATCGTTATTGTTGACCCCGGTAAGAAAGGTGCGTGGAATAAGACACTGAATAAACCAGAACCCAATACGGTCTATCAGGTTGATGGAAATAAAACCTATCATACTGATGATTTGAGCCGCACAACAAATGTGAATGCCTCACTAAGCCTGTCCAAAAATGACCGAAACACCTATCAGCAATGCAAGGCTGGTAAATGTGGTAATAATGGTGATGAAGGTGGTCATTTAATTGCCAGCATATTCAATGGACCTGGTGAAAAGCTTAATATTTTTCCTATGGATGGAAATCTTAATAAAAGTCAATGGAAAAAAATGGAGAACTCATGGGGTACCGCATTGAAAGAAGGCAAAACGGTTGATGTCAATATTCAACCAATATATTCAGGTAACAATATAAGGCCAGATAGGGTAATTGTTCAGTACTCAGTTGATGGAGGTAGACCTGTTAACGTTGATTTCAAAAATCCCTCAGGAGGCAAATGATGCAGGATCAAAATTTTGAGCAAAAAATAGGCCAAATTTTGTATGAGTGTGGACCTGGAAATGCCAAAAAAATCATAGCAAGAGCTAAAATCTTTAATGAAAATGATGGTGGGGAATATGAATTCGATTATTTAGATGAAAATGGAGAATTGGGCTGGTTTGCCCCTGATGGAAGGGCTGTTGCTGATTTGACTGATGCTTTACTTGCTTATAAGTCTTTCTTTTTAGATAACAATTTGACTAATGGTAAACCTGTTTGGACAGGCTGCGAAATAACGGTCGATATACAAGCCGGAAAAATAAACATAAATCTTCAATATGATGACTAATAAAGATCCCGGCCAGGCCGTGATCTTACCTTATAACCAGTCAGTTACCTTAGAGCGGTCGCCACTCAAATGTCCCTTCCGGGATCTTCCGTGGCCGCTTCTGCGGTGTGGCTATCGAGCTGATACATAAAGCGACCACCACCACGGATGCAAACGGCAAAGAGGTGGTTAACGTTGAGGCAAACCTGACAGCGCACGCGGTGCTGGGCGCGGCGGTAGCGCAGGCGTCGGGCGGTTCGGCGCTGGCGGGGGCGTCAGGCGGCGTGGCGGGCGAGTATATCGCGCAGCAGCTCTATCCGGGCGTTGACCGTGCAGACCTGAGCGAGGAGCAGCGTCAGACCATCAGCGCGCTGGGGACGCTCGCGGCGGGGCTGGCGGGCGGGCTTGCCGGGGACAGTGCCGGCAGTGCGGTAACAGGCGCGCAGGCCGGGAAGAATGCGGTTGAGAATAACTTCCTCAGCGCCACATCCTCAGACAGGCTTGATAAGGCTATTGAGAAAATCAAACAGGGTGATAAATCACTGGCGGCGGCTAATGAGCTGATAAAGCTTGAAAATGCCGACAAACGCAGCGATGCGCTGGTATCCAAATTCACTAAAGACCCTGCCCAGATGAACAGCACAGAGCGGGCTGAGCTGGCAGGTTATCTGCGAGTTTACGCGGCTGAGATGGAGAAGGAATACGGTCCGGCCGTGTCGCAGGAACTGGTTAAAGGACTGCTGTCGGGACAGAACTATGTGAAACGAAATCCTGACACTGAAGCGATGAGCAAGGCTCAGTCGATAATGAATACCTGGGGTTACCATAACTCGAACGCCAATATTGGTGATGCGCCACTGATATTTGTTGGAAGCGTGCTGGGAGTGACTGTGAAAGGTATGGCAGCTAATGCAGCAATCGGTGTGGGAGTGAATGCTGGCGTTCAGCTTGCCGGAAAAGATCCGTTCAGTTACGTCGATGTCATTATGGCGGGAGTCACAGCAGCCGCGACAACAGGAAAAGGCATCATTGCTTCAGCTCCTATCAATGTGGGCGGTGCAGCGATAGGAAGCGGGATTAAGGGAGAAGAACCGCTTAACTCTATGGCTGGTGCGGCTGCGGGTACTGTCATTGGTGGCGTAGGCGGTGAAATAATAAAAGGGGTCGGCTCAAAGTTTGGAAAAGATGCAGTGTCTGATTTAACAGGTACGGTTCTTGGTGGTTACATAGGTGAGAAAACAGGGAATGCTGTAAAAGATGAACTCGATAAAAAGGATAAAACCGATGCTAAAAAATAATCTATTTAGTTTGGTCAAACTGATATTGTGTTGCCTGACTTTATTTTTCATTGGCGATGTTATAGCTGAACTACTTGCATCTGTGATTTTTTATTTTAAAAAGGGCTTTTTCCCCTTTAGTTGGAGTGATGTTTTTTCATCTTTCTTTGAGTCTGGATATGTCGGTGGCCTCATTTTGGGTTTTGGGATCTGGATAAAAATCTGGTTAAAGGAGAGAAAAAGCCAGAAAGCTCCACCTGAATGAATGTTCGATTCCAATCCCAGTAGCCAGGCTTGTAGTTGAGAATAATGCATTAAACGTTAAGCAGAATCAGTCCCTTGTTCAGGAAATGATACAGTGTCAGGGTGACAAGTCTTGTGAGGGAACCGTCACTGAAAAATATAAGCAGATTTCAGCCGCACAACAGAAGCGAGTTGTTGAGTGTACGGGCGCTAAGGACTGCGTTGATAAGGCAAACGAAGTCAGCAGATTGCAGACCGAATATGCTAACCGCACCAGTGAGCTGCTGGAAAAAGCGCGAGCTAATAGCGGACTGAGCGCGGCAGATCAGAACGAGCTTTCAATCCTTCAGGTGACAACTATCCAGCTTGAAGCAGACAGAAATGCGGCGATTCATAATGCATTGATGTCTGGTGATTCACCTGAAGCGAAGCAGCTTGCGATGAATTCGCTGGCTCAGGCTGTGGGGATGAGTGCTGCAGGGATCGCTGCTGGGCTCGGGAAAATTAATACTGGTACACAACCAGGAAATCGAATAGAACAAACACTTTCCCCTGAGAAAAATTGGGAGAACGCCCGAAATAAAGCATTGGATATTGTCGGTAATCTGGGTGCTGATTCTAAACCTGTGATTGGGCGGTTGGAAGTAAGTGCTGGAAATGGGAAAGTTATTGGGCGGCAATCCAGCGACGGTAAAATTGGTTGGCGTGTTGATTATGATCCAGACAAAGGCACTCATATTAATATATGGAATTATTCTCAAGGTAAGGGGCCAGGAAAAACGGTTAAGCAGGTCATACCATTTGAGGGTAACGAAAAAGCTTTTGAAACGATATTGAAGCAGCTAAACAGGTAGAGAACATGACGTTATTTGAAGAGTGTCAAGAAGCGCTTAGTGCTGATTTCGAAATTATTGAAGGCCAGAAAAAGAAAGAAGTTGTTGATATCCTTAATAAATATCCTTTTGCAAGTGGATCCATTTCCTGGTCGGAAATTGACCATTCCGATCATGAAAATATTGATGATTTACTGAATAGAAGTCCTATGAGAAATGCTGATGTATTCGTTCTTGTAGATGACGCAAATATTCCTGTTTTCAGGACAAACTTGAGTTTAATTGCTGAAAATATCTACGATGTTACAGCTTTATCACCAAGGTTATTCATTTTCAATGATGAAATAATATTGCAGCCTTTATTTCCAACTGAAATGTTTCGTTTGGGAATAATGCCTAAATAAAAGTTAGTCTGCAAATCATTGCAGCAAATGCCCGCCTGGCGAGTAAAAAAACTATTTTTTTAATGACGTATCGGCAAGAAATTTAGTACAATCCCATCTCAAATACAGGGATTTAATCAACTCAGTAAAAAAGGGAATGAGTAATGAAAGTAAAAATTACCGCATTGGCATTAGTTTGTAGTGGCCTGTTGGTCAGCACCGGCGTATTGGCTGACAGCCATACTTTGTCGGTTGGCTATGCACAGAGCAAGGTCGAAGATTTTAAAAATATTCGCGGCGTCAACGTTCAGTACCGCTATGAATGGGATTCACCCGTCAGCATTATCGGTTCCTTTAGCTATATGAAAGGCGATGACAGCTATTCTGAAAGGGTTGAGGCTTTTGACGATATTAGCGGTTATGATGGCAAAACGGATGTGAAATATTACTCGTTTATGGCTGGCCCGGCCTGGCGTATTAACGACTACGTCAGCCTCTATGCCCTTGCCGGTATGGCGCATACAAAAGTAGAAGACAAAACGACCTATCTTTCTGCGTATTCAGAAGAGGATAATGCAAGCAAAACGTCGTTTGCTTATGGTGCTGGCGTGGCTATCAATCCGACAGACTTTCTTTCCGTAAATATCGGTTATGAAGGCACGCGCGTTAAGTTCAATGATGACGTAGCGATAAACGGTTTTAATATCGGTCTTGGGTATCGTTTCTGATTTCGCCCTGTATGAACCCCGGCTAAACTGTCGGGGTTTATTACCTCGAATAGCTATTGAAACGGAATGATTCAATTAACAATGAGCGTAGAAAATGTTTTTTGGTGATCCTTATCGTTTTGCCATATTTGCTGAATGTATTCCTGACTGGAATCCTCCTTCAGGCTCTTTCTACAATGGGCTTTTCTACTACAGTATTGACGGCAACTTTTTCCCGCAGGATTTAAGAACGGCAACGCTCTGTGTGGATGTTAATACACTCCTGGATCCCGCTAATGCCCTGTACACGCCGCCGGTAAATGCAGAGGTGTTCGCTATGCCCGCGCCTGACGCTTTCAAATATTTATATAGTCTGACCTGGCCAGAAAGCACGGCAGAGGAGGAGTACCCGGAAGGGGATCCTGTTTACCGTGCAGATACAGAAAATATTTCCGAAAGCGGCGCCTCTGTTTTTGCTGTTTCCGATGGCAAGATGGTCAGGATCCTGGCAGCCAGAACGCAGCGCCTTGTGCAAAAAAAGGATAGCGACCGCTATGAATGGGTCGATGAAAAGGCACTGAACATTGCTGAAATCACCCTTGCCAGCAGTGAAATAGCGGCAATTCTGGATAAAATAAAAAATTATTATTCTTCCCTTACGCCATTACCTGAATAAGCTTGTCCTGACAAGCCAGCAAGCCAGCAAGCCAGCAAGCCAGCAAGCCAGCAAGCCAGCAAGCCA
>NZ_JARUWZ010000053.1:0-5395 GCF_030433775.1 Erwinia sp. PsM31
CTGCCTGCTGTCGTAGCGGTCGCTGTCCTGCTCCGAGGTCAGCGTCAGGTTGCGCGCCGAAAAGGTCGTGCCCTGTGGCAGAAGGCGGATCTGTTGCCGGACTCCGATCAGCAGGCGCTGATCGCCGTGCTGGACAGTTTTGTCAAGAAGTCGATGGTAGAGCAGGTAATAGGATTTAATAACAGACGTTAACTGAGCGCAGCAGACGTAAGTTCGCACCTCATGCCTGCCGTTGATCACAACCAACTAACAGGAGTAGTCGATATGGCTGAGCATGATACTAAGCCAGAAGTAAGTATTTCCAAAGCCTTACGGCGATTAAAGGTGGGATATGTCAGTATTGGCCACGCGGATCGTAATGATACGACCACGTATTACAGCCGCTGCCTCAGCCTTAACCTTAAGGGCAACTGGCTGGAAGAGGCCGGGTTTGCAACCGATACGCCGGTTACCGTGACTATGGGGCAAGGGCAACTTGTAATCAGGCCCGTTACTAAGTGACGGATAAAAAGATCCCGGCTCGATGGGCGGGATATTTGTCTTATTCATCGTATTTAAAATCAATATTAATCTCTGATTTTTCTACATTTAATGTAGCTACACAACCATGCCAGAATGGTTTTTCCTGAGATTTAAAATTCTCCAAAAAGAACGTTCTAAGCATTACCAATAATTCTCTTAACCTCTGGTCAGTTAAACCATGCTCAGGCAAAAACCAGTTTTTTTCACCATTCATATTGATGTAATCGTAATTAAAACGACAGCTATCTCCTTCGTTCGATAGTTCTGCATCCATTACAATGATTTTTGCATCATCAGGAGCTGACTTGTACAGCAACTGACCGATTTCACTATATATTTCATCGTCCAGACTCACTTTTCCCTCCCGGAGCATTATCAATGTTTACACGAGTTGGTCTTCCATTGTCAACAGAATAAGTCACATTAAAACTACTGGGATGTTTATTGCTATCACTATAAATAGGCTGTATTTGTACATCTACTTTTTTACCGGCTTTAAGATCTTTAGCCCAGCTATTTTCCATAGCTTTCCAGGCTCCCTTATTGAGGTTTCCATTCATTGGAACAATATTCAATCTTTCACCTGGCCCACCGAAGATACTAGCTATTAAATACCCGCCCTCATCTCCAGGATTGCCACATTTCCCACCTTTACATTGCTGATAAATATTACGATCATTTTTAGCTAATTCGAGCGTAGCCTTAACATCACTCGGCCTACTTAATTCGTCAGTATGGTAAGTCTTATTGCCATCAACCTTATAAATCGTATTCGCTCTGGCTTGTTCATCGCTTTGTTCCAGGCACCTTTCTTACCGAAGTCCACGATAACGACATTTTTTTCAGCACTTGCAGGGAGTTTACTTCCTTTACCTGCTCCTGCAACTATTCCCGCTGCACTGGTTCCAGCCGCCTGAGCCAGCGAATTCATCGCAAGCTGCTTCGCTTCAGGTGAATCACCAGACATCGATGCATTATGAATCGACGCATTTCTGTCTGCTTCAAGCTGGATAGTTGTCACCTGAAGGATTGAAAGCTCGCTCTGATCTGCCGCGCTCAGTCCGCTATTAGCTCGCGCTTTTTCCAGCAGCTCACTGGTGCGGTTAGCATATTCGGTCTGCAATCTGCTGACTTCGTTTGCCTTATCAACGCAGTCCTTAGCGCCCGTACACTCAACAACTCGCTTCTGTTGTGCGGCTGAAATCTGTTTATATTTTTCAGTGACGGTTCCCTCACAAGACTTGTCACCCTGACACTGTATCATTTCCTGAACACGGGACTGATTCTGCTTAACGTTTAATGCGTTATTCTCAACACTAATTCAGCATTATTTTCCGTACATCGCCAGTATGAAAAAATTCACTAATAACTTTAGTTACGAATGAAAAATCAGTTGTGATCTGATTTGCAGGCCAATAATCCCCTAATATATTTACTTTTTCATTGCTTCTTTTTTCATCAAAAAAAGATCTTATCTCATAATCATCGTTTATTATTTCCCCTAGCATTAATAAATAATTCCCTGCCTCGGCTCTTATTTGTAGCATTTGAGGTCCCTCATCATTTTCGTTAATATCTAATGTCAGCGTTCCATATCCATTTCTCAAAGCATCTAATTTAATTTTAATAGCATTCCAAAGAGGATAATTATCACTTCCTCCGCAACCATTTAGTGTCCAACTCATTGAAAAAGACATTATTTTTTCTCCTTTAATGATTTCATCCCTGGATTCCAATACAATGTTTTCCCACTGCTTTCCTCATAAACGGTGAGGGATTTTAAACCTGCTTTATCTGCCATCGCAGCAATATCTCCACGACAGTATCCACATACGGGTTCTTTTGTGACTCTCATACTCATATCTTTGCCAACCGTAATCCCATTATCGAATGCCTGTTGGATAGCGCCAACTTCAGCATGGGCAGAAGCCATATTCCCATTAGGTAAATATTTACCAGGATTTTTCTCTATTTTAGACTCTATTCTATCGTTAATTAGGGTCGGTCTACTTGCTTCACCCAAGTAAAAGTCTGGCCTATTACCCTGATTTGTATCAATAAAAGTCTTCCCGGTTATCGGATCTGTCAGTTCCGCTGTCACTTTAGGTATTGATGTGTGCGTTTGACGATCTAATACATGTGAGCTGTCCTGAGTCGCTAGCTGAGTTGGAGAAACTATCGAGCCATCAGTATTGCCCACAACTTTACTACCCTGCCTGCCTCCCAAAACTATCGCCGTACCTAAGCCAACATTGGCAAGACCTTTTGCATATTCGCCCTCACTTATTTGCCCAATACCTGTACCAGTCTGATAAGCTCCTCCGACGGCTACGCTACCACGTACCAGTGCTCCGGGTACTCCAGGAAGAACCATAAGTGCATCGGTTCCCAATGCTGCTTGCCCTGATTGAGCGCTGTAGGTCTTTAAATAACCCAGTGCCTCATTATAGGCTCTTGCATCTGCTTGTGATGCTACAAAAGCATTGCCTGAAAGAAGCGAACGTATTGCATCGCTGGCTTTATTTGATGAATATCCGTACACCGCCTGCAACTCTATGCCGTACTGGTTAAGCAATCCTGCCAGCTGCTGCTTTTCACCATCCGTGATCGTTCCTTTCAAGAATTTGCCTACCAGCAGATTGCTGGCTCTATCCTCATTCGTTGCCCTGACTATAGTCTGCGAAGCTTCCAATAGATTCTTGCCAGCTTTTTGGTCTTCAATAGCTTTGATTAGTGCTTCATTCTTCGTGACCGAAAGGAAGTTATTCTCAACCGCGTTCTTCCCGGCCTGCGCGCCCGTCACCGCACCGCCGGCACTGTCCCCGGCAAGCCCGCCCGCCAGACCCGCCGCCAGCGTCCCCAGCGCACTTATCGTCTGTCGCTGCTCCTCAGACAGGTCTTTACGTTTAACGCCCGGATACAGCTGCTGCGCGATGTACTCGCCCATCACCGCGCCCGAGGCTCCGGCCAGCGCAGCATTGCCCGCCGCGTACGAGGTTACCGCACCCAGCACCGCGTGCGCCATCAGGTTCGCCTGGACATTAACCTTACCGTTCGCATCTGTGGTCAGCTCGTGTATCTTTTCCGCCAGGTACGGTGACGCCCGCTGCGATATATCGGCTTCCGTATAGGGCTTACCGCTTGCCGCCAGCTGCTCACGCGCCGCCTGAAGAGCCGCCGGGTCCTGCTGCGCCTTCATCCCCGCTATCTGGCCCTGCGTCCGGGCGATATCTCCCGCCTGAGCGCCTATCTCACCTATCAGCTGCGCCGCCTTCAGCCGGTTCTGCTCCTTCTCTTTATCAAAGATGACGTCCAGCCCCGGATTGGCGTTAGCCACGTCGCGGCTGAGGTCTGCAACGTCCTGCGTCTGCTTTTCCTTATCGCGGATAACTATCGTACCTTCCGATACCGCCGCCTTCGTCACCGAGTCCGCGCTGCCGCTGTCGTTCAGCCCCGCCAGCATGCCGTTCGCCATGTTCCCGGCGAACTGACCGCCCACGCTGCCGCCCGTGCTTATCCCCGCACTCTGGTGCTCTACCTTATAGTCCGCGTGATTGTGGATGTCGCCAAAGCCCAGCGTGCCGGTGTCGAGTTTATTCAGGCTGGCATCTGCCGTACTCGCAATAACCGCGCCGTTCAGCTGGAGATTACCGCTGCGCCCGGTGTGCTCCGGTTGCAGCGGCGGTAAGCGGGGGATTCAAGGGCTTGAAAGCAAAAATCCCGGCTCACTGGCCGGGATTTCATTTATTGGAGCATAATATTAGTTCAATAGCCGAATGTCGTCTGGATAAACAGTCAAAACATCTAACGTCTCACCATTAGCATCAACAAACTCTACTTCATAGCCTAAAGTAGGTTCTGTATATACCATGACAACAGCACCTTTACATCCTGCAGCTATAGAGTCAGATAACACTTTAGTGGCCTTAACGACATCATATTCTTTAATCATAATTTTAGCACCCGTTATTTCTTAGCCGGAATAGCTGTCACAAGTCTAACGACACCATCATTATTCTTAATCCAACCGAATTTCACATCTATTGTTCTTCCGTTAGCACCAGTGATAGATATTACTTGGTCATATTTAACACCGTGCTGCGTTTCTGCTGTTTTCACAGCTTTGCCTGGTTCGAAGACAATTTGTTTCGCAAGATCGCTTGAATTCCCTTTGTTAAAACCGAGGGCTTTATCAAACCATTCAGCCTTGCTTCCGCCAACAGGATGATCTTTCGCTAACAGGTAATTAGTTAATTTATTATCAACACTAGTTTGCGTCTCTGGTGCGTTTTTCGCTCCGTTTTTGACTGCACTTCCTCCAGTATTAGGCTTATTTTTCCCAACTCCTGCCGCAATTCCCGCGGCACTGGTTCCTGCCACCTGTGCCAGCGAGTTTATCGCGAGCTGCTTCGCTTCAGGTGAATCACCGGACATCAGCGCATTATGAATCGCCGCATTTCTGTCCGCCTCAAGCTGGATCGTAGTCACCTGAAGGATTGAAAGCTCGTTCTGTTCTGCCGGACTCAGACCGCCATCAGCTCGGGCTTTTTCCAGCAACTCACTGGTACGGTTAGCATAATCAGCCTGTAACCTGCCAACTTCATTCGCTTTATCAACACAGTCCTGAGCGCCTGTACACTCCATCACGCGCTTTTGTTGTGCTGCTGAAATCTGCTTGTACTTCTCGGTTACTGCGCCTTCACAGGCTTTGTTGCCCTGACACTGCGACATTTCCTGAACGCGGGACTGGTTTTCCTGCACACTCAGCGCATTATTCTCAACCGCATTCTTCCCGGCCTGCGCGCCCGTCACCGCACCGCCGGCACTGTCCCCGGCAAGCCCGCCCGCCAGCCCCGCCGCGAGCGTCCCCAGC
>NZ_JARUWZ010000054.1:0-3819 GCF_030433775.1 Erwinia sp. PsM31
AAACCTCGGTATTAGCGAAAAGTTTTCCGGGCGCTGGATTGGCCGCCAGATTTTCACCACGCCGGGCGCGATCAGCTACAAACCCACACCCGGTACTAAACGTGCCCGAATCATCATTACCGGCGGCGGCGGTCGCGGTTATGGTTTTCTAGGCTGGGGCGAAAACTATCGCGCACGCGGTGCCGGTGGCGGCGCTGGCGGTACGGCAATCGCAATGTTGGCTGTTGATGACAGCAAAACGTATGCGGGGATTGTTGGCGCTGGCAGCAAAGAGAGCAACAATTCAACCAGCAGTGCCTTTAACGGGCAGATTACAGCGGGCAACGGTGCGAACTCAGTTGGTGATGCAGGAGGAGCCGGGGGAACTGCAGTTGGCGGGGATATCAATATTCAGGGCGGCGACGGCAGCGATTCCCCCGGCGTTATTACCGGAGGCACTAACCCTTATCGTGGGGGTTCCGGGGACGGTGGATCCAGCTATTGGGGAGGTGCTTCACGGAGTGGCGAAGGGATTGCATCAAACGACCGGGCTTCATTTGGTGTGGGCGGCGGAGGCAACATCCGAACTTCGCCTTACTACGGCAACTACGGGGCTGACGGTATTATCTACATTGAGGAATTCAGTTGATGAAAACTTATGCCCGGATTGAAAATCAGTGCGTTGCTGAAATTGTCTCGCTTAATGTGAAGCCTGAGAAACTTTATCACCCGTCGCTGGTATGGGTGGATATCACCGCGCTGTCCGAACAGCCCGATGTAAATTATCTCTACAGTGACGGCGTGTTTAGCGCCCCGGCTACAGAAGTTGAGAACGCCATACTGATTGCCAGCAGCAGGCTTGCCGCTGAAATGGATGTGGCAAACCGGACAATCGCGCCGCTTCAGGATGCGGTCGATATCAGCATTGCAACAGATGCTGAGATAGCCCGCCTGGCAGAATGGAAGCGTTACCGGGTGGCGCTCAGCCGGATTAATACCAATAAGGCACCTGATATCGAATGGCCGATTAGACCATACAAATAGACCACCAAAAATTTTTTCTCATACATTTCATTCTGTTACTTAAATTATTAAGATTTACACTAATGTTGGCAGTTGACTTTATGGTATAAAACTTAAATTATTCTTATGTTTTTTTGGCTGCGTGAGCATTTTGCTAATTATTTTCAAAATAACGAAATTTTAGTAGTTGTAAAATCATTTAAAGGAAAAGGTGGTAGTGTGATTATCAATGAAGTTATTAACATAAAACAAGCTCATAGAGATTTCATATTGACAAGCATGTCTGCAAAAACTCTTAGCGATATTACTTATACAGCAGTCAGAGGCGTCGACGATGAGGTTGGGGCTGTACAGCGAATTTTGATTGAAAGAAGAATAAAAGGAATAAAGGAATTTGTTCTTTCAGGGGGCGACTTCCCTGCAGCCATTGTTCTTAACTGGACGAGTACAGATAGCATTCAAATAAAAGATAGCTCGATTGAATTCGAAATTAAAAACCGATCAGCTCAAATAATAGATGGACAACATAGGGTAGCTGGAATAAAAGCTGCTATCAAAGAGGACTCAAGCCTTGAGAACCTCCAGGTTCCTGTTGTAATTTACTTAAACCTAACAACAAAAGAATGTGCTGATATATTTTTAGCTATCAACACTGAGCAAAAACCTGCGCCACGCAGTTTGGTTTATGATTTGTATGGAATCAGTTCTGATACTACGCTTGACCCAGCATCTTCCAGAGCAAGAGATATTGCTGAATATCTTAACAAAGAAGAGACTTCACCCTATTTTGGAAAAATAAAGTTCCCGGGTGAGAAAAGACGTAAAGGAGGGATTGCGCTTTCAACAGCTGTAAGTGCTATTAAGCCTTTGGTAGAAGAAAAGGCTATATTTGAACAGGTAGGGATAACTGAGCTTTCTCTTCAGTTTAAATGCTTTTATAACTATTTTTCTGCAATTGCAAATAATTATGACGAAAGCTGGGATTCGAGCTCTAATGCATTCCAGTTCGCAGCAGGTTTTAGTGCAGCATGTGAATTCTACGTCACTAAAATAATACCCTATTGCACGCAAAAGAAATCGTTTGAGCAAGGAACCATTGAGGAAGTACTTAACATTAGACAAAACGGTTTAATTAAACAGGATGAGGTGAGTAAAATATCAGGAAAAGAAGCTATCCGGGTGATTATTGACAGGCTGGATAAGTCTTTTGAACCTAAAGTAGAACAAAAGGAGCTTAGATTCTAATGCATCATGCTCAGGTATGCATAAATGGGAAGTTTAATCTCAATGCAGGCAACTTATCTTCAGTTGGAAGTTGCATCTTAACGGGCCCAGCGGCAACTGAGCTAGACAAGTGCCTTAAAAACGATGCAATTAATTACCTTTATTCTGCGCTCATCTCATATGCTGAAGCTATAAAAGGAGTTGAGGCTGGCTTTTTTAGCTGGGCGACGGTCAAACTCTATTATTGCGCGTTTTATTCTTTAAGGTCGATACTTTCAGTTGATGGTTTATGTATTTTTTATGTGGGTTCAAAAGGATTTTCTATCAAGGTTAGGCAGGGAGAGTGTCCGACAAAAGCTAATGGAACAACACATAAATTAGTTATGAATCTGTATAAGAAAAACAATAGTTCAAGCCCTTTTGTTACGCAAGAAATTGACATGAATGAGCCATTTGACTGGCTTATGATGAAAAGAGAAGAAGCGAACTACAAGAATGGGCGCTTTACTGAACCTGGAATGCCTATTATTTTCAATAAGTCTTCGGTTGGTTTGCAGGTGTTGCTTAAAGAGTATATTTTAGATGGTGAAAAGAAGTACTGCTTTGATAGCGATCATGCTGTACTTGCGTTGCCACTGGAGATAATAAAAGAGGCTTTAAATAAATTGAAGACGAACACAAACTTTAGGCTTAACACTAATGATGTGAGATTTCTGAAAAGTTTGTTAAGAGTCTCAGGAAATCCTGTGGTAGAGTTCCAAAAGTTGATTGACGATTTGAAATAATCTTTAGGGCTAATGAGTAAGGGGTTGCCAACCCCTTACTCATTAAATATTCACAGGCTGCTTGGGCCAAAGAGTTTTTTCAGTATTTTCTATATTTACCCGCATTAACATTACGCGGTATTTTTTCAATTCTGCTAACGTACTTATTTCTTCCTCGGTTGCTATGTCCGTATCGACAGCATCCTGACGCCAGTTAATTTCAGAATCAACAGCTATGCGCAGTTGAGTTTTTTTCTGTTCAGCCTGTGCTATGAGTACTTCGCGTGTTGGTGCTAACTGCTCTGTTAGACAAGGCCGCAAATCAGCACCGCAGCTAATCAGCTTTCCTTGAGCCTGCCCGTCAAGTAAATCAGTCCATGCTTTTTCGGTAATATCAATCGCATCATCGGGTATTTCCCTGTTAATAGCGATATCGTAAAAAGCGTTATTTGAAGGCGAATATTTTTTCATTTAAATTCCTAATGCTATCCACCAGATACCCTGCTGAGTAGTATCCGGGCCGGTGTTTGTAAGAGAAAAAGATGATTTATCGCGATACTGCACGCCTACTGCGTACTCCCCTTTATTCGGAATCGAAGAACCCTTATTAGCAACAAGTGAAAATCCGGCGTTTGGAAACGACACAGGAAGCGTAACTAACGTGGTTGACTGCTGTGCAAAGCTGCCGCTCCCCCATTGCAGGATTAAACCGTTCGGAAATTTGCAGTACCCGTTTCCACTCTTCACGATTGAAAAGAAACTCATATCTGGCAGTTGCCCGGCACCGTTCCCGACGGTCTTTTTTGCCGCGTCGCCTAAACCGAGGTTT
>NZ_JARUWZ010000055.1:0-3575 GCF_030433775.1 Erwinia sp. PsM31
AACCGCTGACCTCTTGCATGCCATGCAAGCGCTCTCCCAGCTGAGCTATACCCCCGAGCCGAAAAACCTTTGTCGTCTTGACGGCGGGCATAATATGAAACGGGGCCGAACGTGTCAACGGCAAAATGCCAATCTGTGTTCGATCGCTGAAAAAGCGGCCAAAGCGATGCAAAAGGCCGCATCCGCACCTTTTGCCACACAGCATAATCCGCCTTAATCGCCGTTATGTCAGCGATCAAATGGTGTCGTGAATGCAATCCGGCAACGTTCCCGCGGCAATCACAGTGCGTCGGGTTTAATCCTGTAAACAGAGCGTTAATTGTGCGCTTAATTGCGCTTGTTTTTGTTAAAATCTCGTGCAAAACTTCCCGCGTTTTCGAATGCCGAACCCTTCTCAGCGCTGGATGCGCGCGTATAACGCGACGGATTCGGCCATTCTTTCTTTCACTACACCAGAATCAGAGCCACTATGTCCTTGTACTCACCTAAAGAAATTGCGGCGGTCGCTATTCAGGCTGGTATCGCCAAAAGTCGTTCGTCTGTCCCTACCCTGTTGATCCTCGGCTTTATTGCAGGGGCTTTTATCGCCACCGGCTTCCTGCTGGATCTGCACGTTATTAATCAGCTGCCCGCTAACTGGGGCTCCTTTGGCGGCCTGCTTGGCGCAGCGGTGTTTCCCGTGGGGATTATTCTGACCGTGCTGGCTGGCGGTGAGCTGCTGACCGGCAATATGATGACCATGCCGATCGCCTGGTTCGCCCGTCAGGTCAGCGGCTTTAGCGTAGTGCGTAACTGGTTCTGGGTAACCATTGCCAACTTTATCGGCAGCATAGCCGTAGCATGGTTCTTTGGCCATGTGCTTGGCATGACCGAAGGCGACTACCTTAAAAAGACCGTGGCTATCGCCTCGGCCAAAGTCCACGCCGACTTTATGCACTCTTTCATTTCCGGTATCGGCTGTAACTGGCTGGTGTGTCTGGCGACCTGGATGGCGTTCGCCAGTAAAGACATGGTCGGTAAGATTTTTGGCATGTGGTTCCCGGTGATGGCGTTCGTGGCTATCGGCTTCCAGCACGTGGTGGCGAACATGTTTATTATCCCGGCCGCTATTTTTGCCGGCCAGCTGAGCTGGGCCGACTACCTGCCTAATTTTGCTGCCGTTTTCCTGGGCAATACGGTCGGTGGCGCGGTATTTGTCGGTCTGGCTTACTACATCGCCTATCGTCCGCAAAATCAGTCTGCTGCTACCCCACAGTAAGGCTTTCTTCCCTCTGCCGCCCGGCAGGGGGAAATATCATTTCTCCCCGCTGCTAATTATCTGCTCAGATTAGTCTTGCCTGTTAGTTGTTCGAACAATAAATTCCTGTAATATATGTCCGTTACATATCAACGCAAAAAGGATATTGCATAATGAAAAAGGAATGGTTAACGCCGGAAGAACTGGCACAGGAAACAGGTTTCAGCCGTCAGACTATCAATAAATGGGTTAAAAAAGAGCAATGGACGACCGTACCCAAGCCCGGCGTACAGGGCGGCAAGGCCCGTATGATCCATATTGATGAGAATGTAAGAAATTTCCTGAAATCCACCCGCCACGTCGCCGAGCCGACCGCCACCTATCGCGTCACGCAAAACTCTCTTCCCGCTCTGCTAATGACCTCTATTCAGCAAATGAACAGCGATGAACAAGAGAAGCTTTATGCATTACTGTTACGTGAAGGCATTCAGGGTATGCTGCAACGGCTGGATATTTCTCAGGTTGAGAAGTAGGTTTCCACGCCTGCCGAGCAGGTTGCACGTTGAAAAAAGAACCGGCTGATGCCGGTTCTTTTATTTAGAGGATTAAGCCTGCGCTTCGCGAGCCGCAATCCAGCTCAGCGCTTTTTCGATACGCGCAACGCTGCGCGACTGACCAATTGCTTCTACCGTCACGTCCAGCGCAGGTGACTGGCCTGCACCGGTAACGGCAACGCGCAGCGGCATGCCGACTTTGCCCATGCCCACTTCCAGCTCGTCCGCAGCGGACTGAATAGCCTGATGCACGTTTTCCGCGTTCCAGACGCTGATGGCGGCCAGCTTGTCACGAACCACTTCCAGCGGCTGACGGGCTACGGGACGCAGATGTTTTTTCGCCGCATCCGCATCAAACTCTGCAAAGTCTTCGTAGAAGTAACGGCAGGAAGCGGCCATTTCTTTCAGCGTCTTGCAGCGCTCGCCAAGCAGACGAACCAGCTGAGCCAGCTCAGGGCCGGTGCGGGTATCGATATTTTCCTGCTCGATATGCCATTGCAGATGCGTCGCCACGTACTCCGGCGCCAGCGTGGTGATGTAGTGATGGTTCAGCCACTGCAGTTTTTCGGTGTTGAAGGCGCTGGCGGATTTGCTGACCGCATCCAGATCGAACAGCTGCTTCATCTCTTCAATGCTGAAGATCTCCTGGTCGCCATGCGACCAGCCCAGACGCACCAGATAGTTCAGCAGCGCTTCCGGCAGATAACCGTCGTCGCGATACTGCATCACGCCTACGGCGCCGTGACGTTTGGAAAGCTTTTTGCCGTCGTCGCCCAGGATCATGGAGACGTGCGCGTAAACCGGCACCTGTGCGCCGATCGCTTTCAGGATGTTGATCTGGCGAGGCGTGTTATTGATATGATCTTCACCGCGGATAACGTGGGTAATTTCCATATCCCAGTCGTCGATCACGACACAGAAGTTGTAGGTCGGCGAACCATCGGTACGGCGGATGATCAGATCGTCCAGCTCCTGGTTGCTGAATTCGATGGGGCCACGGATCTGGTCGTCAAAAATGACCGAACCTTCCTGCGGATTGCGGAAACGCACTACGCAAGGCTCATCATCGGCATGGTGTTCGTGGCTGTCGCGGCAGCGACCGTCATAGCGTGGCTTTTCATTGTTCGCCATCTGCGTTTCGCGTAGCGCTTCCAGACGCTCTTTGGAGCAGTAGCATTTGTAGGCCGTGCCCGCTTCCAGCATCTGATCGATCACTGCATTGTAGCGATCGAAACGTTTGGTCTGATAGTACGGGCCTTCATCCCAGTCCAGGTTCAGCCAGTTCATGCCGTCCATGATCGCGTCGATAGCCTGCTGGGTGGAGCGCTCCAGATCGGTATCTTCTATACGCAGCACGAATTCGCCGCCCTGGTTACGGGCAAACAGCCAGGAATAAAGCGCGGTACGAGCGCCGCCAACGTGCAGGTAGCCCGTCGGGCTGGGTGCGAAACGGGTTTTGATTTTCATTAACAGCTGCCTTTTTACGCTATCAGAAGCGGGGAGCTCTGATAAATCCAGAATAAAGTGGGCAACATTCTATCATCACAAGATGAATCCTCAACGGCAATCCCCTGCTTTCGCGCCGCCTTTGCTGCAAAAGCCGACGGCGCCGTGACGCTTTTGCCTGAAATCGCAACATCTTGTTTAATTTTAAGACGAACGCAATTTTTCCTTCTAAAAATCGTTGACTCATTTTGCGCGATCCCTATAATGCGACTCCACACAGCGGGGGTGATTAGCTCAGTTGGTAGAGCATCTCCTTTACACGGAGGGGGTCGGCGGTT
>NZ_JARUWZ010000056.1:0-3486 GCF_030433775.1 Erwinia sp. PsM31
ATCAAACATAGTAATTTCCCGGACTGGCAGGCCCGGCGGGACGCCGGGCGGATAAAATTTAGTAGGGTCAGACGGAGTGTGTTTTTAAGAGCAGGGTTATCGTATTGGTGTCTAAAAGACAGACATCAACTTAATGAGCCGAGATCTGCATGGTAGAGAAAATAATTTCCAGGCATCGCTTATTTTCTTCAAAATGATAGTCTTTTACGTTACGATGCCTGCCAACTAATTCTATATATGCCCATACGTTATTTTTATTGAAAACGTATGCCTGATAAAAAGCGCGCATATGGTCATCTCTGCTGGTGATCTCGCCCGTGCACGTAAATAAATCAATATTCAGATTGCTGTTAAAATCATTTTGGATGGGCTCCAGCTCGTTTGCTACCAGTGTTATTCCATTATCCTGCTGATGAAAACGCTCGGCACATTTATCAAAAATTTCTTCTGCCGAGTGAACCACAGTGTCAGGATAAAAGTATAAATTTATCGCACCATAATTAACATTTTCGATAGTATGCTCTATGAGCATTCTGTTTTCTGAAATAACTTTAGCTTTCCAGGATAACGGTACTTTAAACGAACTTCCTGCTCCCAGATTAACGGTAGTTAATAATTCAGCCAGCGCCAGATTGCTACGATTTGAGAGATCCCAGTTAACCACGACAAAAAAGATATCATCAGCCAGCGCAGCATAATCTCGTGAAGCGCAGGAAGCTTTCAAAAGGAAGTAATTCCCGCCGCCTTCCGCAGGATTGTAATCTTTTTGTATGGTATAGCGCGAGATGACTTCATCACCAGAGGCATGAACTTTGACTGTTAATACATCTGCAAACTTGCCGCTACCGTTGGGATTATTAATTAAACGCTGGTGCAGGATCTTTTCACCCATAATGGACAGTTTTTTAAACAGCCAGTCAGATGCGTTCATTTCCCACTCGCATCGCTCATAAGCTGCCCAAACCTCAAGGTAGGGCGTAGTGTCGGATGTAATGTAACGACCAATATTCACCAACCCTACTTCCGGGAAGTCCACCGGTTTGATTTCAGCAGGTTTCAGGCTTTGCGGTAAGGCTACCCAATAGTGCAGCATCTTCTCACTGGAAGAGGTGTAAAGACACTTCCAGTAACGCTGCTGCATTTCCTCTTTAGTAAAAGGAGAGGCAAGCGGAAAGTCGTAGCTGATGTAATTGCTCATAACCCCCTCCTTTTTATCTACCTAACCAAATCCCATAAAGCATCAATGCAGATGCTGCGGAAACTAAACACTTTACGAAAAGAAGAAGTGACGGAGAAACACTTTTCGAAAAAGATGATAATTTTTCATAGTTCTGTGTATTATATTCCTTATGAAACCCCATGATATTTGAAAAGATGGAACAAAGTGCTACTATCAAGAATTTACTGCCAAGTACCGCGATACATGCTCCGCCTAAAGAGGCAGTGAGTTTTTTTGCGTCAGACATGGGCATAAAGTGCCATGAAGTTATCATGTTATACATTAGCCTGCCAAACAGAGCAGTTCCAATTAATACACCAATTACTTTAGCTGCAAACAAAAACCAATCTTTTTTAGAAAAACTGTCTTTTCCATTCCACACATACCATAGAGAAATAGCTAAAAATATAAGAAAACCTAACCAAGACATACTTAACCCACCGATTTAAAAGTCAATCACCTATTAGCACTGTATTACAACCAGTACTAATTACCCCATCGCCATTTTTCTCCGATATATTTTTCTCATCGCCTTCTTTAAAGCCCCAACTTATTATCTTTTTAAAAGAAAGTTTAAAATCCACGTCAACTTTCACGCCCACAGTTAAAGCTAATTCACCTGAAGCTTTAACATTCACCGAATAGTCTGTCTCATCCCAATATCCGGTTACTCCAGCAGAGGCACCAACGGCCCCTGCACTCCCACCAACTTTACCACCCGTTACCAAAATACCATATAAATCAACATTCCCTGTCAGCTCTCCTTTTACTGCTGCAGCCTCGGCGCCCACCTCACCAGAAAAACCATAACGTCCTTTATCACCCGTATAAAATTCGCTGATGGCCTTGGCCTCGGCAGTGCCTAATGTGACATCCCCCGTAGCACCTAAATATAGCGTTCCCTGATTTCCTAACGCGCCTGTTGCACCATACTGCGCGCCAGTCGCCGTCGCTACCGTATTAAACCCTGATAAATCAGTCGAATATCCGTAATCCGTGCTATTGACGTTTACCACGCCTATTTTATTTCTCAACTCTCCTTTCAGAACATCCGTGCTCTGCATATTGCCAAGCGTTAAATCTTCTAATGCCACGCCCATTGAAGCCGTGTCATAGTGTCCATCTTCCGTTTTATCTTCTTCGTTATTCCAGATGCTTAATATACGACCATCATAATGATCGCCATGTATTTTACCGTCTTCACCGGCCTTTTTAGCCAGCGAGCCGCCCCAGTATTGCGGAGCCGCAGGTTTAGGTTTTGCAGGAGCTGATGCGCCGCCAGCGTTACACTGGGTTTTATCGCCCTGGCGGGCGAGCGATACGCCGTTAACCAGCACGCTGCCGGAACCACCGACAATAATGCCGCTGCCGTGCTGCGTACAGGAAAACGAATCACCTTTACGGGCAGCAGGAAATCCTCCAATGATAACGTCAGGACTCCCGCACTGAATTGGGCCATCGTGAGCGGCTTTATCGATGGATGCTCTGGCCGCAGGCATACCCATACTTATTTTTCCTCAGCCATTAACTGTTAATTTTAACCATCGCGCCTTTGATATCAGCCACGTTCGTTCCGGTAATACTTACCGTGTCATTCGCTTTCATCTCGGTATTTTTACCGTCGCCTACCGTGGTCAGCTCGTTGCCTTTAAACAGCGCCTGTAATTCGCTTTCGGCGTGAAGATCCCCTGATTTTACCTGAATTTCAATGGCGTCGGGCGAAATCAATATATAGTTGTCTTTCACCTTTAATTTAATGCTGGTATTGGCCTCAAGCAGCGCATTACCCTCTTTGTCCATGGTCAGCACAGTTTCATCCTTGCCGACATTAACGACGTGTTTTTCACCCGTTTCCGTCAGATGATTGCGCTTTATCGTGACTTTTTCGTCACGGCCAATCGCTTTCAGACGATCGACGCCCACGTGGTGCGTTTCACAGCTCTCGACTTCCGTATCCATGTTTTTTTCCGCATGGATCCAAATCTGTTCGTGACCGGCTTTGTCCTCAAAGCGCAGCGCGTTGGCGGTATCTTTATGTCCATCCTTACTACGGCTATAAAATCCCATCTGGGTTGCGGCCGCCGGTAATCCCCATGGTGGCATGTTCCCTTCGTTATAGACGCGGCCCGTTACCATTGGTCGATCGGGATCGCCGTTGATGAAGTCGATCACCACTTCATCACCTACGCGAGGTATCTGGATACTTCCATACCCCTGGCCCGCCCAGGCGCTCGACACGCGCACCCAGCACGAGCTGGTGTCGTCCC
>NZ_JARUWZ010000057.1:0-2935 GCF_030433775.1 Erwinia sp. PsM31
GGAAGGGTGAGAACCCTTGACCGGGTTCGACAACCGGCTTCAGCCGGTTGGACAGTTCGGACGTCCCGCGGCCGAACTGCCCGCAGGGCGAGCAAAGCGAGTCAATCCCTTCCTCACCGCCATATTCAAAGAAAGAGCCTGAACTCACGTTCAGGCTTTTTTTTATGCCCAACTTATTTATTGATGTCTGACGGCAGTTGCCACAGCTCGCCAAGCCTGTAATCCCATATTCTTGGCGAAAACTTTATCTTGCCTCTCTCTGGCGTAAAGGTCATTTCACTAAACCAGATATTTTCTTTATGCATAAAGAAATCCACCCGGCAGTAATCAATACCCTCTGCGAGCGTTTCCGCCAGTTCAAGCAGCCTGGCATAGCCAGCGGGCCGGGGAATGTCGCGCGGATTATTGCTCTGCCCCATAGTAAAAGGCTGCAGGCGCCAGCCTTCATCATAAATATTGGTCAGCTTATTTCCGGCGGCATCCGTAAAATCCGCCTCTGTAAATTTCGCTTTTTGATGAAAGCAGTGAACGC
Source organism: Erwinia sp. PsM31 (assembly GCF_030433775.1). Classification (NCBI taxonomy): domain Bacteria; kingdom Pseudomonadati; phylum Pseudomonadota; class Gammaproteobacteria; order Enterobacterales; family Erwiniaceae; genus Erwinia; species Erwinia sp. PsM31. The sequence continues at coordinate 533 of NZ_JARUWZ010000057.1, forward strand.
GGTAAAGTTCCGGCGTAATATCCGGATTGGCGTTCGCAAAAATATCTATATACTGCTCGGCCAGGATAAAGGGTGGGATGTTTTTGTATTGCCATTCCAGCGAGACATAGTAAAAGTTACGATTAAGAAAAAAATCGAGCTTTTTATTATAGCGCGCTATTGCTGCCGCATCTTTGGCAAACACCATCTGGCAGCTGCCGCTATCATGGTTGCATTTGAGTACAAATTTATCGGGTAATGCAGCATAGTCAATATCCGCCGTGCGCCGCCACACGCCCAGCAATGGGATCAAATAGTTTTCGCCGATTTTCTTTGCAACGTAGTCACGGGCCAGGTATTTATCAGCCAGTTGGGTATAAAGATCGTTGCTTGTGTAGAGCATACGGTGGATAATTTTTTCATTCAACGACTCAGGATTGCGGAAAACATCTGCTCCACATTGTCTTTTGCGGTAGGTCGTTAGCAAATATTTTTCTTCTTTCTGTAAAAGGTGACGAAAAATTTTACCCTGATGCTCAATCTTCTTAAATAAATACACTTCCCCGGCCCCTTATTAACAACCTGTCCTGATACAGGAATAATGGAGCCAGCCTGGTCATTATTACGCCAGGAAGAAATAAACCCTAAGTAAACAAGGCAAATAAAAAAGCACCGTTACCTTTCAGCAACAGTGCTTTTATATAATCAATCAGTTTTTATAAAGACTACTTAATTTCCATCGCGGCCTTCATGGTATAAAACAGATCGGTCTGATCGGTCAGCCCGACCACGTTAGCGGCGTGTGGCCCATAAGCGGCGATGCGCAGCTGCGTGCCGGTATGCTCCTGCGAGTCCTCTTCCGAGTTACCGTAGCTGATAGTCATCAGGCCGCCCTCTTTAGTTGCCAGCTTTTGCGTCAGGCCGGGAGCCTTACTGTCATTAGGGATAATCTGGCTGGAATGCGCATGGTCCGCCGTGACAATAACCAGCGTGTTGCCGTCTTTACGGGCAAACTCCAGCGCTTTCTGTACTGCCTCATCCAAATCTACCGTTTCGCCAATCTGGCCGCAGGGGTTTGCTGCATGATCCTGCTTATCGATCGACGCGCCTTCCACCTGTAAGAAGAAACCGTTCTGATTTTTGCTCAGCAGCTGGATAGCCTTATCGGTCATCTGCGCCAGCGTTGGCGTGGAAGCAGGACGATCGCTGTTTACCTCGCAGCTGATGGGGTTGCCTTCCAGATTACCGTGCAGGGTCGCTTTCGGCCCTTTCCAGCGCACCGGCATATTGCCATCCGCGAACAGGCCCAGCACGGGTTTATCCTGCGTGGCTTCGGTAATAGCGTTCATGCCGTCAAGGTTATCAATCAGCTGGTAGCCGCGCAGCTTCGCCTGCTCGCTCAGCGTCTTGCCCTGCCACTCGCCTGCCTTAGCGCTTTCGGCAAAGGTTTTGCCGCCGCCGCCGAAAGTGACGTCAACACGGGCGTTCAACAATTGTTCGGCAATAGATCCTTTGCCGCCCTTTTCCAGCGCGTTGCCTGCGCACAGCTCGCTGGTTTTCTCCGGGCCATAGCATTTACGGGAGGTCACATGCGCCATCTGCGCGGCGGGCGTAGCGTCTTCCAGCTCTGCGGTAGAGACGTTGCCGGTCGCTTTACCTGCTGCCTTTGCCCTTTCCATAATCGTCTGATGATCTTTACCGTTCACATCCACGCCGATCGCCCCGTTATAAGATTTTACGCCGGTGCTCCACGCCGTTGCCGAAGCGGCGGAATCCGTAACGTAATCGGGCTTATGCGTTTTTTTGTCCAGCGAGTAATGCGTATACTGACCGGTCAGCGGCAGCGCATCGATGCCTTTGAAAAAGCCACCTGCGCCTTCAGCATAGTTACGCGCGGCGGTAATTTCGGAGTCGCCCATACCGTCACCGATCAGCAGGATAACGTTTTTAGCTGTTTTACTGCTCAGTGAAGCTTTCAGCGCTTCGGTCTGATCCTCGCTTAAACGGCGAGCGCCGCCGGGCTGTGTAATATCTCCCTGTGCGGCACGCTGATAATCGGCGGCCTGGGCGCAAAGCGTGATGGATAACAACGTAGCGGTAAAGGAAAGCGTAAACAGGCTTTTTTTCATCAGACGGCTCCATGAGAAAACGTTTCTAAAAATTTCAGGCGTTTAGTTTGCGACACAATCGTGACGCTTTTGTGTCGGCCGCATGGCAACTTGATGACTACACCTGTGCGTTTCTCAATCGACAGCGAGCGCGGCCTGCTTACCGCTTAACCTGCCAGAATAAAAAGAGAAAATTCCCTTGACCGTTCGGCCCGGACTCCCTATAGTAGCGCCCCGTCGCCCGAGAGGGGGATGAAGTTTACAATATGGTGAGGTGTCCGAGTGGCTGAAGGAGCACGCCTGGAAAGTGTGTATA
>NZ_JARUWZ010000058.1:0-2619 GCF_030433775.1 Erwinia sp. PsM31
ACGAGTCGGTTATCGCGGGCGAATCGGATCCGATGCTGATTTACGGCAAGGGCGAGGCGCAGCAGGCGTCCGGCGAATAGTTCTCTGTACGACCTGCCCCCCTGAAAAAGAGAGCCTTCCGGCTCTCTTTTTTTATCGGCCCGATCCTTCAGCCATTGACCGCCTGAAAAGCCAGACGTGGAGCCTGCTGCCTGTCGTGCCCTCAGCCTGCTCTGACGCTACGGCCCCGCAGCATCTTCCACGCGCCGCCTCTTTCAATCAAATGGTAGAGATGTTTTGAAATAAACAGCGACAGCGCGATAAACAGCAGCAGAACCGCCACCTTGATCGGGGAAGAGTCCAGGCCGACACGGGCAAGATTATTAAAGACAATCCACTTCGCGGTATAAAAGTTGGCATGGAAAAGATAGAGCGAATAGGAGTACATGCCGATAGCGTGAAGTTTATCGTAGGCAAAGCCTTTAAAATCCTCCATGTTGGCCATCAGCAGCACAAAGGTCCAGGAAGGCAGGCATGACCCCAGCAGATCGCGGATTTGCAGATTGGTTACGCCCTGTCTGGCCATCAGCCACAGCAGCAGCATAGCGACAGGGATCAGCAAAAATACGGCGGGATTTTTTTTCACGTGATGGAAACCCAGCTGCCGTCCGCACATGCCGACGATAAACGACAGCAGCGCAAGGTTGCCCGCCACGGATTTGAACGTAACGCCGTGCCAGCCCAGATAGCCGTCATTACCCCAGGTCATGTTGGTCGCAATAAGAATGGCGAGCATCGCTACGGTGGTAAAGGAGAAAACAAAGGCTTTTTTATTCAGCAACGTTTTGCCTACGCAAAGCAGCAGATAAAAATAGAACTCGTAGACCAGCGTCCAGGCCGCCGGATTCGCCATCGATTCCGACCAGTTATAGGGCAACGCCTCTCTGTCCCACTCCGTCCAGGGGATGAGAAAGAGATTATGCAGAAGATAAGTTAATGAGCCGGTCTTGTGGAGCGTATATAAGATAAGGGGAATGGAGAGGATGAGGTAGGCGGGGTAGATCCTTTTTATTCTGTTTTTAATAAAGGCGCCCGCTGACTGATCCTCTCTGAAGGTGTGCATCATAATATAGCCGCTCAGGAAGAAGAACATCGATACGCCAACCTGACCTGCACTGAAGAAGTGAGCAACGGCGCGGGGTGAGAGATGCTCCAGCACCACGCACAGCGCGGCCAGCCCCCTGACAATCTGCAGATTGTAGATTTCTTTACGGATCATTTTCTTTTCCTTAACCATAAACGGCAAGGAATATACACGGAGTTATGGCTGGTACATATTCCTGGGCGGGAGATTCGGATAATGCTTAGTTTTACTTATGATTTGGCAGTGAGGCAGAATAAAAAAAGCCTCCGGTTAAGGAGGCTTCAGGCTGCTGAAAATTAAAGGGTCTGTACGAAATGGTTTTTTACAGCGAAACATCAGCTTCGTAGCAGCAGAGGCTGAGCGGACAAACGGACCGTTTGGCGCATGGACGCGCCAACCGAGCCTCCACGGACGGATCTACGGCGTGTCCGTGTTCCGATCTGCCTCTGGTGTTATTCTCCGGCCCGAACGCGACTTAATGAAAGGGCAGGAGTTTGTCAGCAACCTCAGCCTCCGGTTAAGGAGGCTTCAGAAGGAAGGAAAAGGGATTAACCTTTCAGCTCGTCCCAGTGGGTGATCAGATGGCTGGCGATGCCGTATTCAATCGCCTGCTGTGGACCCATCCAGTAGTTGCTGTCCGTATCCTGTTCCACTTTTTCCAGCGGCTGGCCGGTTGCTTTGCTGATCAGCCGGTTGATACGGTCGCGCGCGCGCAGCAGCTCGTTGGCTTCGATTTCGATATCGGAAACCTTGCCGCGCACGCCGCCCAGCGGCTGGTGGATCATAAAGCGGGTATTAGGCAGCGTATAGCGATCTTCTTTCTCCGCCGCCAGGAAAATGGTGATGCCCGCGCTGGCTACCCAGCCGGTGCCGATAACCTGTACCTTCGGCTTCACGAACTTGATCATATCGTGAATGGTATCGCCAGCTTCGACGTGGCCGCCCTGACTGTTGATAAACAGCTTGATCGGCTCATCGCCCATTTCCTGCAGGATCAGCAGCTGGGCGGTAACTTTCTCCGCCAGCGCCTGATCGATTTCGCCAGAAATGATCACAGATCGGGCTTGCAGTAACTTGTTAAGCGCCAGAGAGGATTTCTCTTCCGGGCTCTCTTTCTTTGGCTCCTGAGACATTATTTAGACTCCATAGGAAACGATCTGTATAAGTGACAAGAGTTTAGCATAATCCATTCAACAGCTAAATCAACTGTGGCGGCGCTGAATGATTGCCTGCCAAAACAGCGGCTTATTAGCCGTTCCCGTTACTTTTCATCACCTGGCGCCCGCTGCCTTACCGGATACTGATAAAAAATCACGGCGGCTGACAGGCGCAGCGCGTCCCGGTTTTGCTGCCAAAACGCCCCTGAAATGCGCTATATTAGGATCTGGTCCATTAATGAACACAGCCTGTAAGGGCCGCTGATAAGCCATGAGGTTAACTGATGACAGATAAGCGCAAAGACGGTTCAGGGAAGCTGCTGTACTGCTCTTTTTGCG
>NZ_JARUWZ010000059.1:0-1980 GCF_030433775.1 Erwinia sp. PsM31
TTCTGGTAATCCGATTGCGTTACTCCCTCATGATCAGAGAGAGGCTCCATGGATGGCGGTTGCAATTAAAGCAGCTAAAAAATGGAAGGGAACTGGAGAAAAAAGTATAGAAGATAATTACCACTATTTAATTAACGCTAAAGGTTCCTTATCGAATACTGCATGGTGTGCATCATTTGTAAATTATTTTTTGAAAGAATCTTCTTATGATTACTCAAAAAGTTACCCTCAGTCTTCTCAATTTCCTGCATATGATAAAGTAAAATTTGTAGAAATTGATAAGCCAGTTTATGGCGCATTAATGGTATTTCGAACCTATACAAATTCTGGGGATCGTTTTACTGGAAATGGACATGTATCATTGGTTTATGGTAAAACTATACATGGGGATATTGCTGGGCTTGGGGGGAATCAAGGTGGTTCTAAATTTGGCGGAGGTACAATAAAATTGTCCATATATAGCACTACTAAAGTGGTGTCCAGATTTAGAATGACGGTCAAGGAGGAAAGGAACGTCCCCGTATATCAAAAATTTTTTAGATTCTATGTCCCGGTAGTTTATAAAAACTATGCAAAAGAAAGTTCTGCAGAGTTGATGGTTGTTGATGTGGATGATGTAAATAATAATTTATTCTGTTTTGATAATAAAGGAATTTCCTCTCGAGATGAAGGCGGTGGTCGATGAAGATATTAATGCCCATATTTATTTTTTTCTATTCAATGAATGTTTTTTCTGGTGAGCCCGGAGGAATAACTTTGTATGTTAAGCCATTATCTTCAGCTATAGATTATAAATATGTAATTGATGGTTTTTTTAGGAATTATTATGGGATTGACAATGTAAATACGCCAACATGTAACTTAAATGACTACAACCCTTATGTAGATAAGGTATATTTAAATACCCCTTTAAAAGGGGTGGGCGATCATGACCTTCTTCAAGCTATACATTCTCATGAAACTCGGATAAGAGTAGCCAATATTTTATCAAAGTTTAAGGATGATAAAGTGTCTGGGTTTGATGGGATTATGTTCTATGAGCTAAAAAAAGATGAAATAATTATTTATACATTTGATTCGAGAGATCCTGATAAGTTGTACACAACTAAAATTAAAGTTTACAATTTGATATCTAAAAAATCACTTGGTGAGGCAATATGCAACTCTATTAGTTCAAAAATACTTCCTCCTTCACCATAATTTGATGGGGGCGTTTTTCTGAGTTAGTTAATAAAGTGATTTTATGGCATCGAAATTGTTTTTGAGTATTAGGAAATGATAATCTGCACTTTCTAATATTGAATGACAGAGTGAATACATTTGACATGCAAACCATCTGGTAAGGATGAAAAATGCCATATTAATTGTTTTGCTTGTTGAGGATAATATGAAGTTTCTTTCTATAGCATTATTGTTTATTTACTCTTCCTATGCTTCGGCTAACGAATGTATAGCTATATCAGATGTTGAGTCATTTATTATGACTTTCAAAAAAAATGATAAGCAATCACTGATTGATATAGTTGTTGATTCAGTAAAACATTATATTGAGTATGATTTACTTATCAAAAATAAAATCATCATCCTTGTTAATATATCTGAAGTTTACTATGGCTGGGATGTGAACAAAAAATTAAAATATCCTGTTAATACATCAGCAGTTTTCTAAAATGAAAAAGTGTGTATCTGGAATGTATCTTTTGCACTTCCGGAGTCCATGAGAAAAAATGTGATGATGATGCTTATGGGTATTTTATTGGATTTAAGAAAGTTATTGGAAAAACAATTCTATATAACTTTACCTTTTGGTTTGATTCTCTTCTCGTCGGAAATTTATCTTGCAAAGCTGCAATAAATTCATGCAGAAAAAAAGCTTGTGAGAAGAGGTGGTTGTTTATTCAGCTATTGCCGGGGATGAAACGAAGAATATACTGCTTACAAGAAAATTTTCGCAATTCTCTGCAAAAACACTTTCCGAGA